>JBBQSX010000015.1:0-34167 GCA_038213545.1 Burkholderiales bacterium
ACCTCCACGCCTCTCAGCGCTAGTACCTGAAACTAGTGCGTCTACCAATTCCGCCACCTGGGCATTTCAGGAAAAACGCAATCATAGCAGAGAAAAAGTGAACGAAAAAAACAGCCTGTTGGCCGAATATGAAGGTGTCGTTTCCGGTCATAGGGACGGCCATGGTTTTGTGATCCGTGATGATGGTCAGGCCGATATTTATCTGCCTTCCAACGAGATGCGGGCGGTGCTGCACAAGGACCGGGTCAAGGCCAGGATCGTCCGTCTGGACCGAAAGGGTCGACCCGAGGGACGTGTGACGGAAATCGTCGAACGCTCCGATTCCCCCATCATCGGCCGACTGCTGCAAGAGAGCGGCGTGTGGCTGGTGGCGCCTGAAGACAAGCGCTATGGGCAGGACGTGTTGATCCCCAAGGGCGCTACAGGCTCGGCCAAGCCGGGCCAGGTGGTCGTGGTGCAGCTCACCGAACCGCCTGCGTTGTATGGGCAGCCGGTTGGTCGCGTCAAGGAAGTGCTGGGCGAGATCGACGACCCCGGCATGGAAATCGAGATCGCGGTGCGCAAGTATGGTGTGCCACACGAGTTCTCTGATGCCGCGATGGCGCAGGCGCGAGCGCTGCCCGACCATGTGCGTGCCGACGATCACAAGGGGCGTGTGGATCTGCGTGATGTGCCCCTGGTCACCATCGATGGCGAAGACGCGCGTGATTTTGACGACGCGGTGTACTGCGAGCCGGCCAAGGTCGGCAAAGGGAAGGGCTGGCGTTTGCTGGTGGCCATTGCCGATGTAAGCAACTATGTGCAGACGGGCTCGGCGATTGATGTAGACGCTTACGACCGCGCCACCTCTGTGTATTTCCCCCGCCGCGTGATCCCCATGTTGCCGGAGAAGCTCTCCAACGGTCTGTGTTCGCTCAACCCGGGTGTGGAGCGGCTCTGCATGGTGTGCGACATGCTGGTCAACGCGAAGGGCGAGGTGCACGCGTACCAGTTCTATGCGGCGGTGATGTTCAGCCACGCGCGCTTTACCTACACCGAAGTGGCTGCCATTTTGCAGAACACGCGTGGCCCCGAGGCAAGCCAGCGCAAGGCGCTGGTGCCTTACCTGCTCAACCTGCACGACGTGTACCGCGCTCTGCTGGCCGCGCGCGGCGAGCGTGGCGCGGTGGACTTCGAAACCACCGAGACACAGATCGTCTGCGACGAGTCAGGCCGCATCGAGAAGATCATTCCGCGCACTCGCAACGACGCCCACAAGGTGATCGAAGAAGCCATGCTGGCGGCCAACGTCTGCTCGGCGGATTTCATCAGCGAAGGCAAGCACACCGGCTTGTTCCGGGTGCACGAAGGCCCCACGCCCGAGAAGCAGGAGATCCTGCGCAATTACCTGAAAGCCATGGGTGTCCCGCAGACCATCGGCGACAACCCCAAACCGGCCGACTTCCAGAAGATCGCAGCGGCCACGAAGGATCGGCCAGAGTCGCAGCAGATTCACACCATGCTGCTGCGCTCCATGCAGCAGGCGATCTACACCCCGATCAACAGCGGTCACTTTGGTTTGGCATTCGAGGCCTACACCCATTTCACCAGTCCGATCCGTCGCTACCCCGACTTGTTGGTGCACCGTGTGATCAAGGCCATCCTGGCGCGCAAGCGCTATGAGTTGCCTGCTTTGCCCACGCCGGGTGAGGCACACGCCAAGCTGAGCAAGCGCCTGGCCAGCCGTGTCAAACCACTGGCGGTGGGCGAGGTAGCCAGGAAGCCTTCGGTCGACACGCTGGCCTGGCAGGCTGCCGGGCTGCACTGCAGCGCCAACGAACGTCGCGCCGACGAAGCGAGCCGCGACGTGGAAGCCTGGCTCAAGTGCAAGTACATGCGCGAGCACCTGGGCGAGGAATTCAGTGGTGTGGTGAGTTCGGTCACCAGTTTTGGCCTGTTTGTCACACTGGACGCCATGTACGTTGAAGGCCTGGTGCACATCACCGAACTCGGGGGCGAGTACTTCCGTTTCGACGAAGCGCGTCAGGAGCTGCGCGGCGAACGCACCGGCATCCGCTACGCGCTCGGCAGCCGCGTCCAGGTGCAGGTGAGCCGCGTGGATCTGGATGGTCGGCGCATTGACTTCCGCTTGGTGAGCGGTGACGACGATCTGGTTCTGCGTGCAATGCGCGACAAGACAGGTCAGTCGGGCACCCCGGAGGGCAGTGCTGGCGCAGGGCGTGGCGGCAAAACCCCACGCGGACGCGGCTCCGAGATCGGCACTGCCGCGGGCCGACAGGATCGCGCCCCACGCGCGCCTGTGACGGAGACCAAGGCGCCAGGGAAAAAGGCGGCGAGCAAGAAGGCGGACCGCGGTGCAGCCCGCAGCACCGCCAATCAGCCGCGCAAGAGCCGGCGCTGAGCGTGCCGAAGGCCGTGAGCGCCGCCTTGAACAAGGCTCCCTCGACCCCGGCGAAAAAGCGCTGTGTCAAAGTGGCGCAGGTGCCCACCGAGCGCCCGTTGCGCATTGGCGTGTCGGCTCGATTGCTGTATCAGGTGCCCTCTGAGCTGGGGTTTCGCAACAAGAACCTGCAGTACATCGAGCAGTCGCTGGCGCACTGGATCATGGAGCACGGCGCCATTGCCTTCATGGTGCCCGCGGTCGCCCATGACAGCAAACACGCTGCGCGCCACCTCAAAGTGGAACACGTGGTGCAGGAGCTCGATGCGCTGGTGATGCAGGGCGGGGCCGATGTGGCGCCGCAGACCTACGGGCAGACGCCCATCGACCCGCGCTGGCAGGGAGACGTGGTTCGTGACAGGTACGAGCTGGCCTTGCTCCGGGCCTTTCTGGCGCAGAAGAAACCAGTGCTGGGCGTTTGCCGCGGTGCGCAGTTGCTCAATGTGGCCTTCGGCGGCACGCTCTACCAGGACATTCCCACTCAGTGCCCGGCGGCCCACGCCCACGTGGACACCGATCTGTACGACCAGCTTGAGCACGATGTGACCTTTGTACAGGGCACAGCCCTGACCAGGCTCTATCCTCAAGCCGCGCAACTGCGAGTGACCAGCATTCACCACCAAGCGGTAGCGGAGCTGGGCAAGGGCATGGTGGTGGAGGCGGTGTCGACGCTGGACGGCATGGTGGAGGCTATCCGCTGGACGGGCGATGCGTATGCGCGCGGCGTGCAGTGGCATCCGGAGTTCCACCATGGCAGACAGGCATTGGCAGACAGCTCGCCGATCATGCTGGACTTCCTGGAGGCCTCCCGCGAGGCGGCCATGATCCGTCTGGCTGCCGGGCTTGAGCCGGACCCACGTGTGCCCAGGCCCCCGCTGAGACTGGGGGTCTGAGCGCGGCGCGCCGCGCCAATGCCTACCCGGGTCCCCCTAGACTACGGATCTTTGCGACCACTGTCTTCTACCGCATCCCCAACCGGATCTGCACCGCATGCGCATCGTATTTTTCCTGCTTGAAACCTTGTTTTTCTTCCTGATGGCAATGGCTTTGTTGCGCGCCTGGATGAACCACCTGCGCGTACACATGTCGGCACAGCCCGGTCGGTTTGCGATCGCTGTCACGGACTGGCTTGTTCAGCCGCTGCGGCGCATCCTGCCGCGGGCCTTGGCGCAAAGCCGGGTCGACTGGGGGAGTCTGCTGTCGGCGATCTTGCTGGCACTGGCCTACGGCGGCATCTGGCTGTTGCTGGCGGCAGGCGTGTCGGAAGTCTCGGCCTCTCCCGCCAGCTGGTTGATCACGGTGCTTTCCATGGCGCTGCGCATCCTGGTGCGCACTGTGCTGCAGGGTTTGATGATCTTGCTGATCGGCTACGCGATCCTGTCCTGGGTGCAACCACAGTCCCCGGTGATGGGCACGCTTGATCGCCTGGTGTCGCCGCTGCTGCGTCCGATCCGGCGTGTGATCCCTTTGGTTGGCGGTGTGGACCTGTCAGCGCTGGTGCTCATCATCCTTCTGCAGGTGGGCTTGATGCTTCTGGGCTGAGCCTTTGCCAGTCAGACCATGGGTCTGACGCGACGGGCCAGCTCGCCAGCCACCAGGGTTGCGCCAGCCCAGTGGTCTGCCAACCAGCCGTGCTGAAAAACGGCGCTGCAAACCAGGTCGAGTGCATCCTGGGTTGATGTCCCCGGCCCGGCCAGGGCAGAGCCGATCATGCCCGCCAGCACATCGCCGGTACCCGCTGTGGAAAGTGCGGCGTTGCCTGTAAGGTTGATGAGTGGTGTTTCGCGGGGTGCAGCCATCACCGTGCCCGACCCCTTGAGCACACAGACCACGTGGAACCGGTCTGCGATGGTCTGCGCAGCCAGCAGCCGGTTGGCCATGATTTGCGCTGTGCTGCAGCCGAGGAGCCGGGCGGCTTCCAGCGGGTGCGGGGTAAGCACCGTGACCCAGTCTTGACTCTGGCGGTGGGCCAGCAACGTTTGCAGGGCCTCGTCGTTGGCCACGGCATTGAGTGCGTCGGCATCCAGCACCAAAGTA
Source organism: Burkholderiales bacterium (assembly GCA_038213545.1). Lineage (GTDB taxonomy): Bacteria > Pseudomonadota > Gammaproteobacteria > Burkholderiales > Burkholderiaceae_C > Hydrogenophaga. The sequence goes on from JBBQSX010000015.1 coordinate 4,478, forward strand.
GCGACGCTGGACAACAATCTGGGCAACACGGCGACCACCGATGGGCCGCCGCCGCATCCACAGACCACGCTGGCCTGTGGCAGCCACGCGCTCTCCAGCAAAGCTGCAGGTCGGCGAAACATCAGTTCCGGACACCCGGGGTCCCAGGTGGTCTCGTTGTTCGAGTCGCCCTCCAGCAGGCTCACGAACACCCGCCCGGCTCCCGCGTGCAGCGCTGCGCGCGCCGCGAGCACTGCGGCCCCCGTCATGCCGGCGCCGTGGATGGCGATGCCCTGGCCTCCGATCACCACCACGTCGCCAAAGCTGCCCTTGTGGCTGGCGTGGGTCCTGTGTGCTTTGCCTTCGGCGGGGGCCTCCCGGCCCGCCAGCCAGGCCGTCACAGGCACTGTGTCGGCAGGCTTGACACCCAGATCGTCAAACCATACCCGACCCGCAGCGTCCCGGCCCTGGTGGGTGAACAGGCCAGGCTTCAAGGTCAGGAGCGACAGGGTGTGGCGCGGACCCGGGTGTGTTGCTTCGACGGCTCGCGAAACGGCGTCGTTGACAGCCATCAACGCGCCGGTGTCGGCCTGCAGCCCGCTGGGCAGGTCCACGCACAACACGGGTGCGCTGGTGGAACGGAGCATCCGCGCCCATGTGGCCAAGGTGCTGTGGATGGGGCGGGTCACGCCAACGCCCAACAAGGCATCGATGGCGAGATCGAACGACGCGGGGGGCTCGGACTGGATGAGCACACCGGCGGATCGAGCCTCTGTCAAGGCTTGAGCCGCATCCGGCGGTAATTGCCCAGCATTGACCTGTGAGCCAAGGCTGTGCGTGACGATCACCTGCAAGCCCGTGTCCCGGGCCCAGGTCTGCAGGTGCATGGCTGCGACCAGGCCGTCGCCCCCGTTGTTCCCCGGACCGCAGGCCACCCAGATGCAGCGCGCGTGAGGTGCCAGTGCGCGGGCGAGTCGGGCCACGGCGAGTCCGGCACGGGCCATCAGCGTGTGCGCGGGCAGTGTGGCCTGCGCCGCGAGCTCAAGGCTGCGCGTGCCGGCGGTGCCGCGGAGGGGTTCTCGATGGTGGCCGGTGATGGTTCGCATGGGCCACAGTCTGGCTCAGATGCCGAAGCGTTGGGGCGAACACTGAACGAGCCCGACGTCGGGAGCGCGTCCACCGATCTGGTCGGCCAGCACGCGGGCAGCGCCGCAGGCCATGGACCAGCCGCACGGCCCGTGACCGAGGTTCAGCCAGAGGCCCGGCACGCGGCTCTCGCCAATCATTGGGGCGCCGTCGGGAAGCGTAGCCTGCGCGCCGCACCATTCCTGAACGTTCCCGGCTGGACCGCCCAGTCGAACTGCGCCCGGAAACCAATCCGACAAGGCGCGGTACAAGCGCTGCAAACCTGCTTTGGAAGGCGTACTCGAGTCGCGGCCCCATTCGCGGCCACCGGCCACCCGCACGCGCTGGCCAAGGCGAGCGATCGACACCCCATGGCGCGCATCAAGCACGGCGGACTGAGGCGCGTCCATGGGTTCCCGCACCGCGGCGCTCAGCGTGCAACCCCGCACCGTTTGCAGCGGCACCTTCAAGCCGAGCGAGCCCAGCAAGCCCGAGCTGGCGGCACCGGCGCAGATCAGCACAGCATCGAAACGCTGGGTCGTTGCGGTCGCGTTGTCGTTGTTCGTGCGGGACGCAGTGGGGACGAGCTCCAGCTGGAAACCCGTTGGCGTGAGCGCTTCGATGCGGCTCACGATCGTGTTGAACTCGAAGTGACCGCCCGATTGCTGGGCTTGCGCTCGCAGCAGCACGGCAAACTCTCGGCAGTTGGCCACCGCTGCTCCACCAAGCTCGATGGCGCCGTGCAGAGCGGTTTCGGTGCTCAGCGCGGGTTCCAGGGCCCGGGCCTCCTCGCCGGAGAGTGTCTTGACGGGTAGCCCCAGGTCGCGCAGTTGCTGGAGCGGAACTTGCGCCAGGCTGGCGTCTTGCTCTGTCCTGAGCAACACCAGCATGCCGTGGCTGTGGTCGTGTTCCAGCTGATATCGGTCGGTGATGGCCTGCAGCCGCTCCTGGCTGTAGCGCATCAGTCGATGGATCTGCTCCTGTACCGCCGATACTTGCGGGCCCTGGTGGGCCAGGCGCCATTGCCAGAGCCAACTCCATTCACTGCCACGGGGCAGGCGGGTCAGTTGCAGTCGGTCTGTCTCGGTGGACCAAGGCACCCCGAGTTTGAACTCGGCATGGTTCCAGTGCGCGGTCCAACCGGGAGCAATGAGTGCGCCGCTGGCAAAACTGGCCTCTTCTGCCACCGTGCTGCGACGCTCGAACACCGTCACCTTATGACCGTCCAGTGACAACTCATGTGCGCAGGCAATGCCCACGACGCCCGCTCCGACCACCGCGATCTTCAAACCGTGCTCCCAGAAAATTGCATTGTGCCGGGCTGCGACAGGTGGCCGCATGGGCTGGCGGGACAAAAAGCCGGATGACTCATGGGAGAACAGGCAGAAAGTCGGCCTGTGCGCGGAATCGGCACATCCGATGTGGAGGTCACAGGAAGGCAGGCTGGACTGCTATACTCGACAGGCTTTGCGGCAGGCAGCGGAATCATTTTTGCGCCAACGCTGCAAGGCAAATCACAAACCTGCCCAACCGGGTGTTGCCTGCGACGACCAAACTGCGAGAGTTTTGGCGGCCAACAGGTGATCGGGGCGGGATTTTAGACTCAACCTCTGGAAAGTTATCTCATGTCAATCTCCATGCGCGAAATGCTGGAAGCTGGTGTCCATTTCGGTCACCAAACCCGCTTCTGGAACCCCAAGATGGCGCCGTACATCTTCGGCCACCGCAACAAAATCCACATTGTCAACCTCGAAAAGACGTTGCCTCTGTTTGAAGACGCAGCGAAGTTCGTGCGTCAACTTTCTGCCAACCGCGGCACCATCCTGATGGTGGGCACCAAGCGCCAGTCGCGCGACATCGTGGCGCAGGAAGCCCGCCGTGCCGGCGTGCCTTTCGTTGACCAGCGCTGGCTCGGCGGCATGCTCACCAATTTCAAGACGGTCAAGACCTCGATCAAGCGTCTGAAGGACATGCAGGCCCAAAAAGAAGGCGGCCTGGACAGCATGACCAAGAAAGAGCAGCTGACCTTCACCCGCGAAATGGAAAAGCTGGAGAAAGACATCGGCGGCATCCAGGACATGACCGCACTGCCCGACGCCATCTTCGTGATCGACGTGGGCTTCCACAAGATCGCCGTGCTTGAAGCACAGAAGCTGGGCATTCCGCTGGTCGGTGTGGTTGACACCAACCACTCGCCCGTGGGCATTGATTACGTGATCCCCGGCAACGACGACTCGGCCCGCGCCGTGGCGCTGTACGCCCGTGGCATCGCCGACGCGATCCTGGAAGGCCGCAGCAACGCCGTCAACGACGTGGTGAAAGCTGTTGCCGCCGAAGGCGCTGACGAGTTCGTCGAAGTCAAGGAAAACACCGCCGCGTGAAGGCGTTGTTCCCACGAAAGAGGGGCTCGTGAGCCCCTTTTTCACACCGAACACCGATTGTTGAACATGGCCGACTTCGCCCAAGGGAGCGAAGCGGCGTCAAGGAGAACACAGATGGCAATTACTGCAAGCATGGTCGCTGAACTGCGCGCCAAGACAGACGCTCCCATGATGGAGTGCAAGAAAGCCCTGACCGAAGCAGAAGGCGACATGGCCAAGGCGGAAGAGCTGTTGCGTGTCAAGCTGGGCACCAAGGCCGGCAAGGCCGCCAGCCGCGTGACCGCTGAAGGCGTGGTCGCCAGCTTCATCGATGGCACCACCGGTGGCCTGATCGAAGTCAATTGCGAAACCGACTTCGTCACCAAGAACGACAGCTTCCTCGCCCTGGCAGCCGCCGCGGCCCAGCTGGTTGCCAAGCACCAGCCAGCCGACGTGGCCGCGCTGGGCGCGCTGCCCTACAGCCAGGACGGCTTCGGCCCTACGCTGGAAGACGTCCGCAAGGGCCTGATCGGCAAGATCGGCGAAAACATGTCGTTCCGCCGCTTCAAGGCCTACAGCGGCGCGTCCAAGCTGGCTGGTTACCTGCATGGCACGCGCATCGGCGTGGTGGTGGAATTTGACGGTGACGAGACCGCAGCCAAAGACGTCGCCATGCACGTCGCCGCCATGAAACCTGTGTCTTTGACCAGCAACGACGTGCCCGCCGAGTTCATTGAGCGCGAGCGCTCGGTGGCCACGGCCAAGGCCGACGAAGCCAACAAAGAACTCGTGGCAGCCGGCAAACCGGCGCAGAGCGCCGAAATTGTGGCAAAGCGCATCGACGGCGCGGTACAGAAATACCTCAAGGAAGTGTCTCTGTTCAACCAGTCGTTCGTGAAGAACGACAAGCAGACTGTCGAAGCCATGCTCAAGATCGCCAGCACCACCGTCAAAGGTTTTACCCTGTACGTGGTGGGCGAGGGTATCGAGAAGAAGGTGGACGACTTCGCTGCTGAAGTCGCTGCCCAGGTGGCTGCAGCCAAAGGCGCCTGAGAGCCCGCTGGCGGCAACCGTTGCCGCCCTGAACAAGACAACGGGCCGCAAGGCCCGTTGTCTTGTGCGTAACCGGCGCCGACGGAACCATGCTCCTCGGTACACTTGCCGGCTGAGTTCGATATTTTTTTGCTTCCTGAAAGTTGTTACATGCCTGCCTACAAACGGATTCTGCTGAAGTTGTCGGGTGAAGCCCTCATGGGTGACGACGCTTTCGGCATCAACCGGGCCACCATCGTGCGCATGGTGGAGGAGATTGCAGAAGTCACGCGTCTGGGTGTGCAGGTGGCCATCGTCATTGGCGGAGGCAACATCTTTCGCGGTGTGGCGGGTGGTTCGGTCGGCATGGACCGCGCGACCGCCGACTACATGGGCATGCTGGCCACGGTGATGAATTCGCTGGCGCTGGCCGACACCATGGACAAGGCTGGTCTGGTGGCGCGTGTGATGTCGGCCATCGCCATTGAGCAGGTGGTTGAGCCCTACGTGCGCCCCAAGGCCTTGCAGTACCTCGAAGAGGGCAAGGTCGTGGTGTTTGCTGCCGGTACCGGCAACCCATTCTTCACCACCGACACGGCCGCCGCCTTGCGGGGTGCCGAGATTGGCGCCGAGATCGTGCTCAAGGCCACCAAAGTGGATGGTGTGTACAGCGCCGACCCGAACAAGGACCCCGCTGCCACACGCTACGCCTCGATCACGTTTGATGAGGCGATGCAAAAGAACCTGCAGGTGATGGACGCCACGGCATTTGCTCTGTGCCGTGACCAGAAACTGCCGGTCAAGGTGTTTTCGATTTTCAAACCCGGTGCACTGCGCGACGTGGTGATGGGCAAGGACGAAGGCACGCTGGTTCATGTGTGACACGCCCAGGCGCGTACCCCTTGGAGAAATGAGGAGTTTTCATGAGCGTTGATGACATTCGCAAAACCGCCGAGCACAAGATGATGCAGTCGGTGGAAGCGTTCAAGAACGGACTGACCAAGATCCGCACCGGTCGTCCCAACCCCGCGCTGCTCGACACCGTGCATGTGGACTACTACGGTGCAATGCTGCCGCTCTCCCAGGTGGCCAACCTCACCTTGCTCGATTCGCGCACGATCGGCGTGGCACCTTGGGAAAAGGGCATGGGCGCCAAGATCGAAAAAGCCATTCGCGAGTCCGATCTGGGTTTGAACCCCTCGAGCCAAGGTGATTTGATCCGTGTTCCGATGCCGCCCATGACGGAAGAGCGCCGCAAGGAACTCACCAAAGTCGTGCGCGGTGATGGCGAAGCCGCCAAGATCGCCATTCGCAACCTTCGACGCGACGCCAATGAGCAGGTGAAAAAGCTGGTGAAGGAAAAACTGGCTTCCGAAGACGATGATCGCCGTTCGCAGGAGGACATCCAGAAGCTCACCGACCGGGTCATCAACGAGGTGGATCGCCTCGTTGCAGGCAAGGAACAGGACATCATGGCGGTCTGACCGCCGTTGCAATCCGCCTGCGACGCTCTGCCACCCATGTCCCATCCCTTGCCCACCCAGGACGCACTTGCAGGCTCTATGCCTCGCCACGTTGCCATCGTGATGGATGGCAATGGGCGTTGGGCGCAAAAACGCTGGCTGCCCAGGGTGGCGGGTCACAAACAAGGCGTTGAAGCGCTTCGGCGCATCGTCAAAGCCTGTCTCGAGCGTGGCATTCCGGTGCTGACGGTGTTTGCCTTCTCGTCGGAAAACTGGAATCGTCCGGTGGAAGAGGTGTCCAGCCTGATGGACTTGCTGGCGCTTGCCCTGTCCCGCGAAGTCCCCTCGCTGGAAGGCAATGGCGTTCGCCTGCACTTCCCGGGTGATCGCCACGGGCTGTCCAAGCGCGTGGTGCAGGGCCTGGTGGCGGCCGAGCACGATACCGCCCACAACCACAAACTGGTCCTCAACGTGTGCTTCAACTACGGTGGCCGCTGGGACATGGCGCAGGCCGCCCGCAGGCTGGTCGCCCAGGGCATCGAAATCACCGAAGAAAATCTGAACGGTCAGATGGCGCTGGCGCACGTGCCCGATCCGGACCTGCTGATCCGAACGGGTGGCGAGCTGCGCATCAGCAATTTCCTGCTCTGGCAAACCGCGTACACAGAGCTGGTGTTCACCGAATGCCTGTGGCCGGATTTTGATCCTGCCGAACTCGACAGCGCATTGCAAGAGTACGCCAGCCGCGAACGCCGCTTTGGGCAGACGGCCGAGCAGGTGGGCCAAGCCGAGCCGCTGCTGGCCGTTGGCGGCGATCGACATGCTTAGACAGCGTGTCATCACCGCCTTGCTGCTGCTGGCGGTTCTGTTGCCCGCCCTGTTTTATCCCGACATCGAACCGTTTGCCGCGCTCACACTGCTGCTGATCGTGGCAGCGGGTTGGGAGTGGGCGCGCCTCAATGGAGTCGGATCGCGTCCGGCGCTTGGTTTGGGCCTGGGTCTGGGGCTGCTTATGGTGCTGATCTGGCTGTCGGGTGGGCTTGGTCAATCGTGGCGCAGCGTCTGGATTGGCGTGGGCGCGCTGTGGGTCGTGCTGGCGGTGGCCATGCTTGCGCGCGGTGTTGCTGGCTGGGGGTCGTGGCCCAAGGGCTTGCGGCTCTGGCTGGGTTTGCTGCTCATCGGATGCGCATGGGTGGCCATGGTTCAGGCCCGGCTCATGGGTCTGGAGTTCCTGTTGTCGGTGCTGCTGTTGGTCTGGATGGCGGACATCGCCGCTTACTTCGGTGGCAAGGCGTTCGGGCGGCGCAAGTTGGCGCCGGCCATCAGTCCGGGCAAGACCTGGGAAGGCGCCATCAGCGGTTTTATCGGGGTGTTCGTGCTGGCCACGGTCTGGCTTTTGGCCGAAGCCCTCGGCATGGCCAACGCCGGCAACCTCTATGCACGCCTCTGGGCCTTCGGTCCCCTTCTGGCTGTGATCGCGCTGGCCTTCCTGGTGGCCATGAGCGTGGTCGGTGATCTGATCGAATCGCTGGTCAAGCGCAGCGCGGGCGTGAAGGACTCCAGCGGCCTGCTCCCGGGCCATGGCGGCGTGCTTGACCGTGTCGACGCCTTGCTGCCGATCTTGCCTTTGGCAATGATGCTCACCACCCTCTGAATGCCATGACTTCCACGCAGTCCATCACCATTCTCGGCTCCACCGGGTCCATCGGCAAGAACACGCTTGATGTGCTGGCGCGCCACCCCGACCTTTACCGCGTGTTCGGCCTCACGGCGTCCACCCAAGTCGACTTGATGTTGGCGCAGTGCCGGCAGTTTTCCCCTCGCTACGCCGTGATGGCGAGCCCGGCGCACGCCAAGCAACTGGCGGAGCGCGTGCGCGAACTGGGCTTGCCGGTGCAAGTGCTCTCGGGCGAGCAGGCGCTGTGCGAGGTGTGCACGGATCCCGAGGTGGATGCGGTCATGGCCGCGATCGTTGGAGCCGCCGGTCTGGCGCCCAGCCTGGCGGCGGCGCAGGCCGGCAAGAAACTCTTGCTGGCCAACAAGGAAGCCCTGGTGGTCGGCGGCGCGCTGTTCATGCAGGCGGTGCGCGATGGTGGCGCAACTTTGCTGCCCATTGACAGCGAACACTCAGCTGTCTTCCAGTCGTTGCCTGAAGATCCGGCGTCGTGGTCGCGTCGGGTAGACAAGATCGTGTTGACCGCGTCGGGCGGACCGTTTCGCACGCGCGATACCCAGACACTTGCCCAAGTGACGCCGAATGAGGCATGCGCACATCCCAACTGGGTGATGGGACGCAAGATTTCGGTGGACTCCGCCACCATGATGAACAAGGCGCTCGAGGTGATCGAGGCCTGCTACCTGTTTGGTCTCCCACCTGCGCGGATCGAGGTGGTGATCCACCCCCAGAGCGTGATCCATTCGATGGTTCAGTACACCGACGGTTCGGTGGTGGCACAACTCGGCACGCCCGACATGCGTGTGCCGATCGCCTACGGGCTTGCCTGGCCCGAGCGCATGGCGTCGGGAGCCCCACCTCTCGACTTCAGCACCCTGGGTTCATTGACCTTCGAGAAACCCGACGATTTGCGCTTTCCCGGACTTCAGCTGGCCTGGGCTTCGCTGGAAGGGCCGATCGGCACCACCGCGGTGCTGAACGCGGCCAACGAGGTCGCGGTGGCAGCGTTTCTCGACCAGCGCCTGCGGTTCGACCAGATCCACGCCATCAACGATGCAACTTTGCAGGCCTTGATCCCCTCCAAGCCGAACGATTTGCCCGATTTGTTGGCCATTGATCAGCAGGCGCGCCGCCTGGCCCAATCCCAAGTCGAGCGCCTGTCTCGCTGAATCGCCAGGTCCGCTGGCGCTGAAGCAACGCTCCCCACTTCACGACCCGCTCACCATGCTCACACTTGTTGCCTTTGTGGTCGCCCTCGGCCTCCTGATCGCTGTGCACGAATACGGCCATTACCGAATGGCGGTGGCTTGCGGCGTCAAGGTGTTGCGCTTTTCGGTCGGCTTTGGCAAGCCGTTGTTGACCTGGCGAAGGAAAGGCAACCCGACCGAGTTTGTTGTGTGCGCCCTGCCGCTGGGGGGCTACGTGCGCATGCTGGACGAACGCGAAGCTCCCGTCGATGCGGCCGAGCGCCATCTGGCCTTCAACACGCAGCCCTTGCGCTCGCGCGCTGCCATCGTGGCCGCCGGCCCGGCTGCCAACCTCTTGCTGGCCGTGGCCCTGTATGCCGTGGTGAACTGGAGCGGTGTCGAAGAGCCCAGGCCCGTCCTTGCCAGCCCCTCGATCGGTTCGCTTGCCGAAGCTGCGGGATTGCGCGGCGGTGAGTGGGTGGCTCAGGCTGGGCCCGACGAAGAGACTCTGGACGATGTGGGCTCGTTCGAAGATCTCCGCTGGCGCCTGACGCAAGCTGCACTGTCCAACGAAGACATGACGCTGAGGGTGAGCAACGCAGAGGGTGGCCCACAACGCTCGGTTGTTTTGCCACTCGCCGCGCTGGATGTGCGCGAAGCCGACGCGTCGTTGTTTCAGAAGATCGGCATCACCGGCCCCTGGACCCAGCCCGTGGTGGGCGATGTGATGGATGGCGGCGCTGCTGCCGCCGCCGGGCTCCTCGCGGGTGACACGGTGCGCAGCGTCGATGGCGCTGCGGTGCCGGATGGGCAACGGCTTCGCAGTCTGATCCGGGCCTCCACCGGCCCTGCGGGTGAAGCCCGCGAGCAGCAGTGGGTTGTCGATCGCAATGGCCAGCGCATCAACCTGATGGTGAAACCGCTGCCCGAGAAACAGGGCGAGGTGTGGGTGGGTCGTGTGGGGGCTTACATCGGTGCAGCGCCCCAGATGATGACGGTGCGCCATGGGCCGGTCGACGGTCTCCTCAAGGGCGTGGTGCGCACCTGGGAGGTATCGTGGCTCACGCTCAAGATGATGGGGCGCATGGTGATCGGCGAAGCGTCGATCAAGAACCTCAGCGGCCCGCTCACGATCGCCGACTACGCGGGCAAATCGGCCAGCCTGGGCATCACCTCTTACATCCTGTTTCTGGCACTCATCAGCGTGAGTCTGGGCGTGCTGAATCTGCTTCCGTTGCCGGTCTTGGACGGTGGACACCTGATGTATTATCTTTGGGAAGGTGTGACCGGTCGCAGCGTATCCGACGTCTGGATGGAACGCCTGCAGCGCGGTGGTGTCGTGGTCCTCATGGCGCTCATGTCCGTTGCTTTGTTCAATGATGTGGCCCGCTTGGCTGGCTGAACACTTCTCCCATGAAAAAAAACAAAAACGGTCTGCGCGGCCTGACCCTCTCAGCGCTCGCGGCCGCCATGCTCAGTGCATTGCCCGCCTGGGCTGCCGATCCATTCACCTTGCGCGACATCCGTGTTGAGGGCCTGCAGCGTGTCGAGCCTGGTACGGTGTTTGCCTCGCTGCCGTTTCGGATTGGTGACCAGTACAGCGACGACAAGGGCTCAACCGCCATACGTTCACTGTTTGGCTTGGGTCTGTTCAGCGATATCCGCCTGCAGATCAACGGGGACGTGCTCGTGGTGATCGTGGAGGAGCGGCCCACTGTGGCCGACGTCAGTTTCTCCGGTATCAAGGAATTCGACAACGAGGTGCTTGCCAAAGCGCTGCGCGACATCGGTCTGACCGAGGGTCGTCCTTTCGACAAAGCGCTGGCCGACCGGGCCGAACAGGAGCTCAAGCGCCAGTACATCAGCAAAAGCATGTACGCCGCGCAGGTGGTCACGACCGTCACGCCGGGTGAGCGCAACCGGGTCAACCTCAATTTCAGTGTGGTCGAAGGTGAGGTGGCCAAGATCAAGGACATCCGGATCGTGGGCAACCAGGCCTTCTCGGAGTCGACCCTGCGCAACCTGTTCGATCTGGACACGGGCGGCTGGCTGAGCTGGTACACCAAGTCCGACCGTTACTCGCGCGCCAAGCTCAACGCTGACATCGAAACGCTCCGTTCCTACTACCTGACCCGCGGCTACCTCGAGTTCCGAATCGACTCCACGCAGGTTGCGATTTCACCCGACAAACAGGACATGTCGATCACCCTCAACATCACCGAGGGCAACCGCTACGTGGTCTCTTCGGTGGCGCTGGAAGGCGAATACCTGGGCAAGGAAGAAGAATTCAAGTCGCTCATCACCTTGCGCGCCGGTGAGGCCTACAACTCCGAAGATGTCACGAGCACGGTGAAGGCCTTCACCGACTACTACGGTGCTTTTGGCTACGCATTTGCCCAGGTCGAAGCCACGCCCGAGATAGACCGCGTCAACAAACGGGTGTCGTTCGTTGTTCGTGGGCAGCCAGCGCGGCGTGTGTATGTGCGTCGCATCAACGTGGAAGGCAACAACCGAACGCGCGATGAAGTCGTGCGCCGCGAATTCCGCCAGCTCGAATCGGCCTGGTACGACAGCGATCGCATCCGCCTTTCGCGCGACCGCGTGGACCGTCTTGGCTTTTTCACAGAGGTCGGTATCGACACGCAGCCTGTGGCAGGTTCACCCGACCAGGTTGATCTCACCATCTCGGTGGTTGAAAAGCCCACTGGCAACCTGTCGCTGGGCGCTGGCTATTCGCAGGCCGAACAACTCTCCATCATCGCGGGCATCCGCCAGGAGAATGTGTTCGGCTCGGGTAACTACCTCGGTATCGATGTCAACACCAGCAAGTTCAACCGCCAGCTGGTGCTCAGCACGGTGGACCCGTATTTCACGCCTGACGGTATCTCGCGAAGCATCGACGCCTACTACCGCACCACGCGCCCATACAACACCCAGGCAAGCACCACCACGGGTGATTACCGCCTGATTACCAAGGGAACCTCGCTGCGATTTGGTGTGCCGTTCACGGAAGCCGATACGGTGTTCTTCGGTGCAGGTTTCGAGCAGACCACGATTGAGTCCGGCGTTTTTCTGCCGGACGCCTACCGAGACTACGCTCGCGATTTTGGCGAGACCAGCAATACCATTCCGCTGACGGTCGGTTGGTCGCGGGACACACGCGACAGTGCGTTGGTACCCACCCGGGGCCGCTTGCAGCGTTTCAACACCGAACTCGGCGTGGCAGGCGACGCGCGCTATATCAAAGCGAACTACCAGTTTCAGCAGTATTTTCCGCTAAGCAAGCAATACACGCTGGCTTTGAACAGCGAGTTGGGCGTCGGCAAAGGGCTGGGCGGTCGCCCTTTCCCTGTGTTCAAGAACTTTTTTGGCGGGGGCCTCGGCTCGGTGCGCGGGTTCGAGCAGGGCACCCTGGGGCCGAATTCACCCGTCACGGGCTCCTCGGAAACTGTCAACATCGGCGGCAACCGAAGCATTGCGCTCAATGCAGAGTTCATCACCCCGTTTCCCGGTGCCGGCAATGACCGCAGCCTGCGCATGTTCGGCTTCGTGGATGTGGGCAACGTGTTCGGCGAGAACGACTCCCGGCCCAACGCCAAGGACCTCCGGGCCTCAGTCGGCGTGGGTTTGAGCTGGATTTCGCCGGTCGGCCCCCTCAGATTCGCCATCGCCAATCCCATCCGGAAATTCACCGGCGATAAAATCCAGAAATTCCAGTTTCAGATCGGAACCTCCTTTTGATGAAGACACTATCCATGCTTAGCCGTCGTTTTGTAGTTGGCCTTGTTTTGGTCACAAGCTCTTTCGGCTCTTTTGCTCAAAGTCTGAAGATTGGTGCGTTGAACATTGAGAGGGTCCTGCGTGACTCCTCCACCGCCAAAGCGGTATCGGCAAAGCTGGAGCAAGACTTCTCCAAACGCGAAAAAGACCTGCAGGCAAATGTTGCCCAACTCAAGACCGCATCCGAGAAGTTTGAACGTGAAGCTCCTACCCTGCCCGAGTCTCAGCGCGTTGCAAGACAGCGACAGCTTGTAGATCAAGACAGAGAGTTGCAGCGCAAGCAACGTGAATTTCAAGAAGACCTGAGTGCTCGAAAGAATGAAGGATTTCAGCAGGTTGTTGAAAAACTTAACCGTACATTGAAGCAGGTTGCCGAGTCAGAGAAGTACGACCTGATTATTCAAGAGGCTGCATACATCAATCCAAAACTCGACATTACTGACAAGGTGATGTCGATTATGGATAGCGCCAAGTAAACAGGACCCGGGTGTGTCGAGGCCACTGGGCTCCATTGTCGAAGCCCTCGGTGGTGAGCTTGTCGGTTCACCCGATCTGGTTATTCGTCGACTGGCTCCGCTTGCCACGGCGGAGCCTGATGCGATGGCCTTCATGGCAAACCCGCGCTATGCATCTCAAATCGGTGATACCCGCGCGGCCTGTCTGATCGTCCCGCCTCAAATGCGTGCTGTTGCGAGCATGCGCGGCGCGTGCATCGTCACCGACGACCCTTACGTTTACTTCGCCCGCCTTACCCAATGGTGGCAGCGCGAACATGCCATGGTCGCTCTGGCTGCCATCCACCCGACAGCATCGGTGCACCCCACTGCCGAGTTGGCAGATGGTGTCGATGTTGGTGCGTTTGCCGTTATCGGCGCTGGGGTCCGCATTGGTGTTGGTGCACGCGTCGGCGCACACTGCGTGATAGGCGAGCATGTGCATGTCGGCGCACAAACGCTGCTGCATCCCCGTGTGACGTTGGGTGAACGTTGCTCTCTGGGTGAGCGGTGCGTTTTGCATTCGGGAGTGGTGATCGGCGCGGATGGTTTCGGCTTCGCGCCGCACCATGGTGAGTGGATCAAGATCGAGCAGCTGGGTGCCGTGCGGATCGGCAACGACGTTGAAATCGGAGCCAACACCTGTGTTGATCGGGGCGCGCTGGACGATACCGTGATCGAAGACGGCGTGAAGCTCGACAACCTGATCCAGATTGGTCACAACGTTCACGTCGGCGCCCACACGGCCATGGCGGGTTGCGTTGGCGTGGCCGGCAGTGCCTACATTGGAGCGGGTTGCACCATTGGTGGTGGTGCAGTGGTTCTTGGGCATCTGAAGCTGGCTGATGGCGTGCACGTGTCTGCAGCTTCCGTGGTTACACGCTCGTTGCTCAAGCCTGGGCACTACACCGGCATGTTCCCCATCGACGACAATGCAAGCTGGGAAAAAAATGCCGCTTCCCTCAAGCAGCTCAACCGCATCCGCGAACGTCTCAAGGCGGCGGAACAGGCGATCGAACAAGCCCTCCAGAACAACACAAAGTCATGATGGACATTCACCAGATTCTCAAGCAGCTGCCTCACCGCTATCCGTTCCTGCTGGTGGACCGGGTGCTGGAGCTTGAAAAGGGCAAGCGCATCAAGGCGCTCAAGAACGTGACCATCAACGAACCTTTTTTCGTGGGTCATTTCCCGCACCGGCCGGTGATGCCGGGAGTGCTCATGCTGGAGGCCATGGCGCAGGTCGCAGCCCTGCTGGCGTTCGACACGCTGGGCGTGACGCCCGACGACAAGACCGTCTATTACTTTGCGGGTATCGACGGTGCGCGTTTCAAGCGTCCTGTGGAGCCAGGTGATCAGCTCGTGATGGATGTGACGCTGGACCGCATGAAGGCCGGCATCTTCAAGTTCAAGGGCATCACCCGCGTGGGCGAACAGGTCGCTTGCGAGGCTGAACTGATGTGCACCATGCGCACCATCGCCTGACGGTGGAGGAGGGCGCCCTGTGTCTCTGATTCATCCCACCGCGCTGGTGGACCCGGCCGCTGAGCTCGACAGCTCAGTTGCGGTGGGCCCCTACACCGTGATCGGTCCGAATGTGAAGGTGGGCGCGGGCACCACCATCGGCGCTCACTGCGTGATCGAGGGCCACACCACGATCGGTCGCGACAACCGCATCTTCCAGTTCAACTCACTGGGTGCGGTCCCCCAGGACAAGAAATACGCAGGCGAACCTTGTGAACTTGTGATCGGCGACCGCAACACCGTGCGCGAGTTCTGCACCTTCAACATCGGTTCGCCCGGTGACCGCGCCGTGACCCAGGTCGGCAACGACAACTGGATCATGGCCTACGTTCACCTGGCGCACGACTGCGTGGTGGGCAACCACACCATCTTTGCCAACAACTCGCAACTGGCGGGTCATGTGGTGGTCGACGACTGGGTGATCCTGGGCGGCTTCACCGTGGTGCACCAGTTCGTGCGTGTTGGTGCGCATGCAATGACTGCCATGTGCTCGCTGCTGTTTGCCGATCTGCCTCCGTTCGTCATGTGCCAGGGCCAGCCGGCCCAAGCTCGCTCGATGAACTTCGAAGGTCTGCGCCGCCGTGGTTTTTCGCCCGAGCGCATCGCGGCTGTGAAGGCAATGCACAAGGCGCTGTACCGCGACGACCTGAAGCTGGAGCAGTCGGTGGAACGCATCCGCGCCTTGACAGAGAAGACGCCCGAAGCCGCGCCGGACGTGTCCATGATGTTGGACTTTCTCGCACAGGTGTCTCCTCAGCGCGGCATCGTGCGCTGATCCCGACATGATGTCTTCAAAGCG
Source organism: Burkholderiales bacterium (assembly GCA_038213545.1). Classification (GTDB taxonomy): domain Bacteria; phylum Pseudomonadota; class Gammaproteobacteria; order Burkholderiales; family Burkholderiaceae_C; genus Hydrogenophaga. The sequence continues at coordinate 19,896 of JBBQSX010000015.1, forward strand.
TTTTGCCCTGGTGGCGGGCGAAACGTCGGGCGATCTGCTGGCGGGTTTGTTGCTCGGTGGGGTGCGCCAGCGCTGGCCTGATCTGCAATCGTTCGGGATCGGTGGCTCTCAGATGGCGGCCCAGGGCTTTGAGGCCTGGTGGCCCAGCGAAAAGTTGGCGGTGCGCGGCTATGTCGAGGTGTTGCGACACTACCGCGAGATCGTCGGTATCCGCAGTGAGTTGCAGCAACGGCTGTTGTCCACCGACCGTCCCGATGTGTTCATCGGGGTCGACGCGCCCGATTTCAACCTGGATCTGGAAGCCAACTTGAAAGCGGTCGGCGTGCGCACGGTGCATTTCGTGTGCCCCTCCGTCTGGGCCTGGCGCGCCGAACGTGTGGAGAAGATCCGGCGCAGCGCCGACCATGTGTTGTGCATCTTCCCGTTTGAGCCTGAACTGCTCGCCCGGCACGACATACCCGCCACCTACGTGGGCCACCCGCTGGCCAATGTGATTCCGCTGGAGCCGGATCGCACCGCAGCCCGGCTCGCCCTGGGGCTGCGCGAAGAAGACGCTGTGATTGCCATCCTGCCGGGCAGCCGTGCCTCCGAGGTGCAGTACCTGGCGCAGGTGTTCTTTGAAGCCGCGGTGCGTTTGCGCAGTGCGCGCCGCGGCATTCGCTTCGTGGTGCCGGCGCTGCCGGCGCTGCGCGAGCGCATCGAGGCGGCCGCCCGCAGCGCCGGCCTGGGTGCCGAGCTGCAAGTGATTGCGGGCCAGTCCCACACCGCGCTGGCCGCTTGCGACGTGACCTTGATCGCCAGCGGCACCGCCACGTTGGAAGCCGCGCTGTTCAAGCGGCCCATGGTGATCGCCTACAACATGAACTGGTTGTCCTGGCAGATCATGCGGCGCAAGCAATTGCAGCCCTGGGTGGGCCTGCCCAACATCCTGTGCGGAGAATTCGTGGTGCCCGAGTTCCTGCAGGAAGCCGCGTCGCCACAGGCGTTGGCCCAAGGTGTGCTGGACTGGCTTGACGCGCCTGAGAGAATCGAGGCCTTGCAGCAGCGTTTCACCGCGCTGCACCACACCTTGCGGCGCGACACCGCCCAACGGGCCACCGATGCGATCGAAAAAGTTCTTGAAGGCTGAACAGGCCCACCTGGTCTGGGACGTGCCCGGGCTGGTGGCCGGCGTGGACGAAGCCGGGCGCGGGCCGCTGGCCGGGCCGGTGGTGGCCGCGGCCGTGATCCTGGACGATCTCAAACCCATCAAGGGCCTGGCCGATTCAAAACAGCTCACCGCACTGCGCCGAGAGCGCCTGTACGACGAGATCCGCGCCAAGGCGCTGTGCTGCAGCATCGCGCAGGCATCGGTGGAAGAGATTGATCAGCTCAACATCCTGCAGGCCACGATGCTGGCCATGCGCCGCGCGGTGCTGGGCCTGCGGTTGAAACCGACCAAGGTGCTGGTGGATGGCAATCGCCTGCCCGCGCTGGACGTGCTGGCCGAAGCCATCGTTTCGGGTGACGCGCTGGTGCCCTGCATCTCGGCGGCGTCCATCCTGGCCAAAGTCACGCGCGATCGAATGCTGTGCGAACTGCACCTGCAACATCCCGAGTACGGCTTTGACCGGCACAAAGGCTATGGCACGGCCGAACACTTGCGCGCGCTGCAGGAGCACGGCGCCTTGCCGATGCACCGGCGCTCGTTTGCACCCGTGGCACGTGCGCTGGCTCAGTTGAGCGATGCACAGGGTGCGCGCGCATGAGCGAACCCACCGTCATCACCTCGCGCGACAACCCGCTGCTCAAGCGTCTGCGCGTGCTGGCGCAGGACAACACCGCCTACCGCAAGCAGGGGCAGGTCTGGCTCGAAGGCGATCATCTCTGCCGCGCTCTGCTGGCACGCGGTCACCGACCCGCCATGGCTGTGTTCACCGACGACTTCTGGATACAGGCGCCACACGACCTGCGTGATGCGTCCGACCACAACGTGACCCTGCCGCGTGCGCTCATGGCTTCCATCAGCGGGCTCGAGTCGCCGGCCGGCGTGGGCTTTGTTTGGAACCTGCCCAAGGTCATGGGGCTGGACACGAGCCAGGCCGCCGTGGTGCTGGACTGTTTGCAAGACGCCGGCAACGTGGGCTCGATCCTGCGCAGTGCCGCGGCCTTCGGGTTTTGCCAGGTGCTCGCACTCAAGGGCACAGCTGCCCTCTGGTCGCCCAAGGTGCTGCGTGCCGGCATGGGCGCGCACTTCGCCTTGCGCCTTGTCGAAGGCCTGTCGGTCGTCGATCTCGCCGAGCTGGAGGTGCCGCTGCTGGTGACGAGTTCGCACCAGGGTGATCTGCTGCACCACGCTGCGTTGCCGTGGCCGTGCGCCTGGGTGCTTGGTCACGAAGGGCAGGGTGTGAGTTCTGCATTGGAGTCCATGGCCGCGCAGTCCGTGCGCATTGCGCAGCCTGGCGGCGAAGAGTCTCTCAACGTGGCTGCGGCTGCGGCCATCTGTCTGCACGCGAGCGCGGTGTCACACCGGTAGCAAGGGCCAGCGGGCCAGCCACCGGGCCGTCCCCAAGGCAGGCCCAGCCCCCTCGGAGGGCAGCGGAGCTCGCGCAGCGGGGGAGTGTGGGGGCCGACATATAATTCCGGGGTTTACCCGCAATCAGCGCAACGCGCGCCCACCCCGGTTCCTCACCCCAGGTTTCTTTCCGTCCGAGTCCCCCGCAAGTGAGGGGCAGACGGGCGCAAAGCCTGCGCGGCACCAACCGCCGGTGGCCTGCGTTTCGCCCCACTTCTGGAGTCCCATCCGTGCTTCCCGTCCACCCGAAAGCCCTTCTCGCGCTCGCCGACGGCACGGTCTTTACAGGCGTCTCCATCGGCGCCACTGGTCAGACCACGGGTGAGGTGGTGTTCAACACCTCACTCACCGGCTACCAGGAAATCCTCACCGATCCGAGTTACTGCCAGCAGATCGTGACACTCACGTATCCGCACATCGGCAACACCGGCATCAACGCCGAAGACGTCGAAGCCAGCCGCATCCACGCCGCCGGCCTGATCATCAAAGACCTGCCCTTGCTGGCCTCCAACTTCCGCAGCACTGAAACCCTTTCGCACTACCTTCAGCGCGAAGGCACGGTGGCCATTGCCGATCTCGACACCCGCGCGCTCACGCGGCGCCTGCGCACGCACGGCGCGCAAAACGGCTGCATCGTCGCGCTGCCGGCTGGCGAGGTCATCACCGATGCACACCGCGCCGCCGCCCTGGCTGCCGCGAAAGCTGCGCCCAACATGGCCGGACAAGACCTGGCCAAGGTGGTCTCGGCCACCGAGCCCTACGCCTGGACACAAACCGAATGGCAAATCGGCTTCGGCTACGGCGAGCAGATCGCGCCGCGTTTTCACGTGGTGGCTTATGACTTCGGCGTGAAGAACAACATCCTGCGCATGTTGGCGCAGCGCGGCTGCAAGATCACCGTGGTGCCGGCGCAAACGCCCGCCTCCGACGTGTTCAAGCTCAAGCCCAATGGCGTGTTCCTCTCCAACGGTCCGGGCGACCCGGAGCCGTGCGACTACGCGATCGCCGCCACGCGCGAGATCATTGAAGCCGGCGTGCCCACTTTCGGCATCTGTCTGGGCCACCAGATTCTGGCGCTGGCCAGCGGTGCCAAAACCTTCAAGATGAAGTTTGGCCACCATGGCGCCAACCACCCGGTGAAAGACCTCGACAACGGGCGCGTCTCCATCACCAGCCAGAACCACGGCTTCGCGGTGGACGAGAAAAATTTGCCGGCTACGCTGCGCGCCACCCACGTGAGTCTGTTCGACGGCACGCTGCAGGGCCTGACCCGAACCGACAAGCCCGCGTTCTGTTTTCAGGGCCACCCGGAAGCCTCACCCGGCCCGCACGACATTGGCTACCTGTTCGATCGTTTCATCGATCTCATGCAGGCCCGCGTGCCTGCTGCCGCCTGAGGCCAGCGCACCATGAAGCTTTTCAGTTTTCCTGTGTTCACCATCGAGAAAGCCATTGGCAAGCGCCTGCTGACCCTGGAGGCGCCGCACAAGGACTGGTTCGCCCAACGCTGGGCGCAGAAGCCTTACCGCAAGGCGTTCCTGGAGAACAAGGCCATGCCGCTGGTGACATTGCTGGCCAAAGGCAAGACCTGGGACGACGAGACCTTCAATACCGAACTGGCGGCCTGGGATGCGCGCTTCTATCCCGCTGAAGTCGAGGTACTGCGCCCCCTCATCGAAGGAGACGGCCTGATGCAGCTGATGCAGAAAAACGTGCCGGCTGAGCGACTGCAGGCCTTGCTGAACACACTGGACACCCAGCGCCAGGCCTGAGAGACATCTCTGACCCGGCGCAACTCACTGCGAACCTCATGCCCAAAAGAACCGACATCCAAACCGTCCTCATCATCGGCGCCGGCCCGATCATCATTGGCCAGGCCTGTGAGTTCGACTACTCCGGCGTGCAGGCCTGCAAGGCCCTGCGTGAAGAGGGTTACAAGGTGGTGCTGATCAACAGCAACCCCGCGACCATCATGACCGACCCGGCCACCGCCGACGTCACCTACATCGAGCCCATCACCTGGCAGACGGTGGAGAAGATCATCGCCAAGGAGCGCCCGCTGGCCCAGGGTGGTTTTGCCATCCTGCCGACCATGGGCGGACAAACAGCGCTCAACTGCGCGTTGGATCTCTGGCGCAACGGCGTGCTCGCGAAATACGACGTGGAGCTGATCGGCGCCACCCCCGAAGCCATCGACAAGGCCGAAGACCGCCTGAAGTTCAAGGACGCGATGACCAAGATCGGTCTGGGCTCGGCGCGTTCGGGCATCGCCCACAGCCTTGAAGAGGCCTGGAGCGTGCAGAAGACCGTGGGCTTCCCCGTGGTGATCCGCCCCAGCTTCACGCTGGGGGGCACCGGCGGCGGGATCGCCTACAACCCGGAAGAGTTCGAGACCATCTGCAAGCGCGGCCTGGAAGCCTCGCCCACCAACGAGCTGCTGATCGAAGAGTCGCTGCTCGGCTGGAAAGAGTACGAGATGGAAGTGGTGCGCGACAAGGCGGACAACTGCATCATCGTCTGCTCGATCGAAAACCTCGACCCCATGGGCGTGCACACCGGCGACTCGATCACCGTGGCGCCCGCACAGACGCTGACCGACAAGGAATACCAGATCCTGCGCAATGCCTCGCTGGCCGTGCTGCGCGAGATCGGTGTGGACACCGGTGGCTCCAACGTGCAGTTCTCCATCAACCCCGCCGATGGGCGCATGGTGGTGATCGAGATGAACCCGCGTGTCTCGCGCTCGTCCGCTCTGGCGTCGAAGGCCACGGGCTTCCCGATTGCCAAGGTCGCGGCCAAGCTCGCCGTCGGCTACACCCTGGACGAGCTGCGCAATGAGATCACCGGGGGTGCTACCCCGGCTTCGTTCGAGCCATCGATCGACTACGTCGTCACCAAGATCCCGCGTTTCGCGTTCGAGAAATTCCCTACCGCCGACAGCCGCCTGACGACGCAGATGAAAAGCGTGGGCGAAGTCATGGCCATGGGCCGCACGTTCCAGGAATCGTTCCAGAAAGCCCTGCGCGGCCTCGAAGTGGGCGTGGACGGCATGAACGAGAAAACCCAGGACCGCGAGACGTTGGAACGCGAACTGGGTGAGCCCGGCCCCGACCGCATCTGGTACGTGGGCGACGCGTTTGCCGCCGGCTGGACCATGGAAGAAGTCCACCAGTTCACCAAGATCGATCCTTGGTTCCTGGTGCAGATCGAGGAGATCGTGAAGATCGAACTCGCGCTGGAAAAAACCAGCCTCGAAGCCATCGACGCCGATACGCTGCGTGGCCTGAAGAAGAAGGGCTTCTCCGACCGCCGCCTGGCCAAGCTGCTCAAGACCAACGAGCAGGTCGTGCGCGAGCGCCGCATCGCCGAAAACATTCGCCCGGTCTACAAACGCGTGGACACCTGCGCAGCCGAGTTCGCCACCGACACCGCCTACCTGTACTCCACGTACGAGGGCCATGGCGACGGTGAGTGCGAGGCCGAGCCGACCAACAACAAGAAGATCATGGTGCTGGGCGGTGGCCCCAACCGCATCGGCCAGGGCATCGAGTTCGATTACTGCTGCGTGCACGCCGCGCTCGCGCTGCGTGAAGACGGGTTCGAGACCATCATGGTCAACTGCAACCCCGAGACGGTCTCGACCGACTACGACACGAGCGACCGCCTGTACTTCGAACCGCTCACGCTCGAAGACGTGCTTGAGATTGTGGACAAGGAAAAGCCGGTGGGTGTGATCGTGCAGTACGGCGGGCAGACGCCCCTGAAGCTTGCGCTCGGCCTGGAGGCTGCGGGTGTGCCCATCATCGGCACCAGCCCCGACATGATTGACGCCGCCGAAGACCGCGAGCGCTTCCAGCAGTTGCTGCACACGCTGGGTCTGCGCCAGCCGCCCAATGCCACGGCACGCGCAGAACCCGAGGCGCTGGAGAAGGCCGCTGCGCTGGGTTACCCGCTGGTGGTGCGCCCGAGCTATGTCCTGGGTGGCCGGGCCATGGAAATCGTTCACGAGCAGCGCGATCTGGAGCGCTACATGCGCGAAGCGGTCAAGGTCAGCCACGACTCCCCGGTGCTGCTCGACCGTTTCCTGAACGACGCCATCGAGTGTGATGTGGACGCCATCCGCGATCACACCGGCCGTGTTTTTATCGGCGGCGTGATGGAGCACATCGAGCAAGCCGGCGTGCACAGCGGTGACTCCGCCTGTTCGCTGCCGCCGTACTACCTGAGCAAAGCCACGGTGGACGAGCTCAAGCGCCAGACCGCCGCCATGGCCCAAGGGCTGAACGTCATCGGCCTGATGAACGTGCAGTTCGCCATTCAAGAGGTGGACGGCCAGGACGTGATCTTTGTGTTGGAGGTGAACCCGCGTGCCTCGCGCACCGTGCCTTTCGTTTCCAAGGCCACCGGCATCCAGCTGGCCAAGGTGGCTGCGCGCTGCATGGCTGGTCAGTCGCTCGACGACCAAGGCATTGGCGCCGAAGTGACACCACCGTATTTCAGCGTCAAGGAAGCCGTCTTCCCTTTTGTGAAGTTCCCAGGTGTTGACACCATCCTTGGCCCCGAGATGAAGTCCACCGGCGAGGTCATGGGTGTGGGCAAGACCTTTGGCGAGGCGTTTGTGAAGAGCCAGCTGGGTGCCGGTACCAAGCTGCCAACCTCCGGCAAGGTGTTCCTCACCGTGAAGAACAGCGACAAGCCGCGTGCGGTGGACATTGCGCGTCAGCTTGTGGGCATGGGCTTCGAGCTGGTGGCCACGCGAGGCACGGCCGCCGCCATCAGCGCCGCCGGTGTGGCGGTGCAGACGGTGAACAAAGTCACTGAAGGTCGTCCGCACATCGTGGATTCAATCAAGAACGGCGACATCGTGCTCGTGATCAACACGGTGGAAGAGCGGCGCAACGCCATCACCGACTCGCGCGCGATCCGCACCTCGGCCTTGCTGGCCCGGGTGACCACCTTCACCACCATTGCGGGTGCTGAAGCCGCAGTGGAAGGCATGAAGCACCTGGACAACCTGAGCGTGATCTCGGTGCAGGAAATGCACGCGCAGCTCTGACACCCTCCGAACCGGTTTCGGGTTGTTCCCGGTTGAGCTCAAGGGAACGCCCGGGGCATAATTGGGCACAGCACACCGCCGATCGGTAACGATCGGCGGTTTCCTTTTGTATCGACGCAGACGCAGGCTGCTGCACCTCCGTGTTCTGGAGAACCACATGACCACCCTACCCATCACCAAGCGCGGCGCTGAAAAACTCAAGGAAGAGCTGCACCGCCTGAAGACCGTGGACCGCCCTTGGGTGATCAACGCGATCGCCGAAGCGCGCGCGCAGGGCGACCTGAGCGAAAACGCCGAGTACGACGCCGCCAAGGACCGCCAGGGCTTCATCGAAGGGCGTATCGCGGAGATCGAAGGCAAGCTCTCGGCCGCGCAGATCATCGACCCCACTGCGGTGGACGCTGGGGGCAAGGTGGTGTTCGGGGCCACGGTGGAGTTGGAAGACGAGGCCAGCGGTGCGGCTGTCACCTACCAGATCGTGGGCGAAGACGAGGCAGACCTCAAGTTGGGCCTGGTGAACATTGGCAGCCCCATCGCCCGCGCACTGATCGGCAAGGAAGAGGGCGATGTGGCCGAGGTGCAGGCGCCGGGCGGCACCAAGCGTTTCGAAATCGTGGCCGTGCGCTACGCCTGATGCCGCTGCAACGGCCTGCTGTCCTGTTGGCCGCCCTGTGGTGGGGCGGCATCTCGGGACTCAGTTTTCTGGCGGTGCCTTTGCTGTTTGCCACCTTGGGCAGTCCTTCGGTCGCTGGACCGATCGCGGCGAAGATCTTCTCGATGCAATGTTGGGCCGGTCTGGTGCTGGGTATGGCGCTGTTGCTGATCCTGCGTCGCTGGCGTGGTGAGGGCGGGAGCCTCTCGCCCTCTGCACTCGGCACCATGGGTTTTGTGCTGTTCGCCATGCTGCTGGCGCTGCTGCAGGAATTCGGCGTGGCCCAGAACATCGTCACTGCCCGCGCAAGTGGTGGCGACCTGCGCCTGTGGCACGGCCTGGGCACTGTGATGGTGCTGGGCCAGTGGCTGTGTGCCGGTGCGGTGCTCTGGCGTCTCGGTGCTTCACGCACCCAGCCTGACTAAGCAACCAGACGCTCCGCTGACTCCAGCGTATTCACCATCAACATGGTGATGGTCATGGGGCCCACACCGCCGGGCACGGGCGTGATGTAGCCAGCCACGTCCTTCACGCCGTCAAAGTCCACATCACCGCAGAGCTTGCCCTCAGTGTTGCGGTTCATGCCCACATCGAGCACGACCGCTCCGGGCTTGACCATGTCGGCGGTGAGCACGTTGCGCTTGCCCACCGCGGCCACGATCACGTCGGCCTGCAGCGTCATCGCCTTGAGGTCTTGGGTTCCACTGTGGCAGATGGTGACGGTGGCGTTTTGCTGCAGCAGCATCAACGCCATGGGCTTGCCCACGATGTTGCTGCGGCCGATCACCACGGCGTGTTTGCCCTTGAGCTCGTAGCCGATGCTCTCCAGCATCTTCATGCAGCCGTAAGGCGTGCAAGGCCAGAAGCCCGGCATGCCGGTCATCAGGGCACCGGCGCTGGCGATATGGAAACCGTCCACATCCTTGGCGGGCGAGATTGCCTCGATCACCTTCTGCGCGTCGATGTGCGTGGGCAGTGGCAACTGCACCAGGATGCCGTGGATGGTGGCATCCGCATTGAGCGCTTCCACACGCGCGAGCAATTCGGCGTCGGTCATGGTGGCGGGCCATCGCTCCAGCACCGAGTGCATGCCGGTGTCTTCGCAGGCCTTGACCTTGTTCCGCACATACACCTGCGAGGCCGTGTTTTCACCGACCAGTATCACCGCCAGACCCGGTGTGATGCCTTTGGCTTTCAGGGCTGTGACCCGCGTGGTGACGTCGGCGCGAAGTGGGCGGGCGAGGGCGTTGCCGTCGATGAGTTGTGCGGTCATGGGGTGGGCGGGCTGCGTTTGAAATGGAAACGCCCGCCGGAAAGGGCGGGCGTTGATCTGATGTCTGGGAGTGGTGTGTCAGGCCTTGGCCGGGGTCTGTCCCAGCGCGATCTTGAGCAGGTCGGCCACGGTGTTGGCGCCGAGTTTTTCCATGATGTTGGCGCGGTGCGCCTCCACCGTCTTGATGCTGATGCCCAGGTCGTCGGCGATCTGTTTGTTCAGGCGGCCGGCCACGATGCGCTCCAGCACCTGGGCTTCACGGCTGGTGAGCTTGGAGAGCAGCGCGTCGCGGCTCACCGCTTGCTGGTGGGTGGTGAAGGCTTCGCGTGCGTGTTCGAGCATGCGTTCAACGAGCGTGACGAGCTGGTCTTCCTTGAATGGTTTCTGTATGAAGTCGAGCGCGCCCTTCTTCATGGATTCCACCGCCATGGGCACATCTCCGTGGCCGGTGATGAAAACGATGGGAAGCGGAGATTGACGTTCGATCAGCCGCTCTTGCAACTCCATGCCCGTCATGCCGCCCATGCGGATGTCGGCGATCAGACAAGCCACCTCTCGGGCGTCGTAGCGGCTCAGGAAGGCCTCGGCCGATTCGAAGCAGCGGACCCGGAAGTCCTTGCCTTCGAGCAGCCATTGCAGAGAGTCGCGCACCGCTTCGTCGTCATCAACAACATAGACGGTGCCTTTTTTCGGGATCAAACTCATCTCGCTCTTTCTGTGTCCGTCACCGGCTCTGTGGCTGGTCCGGTTGATGCGTCGCCGAGCTTCGATCTGGACACCACGGGGATCCAGAAACTGAAGCAACAACCCACAACCTCTTCCCCATTGTAGATGTTGTGCACCTGCATCCTTCCGTGGTGGGATTCGACAATGCTGCGGCACAGCTTGAGGCCGATGCCCATGCCTTCGCTCTTGGTGCTGTAGAAGGCTTCGTAGATGCGCTCGATCATCTCGTCGGGCACGCCGTTGCCTGAATCGCGCACCGAAAACTCGACCACCTCCATGTCGTCCTGCCGGCGCGGGCCCACGCGCAGTTCGACGTAGCGCTCACCGGGCGCACGACCCGCCTGCATGATGGCTTCGCCCGCGTTCTTGAGCAGGTTGATGAGCACCTGCTCGATCAGGATCGGGTCCACCATCAGGCTGGGCAGGCGAGCCGCCACATAGGGCGACAGGCGCACCTGGTGGCGGCGCAATTCAATGTCGGCGAGCTCGATCGCATTGCTGACCATCTGCGCCACATCGGACGGCGCCGGGTTGGGTTCGCTGCGCTTCACGAAGGCCTTGATACGCTGAATGATCTGGCCGGCTCTTTGTGCCTGGCGCGCGGTCTTCTCCAGCGCGCCGAGGAGGTCTTGCGTGCTGATCTTGTTTTCGTTGACGCGAGAGATCATGCCGTTGCAATAGTTGCTGATGGCGGTGAGCGGTTGATTGAGCTCATGCGCCACGCTGGACGCCATTTCACCCATGGTGATCAGGCGGCTGGCGGTCTGCGCACGTTCGGCCTGACGAGAGGCCTGTTCTTCGGCGTAGCGGCGCGGCGTGATGTCGCTGGCAATCACCATCTGCGCCAGACGCCCGTCGACCCAGGTGAGGTAGCGCGTGCGCACCTCCAGCCAGCGGTCGAGCTCTTCCACGAAGACCTCGGCGTTTTCGGCGCCAGCGTCGGTCAGGGTTTCGGTGGGCATGCCGGCGAAGGCGTCCACCGCATCGCCGTTGTCGGGGCTTGGCGTGGGCTGGTTGCCCGCGAGGTCCACCAGGTGTCGGTGACCCTGGCCGCGCGTACCGAACCACATGCGGTACATCTTGTTGGCAAACAGCATCTCGTCGCTGCCCAGGGGCGCCACCGAGACGGCGGAGTCAAGCGACTCCAACACCGTGGTGAAGCGCTCGTACGACGCCGAGAGTTCCTCGCGGATGCGCTTGGGTTCGGTGATGTCGGTCATCGAGGTCATCCAGCCGGTCTGGTGACCCTTGGGGTCGATCAGTGGCGACACGTACATGCGCGCGTCGAAGATGCTGGCGTCGCGCCGCTGCACGCGCACCTCGAAGCCGCCTGGTGTTGACCGTCCTCGCAGCTCGTCTTCGAGGCGGGCAGTCAGCTGGTCATGGTCTTCGTCGGGCCAATACGGGAAGGGGGCGGTGCGGCCCACCAGCTCCCCTTCGGTCCACCCCGTCATGGAGCAGAACGCCGGGTTGACGTAAGTGATCCGGCCCTGCATGTCGAGCGCGCGCATGCCGGTGAGCATGGAGTTTTCCATGGCGCGGCGGAAGTTTGTTTCCGAGACCAGCGCCTGCTGAGCCTGCACGCGCCGGCGCGTGTGGCGCCATGTGCCCAGCAGCATCCACACGGTGAGTGCCGAAAGCGCGCCGATCACCCAGAAAAAGCCGCTGCCCACGATGTCTTGCGAGGTGCGGTAGCCCTGGGCTTTCACGATCAGGCCGTTGCCCACAGGCGAGACGGGCACCTCGTGTTCGAGCGGCGGGTTCGACCAGGGCAGCAGGCGAAGCACGTCGCTGGGCGCCTGCAGGCTGCCCGCGAGCACTTGGCCGCGGTCATCCACCAGCGCCACCGCGTAGCGCGCCATGATCTCTGGCGGCATACCGAAGCGCATGAGGCCGTCGATGGCGTACTCGCCCATGACGGTGCCGGCAAAGCGGCCTTGTTCGCTCAGCGGCACATGCAGCATCAGCGTTGCGTTGCGCGGGTCCTGGGTTTCCAGAGGGCGCGAGTAGGTGGGCTGGCGAAGGTCACGCGCGAGGTCGAAGGTGCCGTCGGTCTCGTTGGGCGAGAGCGTGCTGCCGGTGGGCCGCATCAGGCGCAGCGGTGCGCTGGGAGAGGCGTAGCTGGCGAGCACGTTGCGCCGGGCGTCCACCCAGGTCACGGCTTGCAGTTCCGGGAACTGACTCACCAAGGCTTCAACTTGAAAGACAAACTCTTCGGTATTGATGTCCTTGTTGTCGATCTCGCGGGCCAGGCGCATCAGCTGCTCCTGTCGTTCCAGCAAGCGCAGGCGCAGGCGCTGCTGTGCGTACTCCACGTCGCGTGTGACGGCCTCCTGCTCTCGCTCGAGTTCCTCAAACCGGAGGTAGGTGATGGCCACCACGATGGCCGAGAGGAACAGCAGCACCGACAGCAGCGGCGCGAGTGTGGCAAAGCGGTCCTGACGCGAGGGTGGGAGCCGGCGCCACCAGCGTTTCCACCAAGGCGGCTGGGCGGCTTTGGACGTGGTTGACGGAGGCGAGGAGGGCGCAGAACTCATGGCCCTCCGAGTCTAAGTGAGCCGACCCTGTTTGCTCCGATTTGTGAAGCGTCGCGTCTTGCCAGCTCGATTTCGGTGCGGCATCAATATTTCACAATATAGAAAGTAAAAGCACATATTGAAATTCAGAAAACATTGTGGGAAACTCCGTGACAGCACGGAATGCCCCCCGTAAGCTCGATTTCAACCAACAGGAGACAAGCATGGCAGCGAACAACGCGCAGGACGGTCACAGCGCCGGCGACCTGGACACACAGGAAACCCGCGAATGGATGGAGGCGCTGGGCGCCGTGATCGAACGGGAGGGTCCGCAGCGCGCCCATTTCTTGCTGGAGCAGTTGTTGGAGGAAGCCCGCCAGCACAGCATCGACCTGCCGTTCTCGGCCACCACGGGCTATGTGAATACCATCGAGCCCAACCAGGAAGAGCGTTGCCCCGGGAACATCGAGATTGAAGAGCGCCTGCGCGCCTACATGCGCTGGAACGCCATGGCCATGGTGGTCAAGGCCAACCGCCACAACCCCGAAGACGGTGGTGATCTCGGCGGCCACATTGGCTCCTTTGCGTCTTTGGCCCACATGTTCGGTGCCGGTTTCAACCACTTCTGGCACGCCGAGAGTGAAAACCATGGCGGTGACTGTCTCTACATCCAGGGTCACGTGTCGCCCGGCGTGTACGCCCGCGCTTACCTCGAAGGCCGTCTGACCGAAGAGCAACTGCTCAATTTCCGCCAGGAAGTGGACGGCAAGGGGCTGTCGAGCTACCCGCACCCCAAGCTCATGCCCGAGTTCTGGCAGTTCCCCACGGTGTCCATGGGCCTGGGCCCGCTGATGGCGATCTACCAGGCGCGCTTCTTGAAGTACTTGCACGCCCGCGGCATTGCCAACACCGAGAACCGCAAGGTCTGGGTGTTCTGCGGCGACGGCGAGATGGACGAAGTGGAGTCGCTGGGCGCCATCAGCCTGGCCGCGCGCGAGAACCTGGACAACCTGATCTTCGTCGTGAACTGCAACCTGCAGCGCCTGGACGGTCCGGTGCGAGGCAACGGGAAAATAGTGCAAGAGCTTGAAGGCGAGTTCCGCGGCTCTGGCTGGAACGTGATCAAGCTGCTGTGGGGCAGCGAGTGGGACCCCCTGCTGGCGCGCGACAAGGACGGCGCGCTGCGCAAGATCATGATGGACACGGTCGACGGTGATTACCAGGCTTTCAAAGCCAACGACGGTGCCTACGTGCGCAAGCATTTCTTCGGTCGCGACCCCAAGACGCTGGAGATGGTTGCCCACCTGAGCGACAACGACATCTGGAACCTCAAGCGCGGTGGCCACGATCCGCAAAAGGTCTATGCGGCGTACCACAAGGCGGTGAACCACAAGGGCCAGCCGACCGTGCTGCTGATCAAGACCGTCAAGGGCTTCGGCATGGGCAAGTCGGGCGAGGGCAAGAACACGGTGCACCAGACCAAGAAGCTCACCGA
>JBBQSX010000016.1:0-34070 GCA_038213545.1 Burkholderiales bacterium
GCAGGTCTTCCACGGTGGTGATGACGGTCATGGAGTCTCCAGTGTTGTTGGTGGAAGTGCTGGAGGCGATGGTAGCGGTGCCCCCGGAAAATGGCTTGTGAAAGCAGGAGAAGGCGGATTGAAATTTTTTCGGGCGGGCTCAGATGTCGGGCAGGATGCACCGCACGCGCTCGTCAGGGGCCAGCGGCTCAAGCCAGCCGAGTTGCTGTTCCAGCACCTCCACCGTGGCCTCGGACGCGTCGGCGCCGCGCGCCTGGCGCTCCTTGATGCGTTCCCTCAGCACCTCCAGCGGCGCTTCGGTGGCCAGGATGTGAAACGGGCAAGTGACAGCCTGCGCCAGTGCGGCGAAAGCCTCGCGCTCGTGGCGGCGCAGAAAGGCCGCGTCCACCAGCACCGACCAACCCTCTGCCAGCAAGTGCCTGGCGCGCGCCAGCAGGTGACCATAGGTGTCGGTGTGGGCCTGCGGGCTGTACAGGCCGGTGTTCAGGCCCGAGCCGCTGGCCTGCGTGGCGCTCATGCCGTGCAGGCGTTTGCGTTCCACGTCGGAGCGCATGCGGATGGCCCGGCCCGTGGTCTCGGCCAGCAGCCAGCGGCTGGATGCCCAGGTCTTGCCGCTGCCCGACAGGCCGTGTGTGATGACGAGTTGTGGCGTGGACGGCTGTGCAATGCGCAGGGCCAGCGCGGTGTAACCGCGTGCTTCGCGAAGCAACGTGGCCACATCGGCATGCTCTTGCGCCGAGCGGATCAACGCCACCTTGGCGCGAACCAGTGCTCGGTACACCGCGAAAAACGGCAGCACGTCGGGCGCGCCTGTATCGCCGCTGGCGTCCAGCCAGTCGCTGAGCAGGCCGTTGGCCAGGCCCGGCTGGTCGTGGTCGAGCAGGTCCATCCAGGCGAACGCCATGTCGCTGGCCACGTCGATCCATCGCAGCGCGTCGTTGAACTCGATACCGTCGAACGGCACCACCTCATCGCCGATGAGCACCAGGTTGGCCAGGTGCAGGTCGCCGTGGCCTTCGCGCACGCGACCGGTGGTCAGGCGTTGGGTCATCAGCGGTTCGAGAGCTGAAAAGTGCGATTCGGTCCACCGGGCCAGTGTGTCGATCGATGCCGTATCGCAGGTTTCGGTCAAGCCGCTGTGCAGGGTGGTGAGGTTGTCGCGTGCAAAGGCCAGCACATCGGTGGCACGTCCCAAGGGTCCATCGGTGCTGGCCATTGCTGCAGTGTCCTGAAACGCCGCCATGCGCTGCGCCAGCGAATTGAGGTGTTCGGGCTTCAGGGCGCCGCGCGCGCACAGGTGGTCCAGGCGCTGGTCTTCGTTGAAGCGGCGCATGTGCACCGCCCATTCGATGGCCTGTCCATCGTCCGAACCGGCCTCACCAAAGCGTGGTTCAGTGGCCGGGCCAACGATGGGCACCGCTTGCAGGTAAAGGTGCGATGCCGGGTTGGCGGTCTCGAAGCGCTGGTTCAGCCGCACCTCGGCCTGACAGGCCGCGCGGCGCAGGGCCAGTGTGCTGAAGTCCATGAAGGGCAGACACACCGGCTTCTTGATCTTCCAGGCCTGTTCACCCGCCAGCAGCACCCACGCGCCGTGTGTTTCCAGCAGGTCCACGCTGTTCGCAGGGTGCGGGGAGCGCAACGCCTCCCGCAGGGCAATGATGAGCGGGCGCGTGCTGGCCGTCATGTGGCGCGCTCAACCCAGCGTGTAGTCGTTCAGGTCGACTGTTTTCACGGCGTTCACGTACTCCCGCGTGAAGCCTGGAAACAGCGCGATCACGCGACCGCTCTCCAGCCGGTACCAACTGCGGCACTGGCTCCACACCGAGCCGCCCAGGCGGGCCTGCAGTCGATGGTTGTGCGTTGTCATCACGTCAGGCCGCACGTCGATCCAGCGTTGGCCACCCCGGCGCACCGCCTTCATGCAGGCGATGGCGTGCTGCACGCCGGGTTCGATGTAGAGCAAGGTGGACGTGTGGCCCGTGGCGGTGTTGGGCCCGAGCATGAGGAAGAAGTTGGGAAAACCCGCCACCGTGATGCCGTGGTAGGCCTCGGGACCGGCCTGCCAGCGCTCGCTCAGCGTCTGGCCGTGCAGGCCCCTGACCTTGATCGATGACAGCATGTGTGCCACGTCAAAACCCGTGGCGCAGATCAGGACGTCGATCGGGCGCTCGCGGCCGTCGGTGGTTTGTATCCCGTGGGGTGTGATGCGCTCGATGCCCTGCGTCACCAGCTCCACATGGGGTTGGCTGAGCGCACGGTAGAAGTCGTTTGAATAGATGATGCGTTTGCAGCCGAGCGGATACGTCGGCGTGAGGCGTGTGCGCAGATCTTCGTCGGGGATTTGCTTCAGCCGGTGTGCGGCCGCCGTCTTGAGCATGCCCTTGCGTGCCAGCGTGCCCTCATCGAAACCCCGGCGGCCCCACTCCAGCGCCTGGACCCAGCTCCAGCGCACCATCCGGTTGTACAGACCGGACTGGGCGAGCCAGCGATCGACCGCGGTGTAGGGCCGGTCCATGCGGGGCATCACCCAGTTGGCGGTGCGCTGGAAAACATGCAGATGCGCTGCTTGTGCCGCAACAGGAGGCACGATCTGTGATGCCGTGGAACCGGTGCCGATCACCGCCACACGCCGGCCTTTCAGTGGGCAGGTGGCGTCCCAGCGGGCCGAGTGCAGGCGGCGGCCCTGAAATTCGTCGAGTCCGGGAATCTCGGGCCACCGTGGCTGGCTCAGCGGGCCGGCGCTGCACACGAAGAAGCGGGAGCGCATGCTCTGTGCGTTGCTGGTGGTCAAGGTCCACTGGCCTGTGGCCTCGTCAAAGCTCGCTGCGCTGAGCTGGGTGTTGAAGCGGATGCGGGCGGTGATGCCATGGCGCTCGGCCAGCTCGCGCATGTAGGCCTGGATCTCGGGTGCCGAGGCGAAACGCCGGGTCCAGCGCGGGTTGGGCGCGAAAGAAAACGAATAAGCCGGTGCCGGAACGTCCACGTGTGCGCCAGGGTAGGTGTTGTCCCACCAGGTGCCGCCCAGCCCGGCCTGTTTTTCCAGCAGCACAACGTTGTGGATGCCAGCCTGCTGCAGCTGTATGGCCATGCAAAGACCCGACATGCCCGCACCCAGGATCACCACCTCGTGCTCGGGCACGCCCTCGCGCGCGCGGGGCAGGTGCGCGTGCATGAAGGAGGCCAGCCGCGTGATGGCTTCATCGGCGCTCTTGAGCACGCCACCGTGCAACTGGAAAACATGCCAGCGTCCCTGTGTGATCTCGCAGCGTGATGTCACCCCTGCGGATTGCAGGGCCTCGTGCAGTGCGAGCGCCTGATCGTGCAGCAACTCGTCGGTGCCGGCCTGTATGAGGGTGGGCGGCAGGCCACGCAGATCGCCGCGAATGGGTGAAATGCCCGGTTCGGTGAGAGCATGGACACCCCGGTAAAAGCCCGTGCACGCCAGCGCCCATGGCGCGCTGAGCATGGCCTCGCCAGGCGGTGGCGTGGGCACAGGATCGGGCATCACGGCATCGGCCAGCGGTGACAGCAGCAACAGGGAGGCCGGCGTTGCGCCACCCGCATCGCGCAGGGCCAGTGCAGCGGCCAGCGCCAGGCCGCCCCCGGCCGAATCACCACCGATGCTGACTGGACCGCCGGCCGCCAGCGCCGCGAAGGCGGCCAGCGTGTCGTCGAGAGCGGCCGGAAAAGGGTGCTCGGGTGCGAGCCGGTAGTCCAGCACGAACACCGGCAGACCGCTGGCCAGCGCCAGTCGTGCCGTGAGGGCGCGGTGCGTGACCGGCGAGCCGATGCAGTACGCGCCGCCGTGCAGATACAGCAGGGTGCCGGCCGTCGTGACCGCAGCGTCGACCTTGCGACTGCGCACCCACTCCCCCGACACGCCACCCACCGTCCCCGGCGTGATGCTCACCGAGCGCGGAACCGGCAAGGTCAGACGCGCCAGGGCTTGCAGCCATCGGCGCTGGAAGCGGATGGAAAAGCGCGGCGAAAACACCGGCTTGATGAGCATTTGCAGGGCAATGCGCTGCAACCTGGCCAGCAGGGATTCGAGCAAGCCTTGCGGCCTGAAAACGATGGGGGCGGTGTGTGGTGTCATCGCCCGCCAGTGTAGGCACTCAGCCCAGCCGCTGGCGGTGGCGTGCGATCTGGTGGAGCACTTGCGCGGGCGCTGTGCCGCCCAGCGTGTTGCGTGCGTTCAGCGAGCCGCGCAGGCTCAGGCACTCATACACGTCCTTCTCGATCGACGCGTTGAAGCCCTGCAGTACCGCCAGTGGCAGTTCCGACAGATCGCAGTTGTGCGAGACAGCGGCCTTCACCGCGTGGGCCACGGTTTCGTGGGCATCTCGGAACGGCAAGCCTTTTTTCACCAGGTAGTCGGCCAGATCGGTGGCGGTGGCGTAGCCCTTCTTCGCGGCCTCTTCCATGGCGACAGCGTTCACCGTGATGCCGCCTTCCTTCGCGCCCGTGGCCGGGTTGAGCTGGCCGCCCACCATCTCCACGAAGATGCGCAGGGTGTCCTTGAGCGTGTCCACCGTGTCGAACAGCGGCTCCTTGTCTTCCTGGTTGTCCTTGTTGTAGGCCAGCGGCTGGCCTTTCATGAGCGTGATCAGTCCCATGAGGTGGCCGACCACGCGCCCGGTCTTGCCGCGGGCGAGTTCGGGGACATCGGGGTTTTTCTTCTGCGGCATGATCGACGAGCCGGTGGTGAAGCGGTCGGCGATCTTCACGAAGCCGAAGTTCTGGCTCATCCACAAGATGAGCTCTTCGCTGAAGCGGCTGATGTGCACCATGCACAACGAAGCGGCGGCGGTGAATTCGATGGCGAAGTCGCGGTCGCTCACGCCGTCCAGACTGTTCTGGCACACCTGTGGCTCACCGCGATCGTCCACCATGCCCAGGCTGCGTGCCACGCGCTCTCGGTCCAGCGGGTAGGTGGTACCGGCCAGCGCGGCGCTGCCCAGTGGCAGCCGGTTCGTGCGGCGGCGCACGTCGATCATGCGTTCGGCGTCGCGCGAGAACATTTCCACGTAGGCCAACAGGTGGTGCGCGAAGCTCACCGGCTGGGCCACCTGCAGGTGGGTAAAGCCCGGCATGATCACCTCCACGTTTTTTCCGGCCACGTCCACCAGCGCGCCCTGCAGCTCGCCCAGCAGCGGGATGATGAGGTCGATCTCGCTGCGCAGCCACAGACGCACGTCGGTGGCCACCTGGTCGTTGCGGCTGAGCCCGGTGTGCAGGCGCTTGGCGGCTTCACCCACCAGCTGGGTCAGGCGGGCCTCGATGTTGAGGTGCACGTCTTCGAGATCGAGCTTCCACTCGAAGTTGCCTGCCTCGATCTCGGACGTGATCTGCGCCATGCCTTGCTGGATGGAGGCCAGGTCGGCCGCGCTGATGATGCCTTGCGCTGCCAGCATCTCGGCGTGCGCGAGGCTGCCGGTGATGTCGGCTTGCCAGAGGCGTTTGTCGAAGAACACGCTGGCGGTGTAGCGCTTGACCAACTCGCTCATGGGCTCCGAGAATAGGGCGGACCAGGCTTCGGATTTCTTGTCGAGTTGGTTGGTGGACATGGTGTTGCCAGCGGCTGTAGAGAGATAAGGGAGCGGTGGACCGCAGAACAAGGGGCGACAACAGGGGGACTGGTGAATCTTTCAATCAAGTCGCCGTGCACTTTCGTGGTGCTGGGCCAGCACCCGCGCACAATCCCACGTCAACCGACCCGAGCAACGACGCACGCCCCATGAAAGACTCGCGAATTTTATCGACCTTCCAGGATCTGCCCAGCACCCTGGGCACGCAGTCGCCGCAAGAGATGCCCGAGCACGTGCGCGCACGCGACCGCGTGTTCGATACCTGCCAGGTTGGCGTGGTGCTGCGCGCGGTGCTGTTCGTGCAGGCCATCGTGGCGGTGGCGGCCATCTTCGGCGCCGAACACCCGGTGGGCTGGATCACCCAGATGGCAGTGCTCACCGGCGCCGCCTTGCCCGCCGTGCTGTCCTGGCTGTTGTGCGTCTGCGCTCTCAAACGCAAGCTCGGGCGCATGGAGGTGCAAGCCCAGTGGGCTTCGGGTGTGGGGTTGGGCGTGCTGGCGGGGCTCTACGGTTGTGCCTTGCTCGTGCTCATGGGACTGGCGAATCCGGCGCCGTGGGTGGCCAGCGGCGCCTCGGGAGCGCTGGTGGCGGCGGTGCTGGTGGGTGCGCTGGTCTGGCGTGCCAAGGCCCGCATGCCGGCAGGCACCACGGCGCGCCTGGCTGAGCTGCAGGCGCGTATCCGGCCCCACTTTCTGTTCAACACGCTCAACAGCGCGATCGCGCTGGTACGCGAGGAGCCCGCCAAGGCCGAAAACCTGCTCGAAGACCTGAGCGAGCTGTTTCGCCATGCCCTGGCCGATGCGCAGGAGGCTGTTCCCCTGTGGCAGGAGCTGGAGCTGGCCGAGCACTACCTGGCCATCGAACAGGTGCGTTTTGGTGACCGGCTCAAGGTGGAGTGGAGCGTGGACGACTCGGCCTCCAGAGCCAAGTTGCCTCCGCTGATCTTGCAGCCGCTGGTGGAGAATGCGGTGAAACACGGTGTGGAGCCCAGCCCCTCGGGCGCGGTGGTGCGTATCAGCACCCAGCGGCGTGGCAGTCTGGTGGTGATCAAGGTGACCAACACAGTGCCGGCGGGCAGCGGGCGGCGTGGCAATGGACTGGCGCTGGACAACGTGCGGCAGCGACTTGCGCTGTTGCACGACGTGCAGGGGCGCTTCCAGAGCGCTCTGGTCAACGGGGTGTTTCAGGTGCGACTTGAAATACCGGTATAAGCGGGTATTGAACCGGTCTGGCTTTGGAGCGTGACATGACACTGAAGGTACTGATCGTTGACGATGAAGCGCTGGCCCGTTCGAGGCTGCGCACGCTGCTGAGCGAATGCAGCGAGCCTCGCGTGGACGTGGTGGGCGAGGCGGGCAATGCGGTGCAGGCGATGGAGCAGATCCAGCGCACCGGTTGCGACCTCGTCCTGCTGGACATCCACATGCCTGGCGTGGATGGCATGGCGCTGGCCAAGACCTTGCGCGAGCTGGCGGCGCCGCCAGCGGTGGTCTTCATCACCGCTTACGCAGAGCATGCGGTGCATGCTTTTGAGCTGGAAGCCGTGGACTACCTGACCAAGCCGGTGCGCCGCGAGCGCCTGCAACAGGCCCTGCAGAAGGTGCAGCGCCTGCGCGCTGAAGCGGCGGTTGATGTGGGCTTGCCCGAGAGCCTGATCATTCAGGAGCGAGGCCGCAGCGAGCGCGTGGCCCTGTCCGACGTGATCTACCTCAAGGCCGAGCTGAAGTACATCACCGTGCGCACCGCCGACAAGGAGCACATTTTTGACGGTGCGCTGAGCGATCTGGAGCAGCGTTACGCCCACCTGTTCGTGCGCGTGCACCGCAACGCGCTGGTGTCGCGGCGCGCTGTGCGCGCGGTGGAAAAGCACAACGATCCGGTCGAGGGCGAAGGCTGGATGGTGCGGCTCGATGGCGTCGAGGAACGCCTCGCGGTCTCGCGACGCCAATTGGCTGCCGTGCGCGAAGCCCTGGTGGGCTGATCCTTCAGCCGCGCGGCCTCACACGTTGGTGTGACGCAGCAACACCTCGGACCAGGCCGCGAGTTTGCGGTCAAAGCTCCAGCTTGCATTGGCCGGGCTGGTGGACGGCAGCTTGTGGACCGGTACACCGAACTTCTCCGTGTGATGAGCATGGCGAAAGCTCTCACCACCGTTGTGAGCGATCGCCTCAAGCCGCGGACATGAGCGCAACACCCGCGCAAAGTCATTGACCTCGGCGTTGCGGATGTTCACATCCAGGCTCCCTTCGCGTTCACAGGCGCCGTACACGTCCCACACACCCAGCCCATGGTCGAGCAAGGAGGCCACACGCTCGGGGTAGGCCATGGTCGGCAAGGGCAACTGCCACAGCGCACCCAGGATCTTCCAGAAGTGGTTTTGCGGATGACCGTAGTACTGCTGCGAACGCAGTGACGCCACGCCTGGGAAACTGCCCAGTATCAGCATGCGTGTGTGCACGTCCAGCACCGGTGCCAGGCCCAGCAGCCGGCTCATGGTGTGGCCATCAGCGCCGCCAGACGGGGCAGGGCGGCCACCGCGTTGGTGGTGGTGGCCTGCATCAGCGCATCAACCGGCAAGCCCCGCAGCCCGGCCACCACCGCACCGATGCGTGGCAACTCGGCCGGGCTGTTGACGCCCTGTGCCTGTCCGGCAGCGCGTTGCTCAGCGGTCGCGTAAAGCCAGTGCGGCGGGATGTCGGGTGCGTCGGTCTCCAGCACCAGCGCTGACAGCGGCAGTTCAGTGGCGAGGCGGCGCAACTGCCGCGCGGGCTCAAACGTGGCCGCGCCACCGAAGCCCAGCTTGAAGCCCAGGCCGAGAAAGGCCTGGGCCTGCTGCCCGCTGCCGTTGAACGCATGCGCGATGCCGCCGCCCGTGGGCAGTTCACGCAGGTGCTTGAGCAGCATGTCGGCGCTGCGCCGCACGTGCACGATCACCGGCAGGCCATGCTTGCGCGCCAGACGCAACTGCGCGCGGTAGAAGAAAGCCTGGCGCTCGCGCATCCCGGGCGTGCAAAGAGCAGGCACAAAGAAGTCGAGCCCGATCTCGCCCACGGCCACCAGGTGCGGATCGTCGCGGTGTCTGGTCAGTGCGTTGTCCAGAGCGTCGAGGTCGGTGTCTTGCGCTTGCGGCACACACAGGGGGTGGATACCCAGGGCGTAGGCATCACCCAGCCGGTGTGCGAGCGCCCGCACGGTGTCGAAGTTGGCATGCTCCACCGCCGGAATCACGCACAGGCCCACACGCAGGGCGGCCGCACGCTCGCGCAGGCTCAAGGCAAGCGCGTGGTCGTCGCCGAATTCGGGCGCGTCGAGGTGGCAGTGAGAGTCGATCCACATGGCGGTATAACGGGTCATTGTGCCGACAAGCCCGATCGAGGGCCGGCCTCACCCCCAAGGACCTCCCATGCCCCGCTTCTTCTGGTTCGCCGCTCCCGTGCTGCTTGCCCTCACCGCCTGCGCGCTGCCGGGTGCTCCGGGTGCCGCACCGCTGGTGGGCAGCGAATGGCGGCTTGAAGACCTGGGCGGGAGCGGCGTGATCGACCGTGTGCAGGCCACGCTGGCTTTTCCCGAAGCCGGACGCGTGGCGGGCAACAGTTCGTGCAACCGCTTCTTCGGCTCTTACACGCTGATGCAGGACCGCATTGCGCTGGGCCAGCTCGGCGGCACACGCATGGCGTGTGCGCCGGCGGTGGACGAGCAGGAAGCGAAGTACCTCGATGCCTTGCAGAAGGCGCAGCGGCTGGAAGTGCGGGGCACGACGATGCTGATGCACGTGCAGGGGCTGGAGAAGCCGCTGCGCTTCCTTAGAACCAAACCGTGAGGCCCCACGCTCCGTCGCTGCGCGGGTGGCTGCCCCCCGAGGGGGCTGATCCGCCTTGGGAGCGGCCCGGCGGCAGATCGATCTAAGTCAGCACGCCCGTGGTCAACCGCAGCACGCGGTTGCAACGAGCGGCCAGCGTTTCGTCATGCGTGACAACGATGAACGCCGTGCCCTGGTCCCGGGCCAGTTCCAGCATGAGCTGGAACACCCCTTCGGCGGTGTTGCGGTCGAGGTTGCCGGTCGGCTCGTCGGCCAGCACGCAGGCGGGCTGCGTGACGAGCGCACGCGCAATCGCCACGCGCTGGCGCTCGCCGCCCGAGAGCTCGGCCGGGCGGTGGCCCAGCCGCTCATCCAGACCCACGCGCGTGAGGATCTTGCGGGCTTGCTCTGCCGCTTCGGTGCGAGCCATGCGGCGGATCCACAGCGGCATGGCCACGTTGTCGCGCGCGCTGAACTCGGGCAGCAGGTGGTGGAACTGGTAGACGAACCCGAGGTGCTGGTTGCGCAGCACGCCCTGCTGCGTGGCGCTCAGACCCGACATGGTTTGTCCCATGAGCTGCACACTGCCACTGGTGGGCGCGTCCAGCCCGCCGAGCAGGTGCAGCAAGGTGCTCTTGCCCGAGCCGGATGCACCGACGATGGCGACGGTTTCGCCCTTGCGCACCGTGAGGTCCACGCCGGTGAGCACGGTGACGTCGAGCCGACCTTCGGTGAAACGTTTGGTGAGGCCTGTGGCACTCAGTACCACGTCCGTTCGGGCTGAGCCCAACTCCGTTCGGGCTGAGCCTGTCGAAGCCCCCGCGTTCCGATCGTCCTGAGCTTGTCGAAGGGCAGGCTCAGGGCGAACGGGGATGGTTTGATCACTCATAGCGGAGGGCTTCGGCAGGATTGACGCGGCTTGCGCGCCAGCTCGGGTAAATGGTGGCCAGGAACGAGAGCACCAGCGAGATCACCGCCACCGGCAGGATATCGGCCTGCTGCGGGTCGCTGGGCATGCGGCTGATGAGGTAAATGTCTTGTGGCAGGAAGCTCGCACCCAGCAGTCGCTCCAGCGCGGGCACCAGGGTGTCGATGTTGAAGGCCACACCCAGGCCCAGCAGCAGGCCCACGCCGGTGCCGATGATGCCGACCATGGCCCCCTGCACCATGAACACACCCATGATGCTTTGCGGGCTGGCGCCCAGCGTGCGCAGGATGGCGATGTCGGCGCGCTTGTCGGTCACCGTCATCACCAGTGTGGACACGAGGTTGAACGCCGCCACCGCCACGATGAGCGTGAGGATGATGAACATCATGCGTTTCTCCAACTGCACCGCCGCAAACCAGGTGCGGTTCTGGCGCGTCCAGTCGCGCACCAGGAGGCCGGGGTCGAGGTCGGCGGCGATGGACACAGCCACTTCGCGCGCGGCGTGCAGGTCCTTGATCTTCACGCGCACACCGGTCGGGCCTTCCACGCGGAAGATGCGCGCGGCGTCCTCCTGGTGCAGCAGGGCCAAGGCCGAGTCGTATTCGTAGTGGCCCGAATCAAACGTGCCCACCACCGTCATCTGGCGGATCCGCGGCACCACGCCGGCCGGGGTCACTTGTCCGCTGGGCGCGATCAGTGTGACGCTGTCGCCTGCGATCACGCCCAGGCTGCGCGCGAGTTCACCGCCCAGGATCACGCCGAATTCACCGGGTACCAGGCGCGGCAACACGGTGTCCGCCAGTTGGGCCGCGAGATCGGTGACCTTGGGTTCGAGCGCCGGGTCGATGCCGCGCACCAGCGCGCCTTTCATGTCTTCACCGCGCGCGATCAGCGCCTGCGCACCCACGAAAGGCGCGGCGCCGAGCACCTCGGGGTGGCGCTCGATCTTCGCCAGCGTGTCGGCCAGGTTGGGGATGGCCTGGCCACCGGGCTCGAACACCTCGATGTGCGAGAGCACACCGAGCATGCGGTCGCGCACTTCCTTCTGGAAGCCGTTCATGACCGAGAGCACGATGATGAGTGCGGCCACACCCAGCGCAATGCCCAGCATGGACACGCCCGAGATGAAGGAGATGAAGCCGTTGCGCCGGGTGGCGCGGCCGGCGCGCGTGTAACGCCAGCCAAGAATGAGTTCGTAGGGAGTTTGCATGGGAGGTCCAGCGGGCATTGTGGCATCCCCGACAATCGCGTCATGCCCGCTCCCCACATGGCCTCTGAGCCTGCCACGCACCTGCTGGTTCCCTTCGCCAGCGCCAGCGACCCGGCCTGCCGCGCCATGCTGCCGGGCTTTCCACTGCCCCACCTCACCGCCCTGCTGGCCGAACTGCAGCCCGTGCACACCGATGCCGGCACCGACCACAGCCTGAGCGCGCCGCACGAACGTGCGCTGGCGCAGGCCATCGGCCTGGTGCGCGCCGACGGTTCGGCTTACCCCGACGGGCTTTTGCCCTGGGCCGCGTTGCACAGCAGCGCGCCCGAGCTGGCGCAGGCCTGGTTCACACCGTGTCACTTTCAAGTGGGTATGGAGCAGGTCACGCTGTTGCCAGGCGACCAGCTCGGCCTCACGCACGAGCACGCCCGCCCGCTGTTCGACGCGCTCGCGCCCTATTGCGCGGAAGACGGCATCACGCTTCGTTATGAGTCCGCCACGCGCTGGCACGCCAGCGGCGAGGTGCTGCGCGGCATCGCCTGCGCCAGCCTGGACCGCGTCGGCGGTCGTTCGGTGGAGGCCTGGATGACCGACAGCACGGCCAACCCCGCTGGCGGCCAGTTGCTCAAGCGCCTGCAGAGCGAAGCACAGATGCTGTTCTACACACACCCGGCACACGACGCGCGCGAAGAGCAGCGCCTGCACCCCGTCAACGGGTTCTGGCTCAGCGGAGCGGGCGCCATCGACCACCCATTGGCGCTGCAAGCTGCGCCCGCCATGCCGGACCCACTGCGCAGCGCTGCCTTGCAGGCCGATTGGGCGCGCTGGAAAGAAGCCTGGACAGCCCTGGACAACCGCGAGATCAAGGACCTGCTGGACCGCGCTCGCCGCGGTGAGCCGGTCACACTCACCCTGTGTGGCGAGCGGGTCGCGCAGCGCTTCACCAACGCACCGCGCGGGGCCGTGGCGAGCGCCGGCCGCCTCATCCAACGCTGGCTGGGCAATGCCCCGGCCTGGAAGACCCTGGAAAACCTATGAAGATCATCACCCGCGATGTGCCACCCCGCGCCGCCTGGGCGCTGGAGCAAGGCGGCTTGCACCCGTTGCTGGCGCGCCTGTTTGCCGCGCGCGGCATCACCAGCACCGACGAGCTCGACGACGCACTCGCCCGCCTGATTCCGCCATCTCAAATGCTGGGCGCGCAAGACGCCGCACGCGCGCTGGCCGACGCCATGGCCGCGAACAAGGCCATCTGCATCGTGGCCGATTACGACTGCGACGGCGCCACCGCCTGTGCAGTTGGTCTGCGCGGCCTGCGTCTGCTGGGCGCACCCATGGGGTTTGACCGTGTGAACTACCTCGTGCCCGACCGCGTGACCGACGGCTACGGCCTGACGCCGTCGATCTCCAAACGCGTGAAGTCACAAGGCGCAGACGTGCTGGTGACGGTGGACAACGGCATCGCCAGCGTTGAGGGCGTGCGCGCCGCGCGCGAACTGGGTCTGCAAGTCATCGTGACCGATCACCACCTGCCCGCCATTCAGAACGGCGAGGTGGTGTTGCCGCAGGACTGCATCATCGTGAACCCGAACCAACCGGGTTGCAGCTTCGAGAGCAAGTCGATCGCCGGCGTGGGCGTGATGTTTTATGTGCTGCTGGCGTTGCGCGCCGAGCTGCGCGAGCGCGGTGCTTACGACTCCGTTCGCCCTGAGCCTGTCGAAGGGCTCACCAACACCCTCGCGGGGGCTTCGACAGGCTCAGCCCGAACGGGTGGGCCGAGGCTCGATGCCTTGCTGCCGCTGGTGGCACTCGGCACCGTCGCCGACGTGGTCAAGCTCGACGCCAACAACCGCCGCCTGGTGGCGCAGGGCCTGAAGCGTGTGCGCGCCGGTGCCATGCCACCGGGCATGACGGCCTTGTTCAACGTGGCTGCGCGCAAGCCCGAAACCGCCACGGGTTTTGACTTCGGCTTTGCCCTGGGCCCGCGCCTGAACGCAGCTGGGCGACTGGCCGACATGACGCTGGGCATCGAGTGCCTGATAACCGACGACGCCTTGCGCGCCGACGAACTCGCGCGCACGCTGGACGGCATCAACCGCGAGCGCAAGGCGATCGAGGGCGACATGCGCGACCAGGCCTTGCAGATGGCCGAAGAGATGTTCGACGAATCGGAAGAACCGCCGCCGGCACTCGTCGTGTTCGACCCGGACTTTCACGAAGGCGTGGTGGGCATCGTGGCCTCGCGTCTCAAGGACAAGCTGCACCGGCCCACCTTCGTGTTTGCGGCCAGCGGCGCCGAGGGCAAAGAGAACGAGCTCAAGGGATCGGGGCGTTCGATCGCCGGCTTTCATCTGCGCGACGCGCTCGACCTGGTGGCCAAGCGGCACCCGGGTGTGTTGCTGCGGTTTGGTGGCCACGCGATGGCGGCGGGTTGCACCATTGACGAAGAGCATCTGGAGACGTTCGAAGCCGCGCTGCAGCAGGTGGCCCACGAGTGGCTGGACGCGGCGACGCTGCAGCGTCGCATCGAGGCCGATGGTGCGCTGGACACGAAGTACCGCCGCGCCGATCTCGTGGACACGCTGCACAAGGAGGTGTGGGGCCAGGGTTTTGCGCCGCCGGTGTTTTGCGAAGAGGTGCAGGTGGTGTCGCAGCGGCTGGTGGGTGAGAAGCACCTGGCGCTCAAGCTCAAGCACCAGGGTGAGCCGGTGGACGGCATCTGGTTCGGGCATACCGAGCCTTTGCCGGCGCGCGTGAAGATTGCGTTTCGTCTGGATGCGGATGAGTGGCAGGGGCAGCGGCGGGTTCGGTTTCTGGTGGAGGCGGCGGAGGTTTGATTGTTCGCTCCACTTCCTCTTCTGGCTCATTGCGCCGGTGCGCTCTGCTCCGCGAATGTCCCCCGGCGGCTGGTGCCGCCTCCTCCTTTATTTCGCTGCGCAGAGCGCACCGGCGCAACGAGCTGACAACGGGTAGGCGCACCACGCTCACGCAACAGGAGCCGCCGGAGAAGAACAACCCCTCAGCGTGCCCATAATGATTTCCCAAGCAAGAGACCTGAAGAACATGCAACACCCGACAGGAAACCCGACATGAAGGCCGGCGCCAACGCTGCCGCCCTGAAGCGGCGCGCAACACAAACACTGCCCGAGGTCACGATCTCCGAAGACAGCGAAGTGCGCTTCCTGCACCTGGGCACCGAGTGGATCCAGGGCTCCATGCTGCTGGACGCGCCGTTCGACATCGAGCTCGACTACGTCCAACGCATGATGGCCTGGCTGCTGTTCGTGGAGCCCGATTCGGTCGGCAAACGCCGCGCCTTGCAGCTTGGCCTTGGGTCGGCCGCGCTCACCAAGTTCTGCTTCAAGAAACTGCGCATGGACACCACCGCCATCGAGATCAACCCGCAGGTGGTCACCGTGTGCCGCAGCTGGTTCAAGCTGCCCGCCGATGGCGCCAAGCTGCGCGTGGTGCTCGCCGATGCGGGCGAAGAGATCCGCCGCGCCGACCACCTGGGCGCTTACGACGCACTTCAGGTCGACCTGTACGACCACGAAGCCGCCGCACCCGTGCTCGACAGCCCCGACTTTTACGCCGACTGCCGCAATGCGCTCACCGACGACGGCTGCCTCACCGTCAACCTGTTCGGACGCGACACCAGCTTTGAGCGCTCGCTGCAAAGCCTCTGCGCGGCCTTTGGTGACGATGCTGTCTGGGCCTTCAAACCCACACGCGAAGGCAACACCGTGGTGCTCGCCCAGCGCACGCCCAACCGGCCGACGCGCATGCAGCTGCTGGCGCGGGCCGAGGTCGTGCAGGAACGCTGGGGCCTGCCCGCGGTCAAGTGGATGAAGCTGTTCAAACCCGTTGCTTGAAACGACCATGAAACAACCTGCGAAGTCCTCCGAGGTCAGCACCCACAACGGCCCGCTGGACTGGCGCACGCTGGTGCAGTGGTTGCTGGACGATGGTGTGATCTCCGGTGCCGAGGCCGAACGCACCGTGGCACGCTGCGCCTCGGCACACAGTGCGCAGCACCCGCTGCAGCGCCTGTCGGTGGTGGCCATGGCGCGCAAGGCCGACAGCCATGTGCTCGATGTCGAAATGCTCACCCAGTGGCTGGCCAAACGCAGCGGGCTGGATTACATGCGCATTGATCCGCTCAAGGTGGATGTGGGCAAGGTGGCCGACGTGATGAGCGCGGCGTATGCCGAGCGCCACAAGGTGCTGCCGGTGCAGGTGAGCCCCACCGAGGTGGTGGTGGCCACCGCCGAGCCCTTCATTCGCGACTGGGTGCCCGAGGTGGAGCGCCAGACGCGGCGCAATGTGCGCCTGGTGCTGGCCAGCCCGCAGGCCATCAACAGTTTCACCGCCGAGTTTTTTGCGCTGGCCAAGTCGGTGCGTGCGGCCAGCAAGAGCGGTGGCGGTACGGGCGGCTTCGGCAGCTTCGAGCAATTGGTGGAGCTGGGCAAGGCCAACAAACAGCTCGACGCCAACGACCAGGGTGTTGTGCAGGTGGTCGACTGGCTGTGGCAGTACGCCTTTGACCAGCGCGCCAGCGACATCCACCTGGAGCCGCGACGCGAGCAGGGCGTGATCCGCTTCCGCATCGATGGCGTGCTGCACCCGGTCTACCAGATGCCCATCGGCGTGCTCACCGCCATGACGGCACGCATCAAGCTGCTGGGGCGCATGGACGTGGTGGAGCGCCGCCGCCCGCAAGACGGCCGCATCAAGACGCTGCGCCCCGGGGTGGCGGGCGCGCGCGGCGAAGAAGTGGAAATGCGCCTGTCCACCCTGCCCACGGCGTTTGGCGAAAAACTGGTCATGCGCATCTTTGACCCCGAGTCCACCGTCAAAGACCTGAGCGCGCTGGGCTTTGCCGCGCACGACGCGCAGCGCTGGGAGGCGCTGACCAAACACCCCCACGGCATCGTGCTGGTGACCGGGCCTACGGGCTCGGGCAAGACCACCACGCTGTACGCCACGCTCAAGCGCCTGGCCACCGAAGAGGTCAACGTGAGCACGGTGGAAGACCCGATCGAGATGATCGAGCCAGCCTTCAACCAGACGCAGGTGCAGGCGCATCTGGATCTGGACTTCGCCCAGGGCCTGCGCGCCCTCATGCGACAGGACCCGGACATCATCATGGTGGGCGAGGTGCGCGATCTCGCCACCGCCGAGATGGCGGTGCAGGCCGCGCTCACCGGCCACCTGGTGTTCACGACGCTGCACACCAACGATGCGCCCTCGGCCATCATGCGGTTGATGGAGTTGGGCATTCCCCCTTACCTCATCAACGCCACGGTGCTGGGCGTGCTGGCGCAGCGCTTGGTGCGAACGCTGTGCCCGGCCTGCAAGACGCAGCAGGACAAAGCCACCGCCGCCACGTCGCGCGAGTCGTTGGCCGAGCTGGTCAAGCCCTGGCAGATCAGCGGTGGTTACCGGCCCTACGAGCCGGTGGGCTGTGTCGATTGCCGCATGACCGGCTTTCGTGGGCGCATGGGCTTGTACGAACTGCTCACGGTGACCGAATCTTTCAAGGACAAGGTCAGCCGCGAGCCGCGCCTGGACGTGTTGCGCAAACAGGCTGTGGCCGACGGCATGCGCCCGCTGCGGTTGGCTGGCGCCATGCGCGTGGCCGAGGGCCTCACCACCATGGACGAGGTGCTGGCCTGCACGCCGCCGGTGCAGTGAGCACCACCACCGCCCTCAGTCGTGGCTGAGGCCGTGCCTGAACTGCTCGGCAGCGTCGATCAGATCCCACAAAGCGTGCCCGAGCGCGTCGGCATCGAGTTCGATGCCCACCACACGCTGGTACACCGCCACGTTCTCTCCGGGTTCGATGCCCAGGCGGTCGCCGTCTTCCAGCTGGGTGTTGCCCATCAGCAGGGCCTCGCACAGGGCCGCGCGCGCGTCGCTGTGGTGTGGCAGCGCGCAGATGTGCGCTTGCATCACCAGCGTGGATGTGCCGTCGCGCGCGCGCAGCACCACCCGCGTGTTGTTGACGCGCAGCACGGTGTGTCCGCAGGGCGATTCAGTGCAGGACTCGAGCATGGTGTCGATGTGTTCGGTGGTCGGTTTGGGGTGTTCTGGTGGCATGGGGCAGTCCCTGTGAAACGGGTGCAGAGCAGACCGACGCAAGGCAATGCGCTGGCGGTTTCAAAGCGTAGGGAGTTGCCGGCACAGCGGATCGGCGGGCAGGGCTTCATCAGCGGGAAGTCATGCATGCGACAGGAGCGTCGGCGGGATCGGCGCGAGGTCGGCCCTGCGAGCCAGCCGGTTGTCACCCGTTGCCGATAATCGAGCGATGCGCGCATCCCCCAGCCCTCACCTCGCCACCGGATTGATGCTCGCGGCCGCGGGCTCCATCGCCTTCAGTGGCAAGGCGATCATCGTGAAGCTGGCCTACCGGCATGGCGTGGACGCTGTCACGCTGATCATGTACCGCATGCTGTTTGCGCTGCCGCTGTTCTTGGCGCTGGCCTGGTGGGCCACCTACCGGCAGGGCGGGGGAAACAAGCCACCGCTCACGCGCGATGACTGGCTGGGCATCCTGGGCCTGGGCTTCACGGGTTACTACCTCGCCAGCTTTCTGGATTTCTGGGGCCTGCAATTCATCACCGCCAGCCTGGAGCGGCTCATCCTTTACCTCAACCCCACGCTGGTGCTGGTGCTGGGCTGGGTGGTCTACAAGCGCCGCATCACGCGCCTGCAGGCCCTGGCCATGGCTGTGAGTTACGGCGGCGTGCTGGTCGTCTTTGGCCATGAGGCCGGTGTGCAGGGGCCCGACGCGCTGCTGGGTGCCGCGCTCGTGTTCGGCAGCGCCATCAGCTACGCCGTTTACCTCGTGTACAGCGGAGAACTGGTGCAGCGGCTTGGTTCGCTGCGGCTGGTGGGGCTGGCCACCAGCGTGGCCTGCGTGTTGTGCCTGGTGCAGTTCGTGTTGTTGCGGCCCCTGAGTGCAGCGCTCGTGGCGCCCGAGGTGATCTGGCTTTCGGTGCTCAACGCCACGCTGTGCACCTTTGCGCCCGTGCTCATGGTGATGATGGCCATCGAGCGCATCGGCTCGGGCCTGGCGGCGCAGACCGGCATGGTCGGCCCCATGTCGACCATCGTGATGGGGGTGGTGATTCTGGGCGAGCCGTTCAACGGCTGGATCGTGGTGGGCACGGTGCTCGTGCTCTCGGGTGTGTTTCTGGTGACGCGCTTTGGCCGCGCCAGCTGATCGATTTTTTTCAGGAGACTTTTCATGGATCTGGGTATCAAGGGCAAATGGGCGCTGGTGTGCGGCGCCAGCAAGGGCCTGGGGCTGGGCTGCGCGCAGTCGCTGGCGGCCGAGGGCGTGCATGTTGTGCTGGTGGCGCGCGGCGCGCGCGACCTGGAAGCCGCAGCCAAGGCGCTGCAGGCCACCGCACCGGGCGTGAAGGTGCTGGCGGTGGCGGCCGACATCACCACGCCAGAAGGCCGCGCGGCAGCGCTGTCGGTGGCCGGTGGACCCGGCACGGCGTTCGATATCGTGGTCAACAACGCGGGCGGTCCACCGCCCGGGGATTTCCGAGCCTGGGACCGCGACGTGTGGATCAAGGCGATCGACGCCAACATGCTCACGCCCATCGAGCTCATCAAGGCCACGGTGGACGGCATGGCGCAGCGCGGCTTTGGACGCATCGTCAACATCACTTCGGGCGCGGTGAAGGCGCCGATCGACATCCTGGGTCTCTCAAATGGTGCGCGCAGCGGCCTGACGGGTTTTGTGGCCGGTGTGGCACGCAGCCCGCTGGCTGCGCAGGGCGTGACGGTCAACAACCTCTTGCCTGGCGCTTTCGACACCGACCGCCTCAAGACCACGCTCGCCGGTGCAGCCGAAAAAACCGGTCAGTCGGTGGACGCGATTGCCGATGCCCGGCGCAAGGGCATCCCCGCCAAACGCTTTGGCACCTCGGAAGAATTCGGTGCGATCTGCGCGTTTCTCTGCAGCGTGCACGCGGGCTACATCACCGGTCAGAACGTGCTGGCCGACGGTGGGGCCTATCCCGGCACTTTCTGAAGAGTGCGATCCGGCGCCGGGCCGCCCCAAGCCGGATCAGCCCCCTCGGGGGGCAGCGGACCTCGCGCAGCGGGGAAGCGTGGGGGCACTAGCGCCGTGACGACACCAGAATCCCGCCCACGATCAGCACAAAGCCGGCCAGGTGGTACAGCTGGGGCGGCTCGCGCAGCAGCGTGGCCGACAGCAGTGCGGCGAACAGCGGTGTGAGGTTGGAGAAAATGGCGGCGGTGGCCGGCCCCACGCGGGCCACGGCCGCACCCCAGCTGCGGTAGGCCAGCAGCGACGGGCCCACCGCCACAAACACCAGGCCCGCCGCCAGCGGCCAGCCCCACTGGATCGCGCTCTCGCCCGCTGGCAACTTGGGCAGGGTGAGCCATTCGCCCGCGGTGAACGTGGCTGACCAGATCAGGCCGAACACCATCTGCGCCAGCAGGAACGCAGCCCAGTCAGCCTTGATCGCCGCAGGCTCGTTGGCTGGTGGGCGGGCCAGCAGCCAGCTGTACCAGGCCCATGCCAGGGCCGCGAGCAATACCAGCAGGTCACCCGGCACCAGCTGCACCGACAGCAGGCCACCCAGGTTGCCGCGTGCGATCACCACGGCCACGCCACACAGCGACATGAAGGCCCCCAGTGCCGCTCGTCGCGCGATGGGTACGCCATAGAACACGCGGCCCATGATGAGCATCCACACCGGGATGCTGGAGGCCACCAGCGTCACGTTGATCGGCGTGGAAGTCTTGAGCGCCATGTACTGCAACGTGTTGTACATCCCCACGCCCAGCAAACCCAGCAGGGCGAAACGCCGCCAGTGGGCCCACAGGCCGCTGTCCGGCCGCAACACCCAGCCTGCCACCGGCAAGAGCATCAGCAGGGCCAGTACCCAGCGCAGGAAATTGAGCGTGACCGGCGGAACCACCCCCTGCATGAGGCGGCCCACCACCGCGTTGCCCGCCCACATGAGGGGTGGGATCAACAGCAGGGCAAGTGTGGCGGGCGTGAGGCGGTGAGCGGGCGAAGCAGACATTGGCTGGACTGTAGCAACCCGGGCTTGTCCGCCAGCCGTCTGGGGGTGAAGCGCTGTCGCGCATGAGATCCGGCGCATTCGTGGCAGCATTCGCAGGGTTATTTTCAACAACGAGGAGACATTCCATGAGCACACAAGAATCCCGCGCCGTCCGCATCCACACCGCCGGTGGTCCCGAGCAGCTGGTCATCGACACTGTGAGCGTTGGCGAACCCGGTCCCGGCCAGGTGCGCATCCGCCACCATGCTGTGGGTCTGAACTACATCGACGTCTACCAGCGCAGCGGGTTGTATCCGTTTCCCATGCCACTGGCCTTGGGCATGGAAGGTGCCGGCGTGATCGAGGCGGTGGGCGAAGGCGTGGCGCACCTCAAGGCTGGCGATCGCGCCGCCTACGCGGCCAACCCACCCGGCAGCTACTGCGACGTGCGCGTGATGCCGGCCATGAACGTGTGTCAGCTGCCCGACGCGATCGACTTCGAGACCGGCGCAGCCATGATGCTCAAGGGTCTGACCGCGCAGTACCTGCTCAAGCGCTGCCGCCCGGTCGAAGGCCTGGAGCCGGGCGATTTCGTGCTGTTCCATGCCGCTGCGGGCGGTGTGGGTCTGATCGCCTGCCAGTGGGCCAAGGCACTGGGCCTGCAGCTCATCGGCACGGCGGGCTCGGACGACAAATGCAAGTTGGCCCTGGAGCATGGCGCCAGCCACGCCATCAACTACCGCACCGAAGACTTTGCGGCGCGGGTAAAAGAGATCACAGGCGGCCAAGGCGTGAAGGTGGTGTACGACTCGGTGGGCAAGGACACCTTCGAGAAGTCGTTCGACTGCCTGCGCCCCTTTGGCCTCATGGCCAGCTTTGGCAATGCGTCCGGCCCGGTGGCGCCTTTCGCGCCCGGCATTCTCGGCCCCAAGGGTTCGCTCTATGTGACCCGCCAGACCTTGTTCTCGCACATCACCAGCCGCGAACGCACCCAGGCCATGGCCGACGATCTGTTTGCGGTGGTCAAAGCCGGTCAGGTGAAGATCCGCATCGACCAGCGTTTTGCGCTGGCCGATGTGCGCAAGGCGCATGAGAGTCTTGAGGCTCGTTCGACCACGGGTTGCACGGTTTTGTTGCCCTGAGTTTTTCGTGCCTGCGTTGTTGGTTGCCTTGGAGCGTTGGGCAACCGACTCCGCGAATGTCCCCCGCCGGCTGGTGCCGGCTCCTCCTTTATTTCGCTGCGTCGGTCACCCAACGTTCCAAGGCCGCGAGCACTACCCAACGCCGACGTTTGAAAACCCGTGCGCAGCTGGGTCGGGGTGTGATGGCGCTCTGCGCAGCGAAATAAAGGAGGAGGGGCCGCAGGCCCCGGGGGACATTCGCGGAGCAGAGCGCCGTCATGCCCCGATCCCGCGAGGTCGTTGCCCGCGATGCGCAGCGAGCAAGGAACCCAGCAGAAAAAAGATCAAGCAGGCTGCGCCTGCCGAGGCGCCACTTCAGCCAAAGCCCGCTCCAGATGCAGCAAGGTCGAAGGCACGTCGTGCCACTTGTCCAGCCCGAAGAGGCCGATGCGGAAGGTCTTGAACTCGGGACCTTCGTCGCACTGCAGCGGCACACCCGCAGCGGTCTGCAGACCCACCGCCAGAAACTTCTTGCTCGACTGGATCTCCGGATCGGTGGTGTAGCTCACCACCACACCGGGCGCCTGGAAGCCCGATGCCGCCACGCTCGGGAACCCGTTGCGCTCCAGCAGCGCACGCACCTGCGTGCCCAGTGCGATCTGCTCCTGACGCACGCGCTCATAGCCATACGCCTCGGTCTCCACCATCGTCTCGCGCAGGCGCACCAAAGCATCGGTGGGCAAGGTCGTGTGGTACGCGTGGCCACCGCTCTCGTAGGTTTCCATGATCTGCAGCCACTTCTTCAGGTCCATGGCGAAGGTGGTGCTCTGCGTGGCGTCGATGGCGGCGCGGGCCCGCTCGCTCAGCATCACCATGGCGCAGCAAGGTGAACTGCTCCAGCCTTTTTGAGGCGCAGAGATCAACACGTCCACCCCCGTGGCCTGCATGTCGACCCACATCGCACCCGAGGCGATGCAGTCCAGCACGAACAGGCCACCCACGCCATGCACCGCATCAGCCACCGCCTTCAGATAGCCGTCGGGCAGGATCATGCCGGCGGACGTTTCCACGTGAGGCGCGAACACCAGCGCCGGCTTTTCGCGTGCAATGGTGGCCACCACCTCGTCAATCGGCGCCGGCGCCCAGGGCGCTTGCGAGTCCACGCTGGTGCGCCGTGCTTTCATCACCGTGTGGCTGGCGGGGATGCTCCCCATGTCGAAGATCTGCGTCCATCGGTAGCTGAACCAGCCGTTGCGGATGACGAGCACGTGCTTGCCGTGTGCAAACTGCCGCGCCACCGACTCCATGCCAAATGTGCCGCTGCCAGGCACCAGCACCGCGGAGTGCGCACCGTACACGCGTTTGAGCATGCCCGAGATGTCGGTCATCACGCCCTGGAAGCGCTTGGACATGTGGTTGAGCGCGCGGTCGGTGTAGACCACCGAAAACTCAAGCAGGCCATCGGGGTCGATGTGGGGCAGCAGTCCGGGCATGTTGTTGTCTCCTGGGCGGGTCGCAAAGTGGAAGGCCAGCGTAGCACAGCACCCCTGTTTTCGCAGCCACGCCGCTCAAGCCCGGACGCTGTCAGAGGCGGCTCACATCGGCCTGCGGCGGCTCGCGCAAGCGGCTCGGCGCGAGCACACCGGCGCTGTCGAGGATGGGGTAGGCGATCGAGCAGATGTGCGAGTTGATGCGCTTCAGGTCGCTGATCAGATCGAGGTGCAGTGCACTGGTGTCCATGCTTTGCTGGCTCAGGCCCGAGAGGCGGTCAAGATGGGTGGCGGCGTATGCGCGCTCCTTGTCGCGAAAGCGCACCTTTTCTTCCAGCAGGCGCTGCGCGTCGCGCACGTTGCCGTTGAGGAACACGCTCATGCCCAGGCGCAGGTTGTCCAGCAGCCGGGCGTGCAGCTCCGTGATCTCGGCCATGCCAGCCTCGGAAAAGTCGCGGCCCTTGCGGATCTTCTTGTCTTCGATGTCGAGCAGCACACGCTCCACCGTGTCGCCGATCTGCTCCATGTTGATGGTGAAGCTGATGATGTCGGTCCAGCGCCGGCTCTCGGCCTCGCTGAGCTGCTGGCGGGAAATCTTGGTGAGGTAGTACTTGATGGACGAGTACAGGCTGTCGACGGTGTCGTCGAGCTTGCGAAGGTCCCGGGCGAGCTGAAGGTCGTTGGTCTTGAGCACGGCGACCACTCCGCGCAGCATGGTCTCCACCACGTCCGCCTGGTGCAGGGCCTCGCGCGCAGCGCACGAGATGGCCAACGACGGCGTGGCCAGCGCCGATGGGTCGAGGTGGTTGGGGCGGTCCAGTGGACCGTTGTTGGACTGCAGCGGCAACAGCCGTTCCACCAGTGTCGCCACCGGACGGGTGAGGCCGATGAACACCGCGCCCACCAGGAGGTTGAAGCTCAGGTGGAACAGCACGGTGAGCGTGGCCGGGTCCTGCACCAGCGGCTGCATGAAGTGCACCCAGGTGGGGATCAGCCAGATGGCAATCGCCACCCCGAACACCTTGAAGAGCAGGTTGCCCAGCGGCACCTGGCGTGTGCTCACACCCGACTTGGCGGTGGTGATCACCGCCAGCAGACCGCTGCCCAGGTTGGCACCCAGCACGATGCCCAGCGCCACATCGAGCCCCACCACCTGCAGCGCGAGCGACGAGGCCAGCAGCACCACCGCCAGACTCGAATACGCCACCACCGCGAGCACGGCGCCGAGCAGGATCTCAAGCAAGCGGTCGCTGGTGAGCGACTCCAGCATCAGCTGCACTGCGGGGTTTTGCGTCAGCACACTGGTGGCGCCCGAAATCAGTTGCAGGGCCAGCAGCAACAGACCGAGGCCGATCAGCACGCGCCCGAAGTCGCCGGCCGACGTGCCCTGGCGCGAGATGAAGAGCGTGACGCCGAGAAAGATGAAGAGAGGCGATAGCCACGACAGGTCGAAGGAGAACACCACCGCCATCAGGCTGGTGCCGATGTCGGCGCCCAGCATCACGGCCAGCGCAGCGGGCAGGGCGATCAGGCCGCGACCGACAAAGGAAGCGGTGATGAGCGCGGTGGCGGTGCTGGACTGCACCAGCGCGGTGACGCCGAGCCCAGAGAGGGCTGCTGTGAAGCGGTTGTCCATGCTCGCAGCCAATACCTGGCGCAGGTTGCTGCCAAAGACACGCAGCACGCCGTTGCGCACCAGGTGTGTGCCCCAGACGAGCAAGGCAATGGCCGCCAGGAGGTCCAGCAGGTGTTTCATGGCGGAAGTTATACGCCCGGGCGAGGCGTCCACCTGACCGCGCGGCCATTCGGTGGATGCGTGCGCGTCAGCGGTTGCTGCGCACGCGCCGGATCTCGTCGAGGATCAGCGAAGCCGCGCCCACGGTGATGGCTGCGTCGGCGATGTTGAAGGCGGGGAAGTGCCCGCCCGGGAACATGCCGCCGAGAAAGCCCCAGTGAAAGTCCAGCCAGTCCACCACGTAGCCGTGCAGCAGGCGGTCGATCACGTTGCCGATGGCGCCACCCAGAATGCAGGCCAGCGCAAACGCGAACAGCTTCTGCCCCGGGTGCGAGCGCAGCATCCACACAATGAAAACGGATGCCGCCACACCCACGCCGGTGAAGAACCAGCGTTGCCAGCCCCCCGCTTCTGCCAGGAAGGAGAACGCAGCGCCGGTGTTGTGCACCCGAACCACGTTGAAGAAGCCCGTGATGAACGTGCTCTCACCCAGTTGGTAGTTGGCCAGGATCAACCATTTGGTGACCTGGTCGGCCACCACGAGCAGGGCCGCCAGACCCAGCCAGGGCCAGATGCCGCCGGTGTTTGCGCGGGTCATCAGGCCACCTGCCTTGCTTCACCGGCGCCGAAGAGGTTGCTGGTGCAGCGTCCGCAGAGCGTAGGGTGCGCAGCGTCTGCGCCCACGTCGTCGCGGTAGTGCCAGCAGCGCTCGCACTTGGCGGCGGTGGCCGGGATCACGGTCACACCGGTATCACCTTCCAGCAACTCAACCTTTGACACGATCAGCACGAACTTCAGGTCGTCGCCCAGCGACGCCAGCAGGGTGTGGTCGTCGGCCGGCACGGTGAGCGTCACCGTGGCCTGCAGCGACGAACCCACACCGCCGGCGGTGCGCACCGTCTCGATTTCCTTGTTCACCGATTCGCGCACCGCGCGGATGCGCGACCATTTCGTCAGCAGCGCTTCGTCCGCCGCGGGCAGCTTCGAAAAGGTCTCGAAGAAGATCGAACCCTGGTTCTGCGCACCGGCCAGCACCGGCCACGCTTCTTCGGCCGTGAAGCTGAGGAAAGGCGCCATCCAGCGCAGCATGGCGTGGGTGATCTGGTGCCGCGCGGTCTGTGCGCTGCGCCGCGCCAGGCTACCGGGTGCGGTGGTGTAGAGCCGGTCTTTCAGCACGTCGAGGTAGAACGCACCGAGGTCTTCCGAGCAATACACCTGCAGCTTGGCCACCACCGGGTGGAACTCGTACACCGCGTAGTGCGCCAGCACCTCGGCCTGGAACTGTGCCGCGCGTGCCAAAGCGTAGCGGTCGATCTCCAGCATCTGGTCCAGCGGCACAGTGTCTGTGGCTGGATCGAAGTCGCTCACGTTGGCCAGCAGGAAGCGCAGCGTGTTGCGGATGCGTCGGTAGGCGTCGACCACGCGGGCCAGGATCTTGTCGTCGATGTTGAGGTCGCCCGAATAGTCGGTGCTGGCCACCCACAGGCGCACGATCTCGGCACCGAGCTTGCTGGTCACGGTTTGCGGGTCCACCGTATTGCCCAGGCTCTTGCTCATCTTGCGGCCCTGGCCGTCGGTGGCGAAGCCGTGGGTCAGCAGACCTTTGTAGGGCGCGCGGTCATAGAGCGCGCAACCCAGCAGCAGCGAGCTGTGGAACCAGCCGCGGTGCTGGTCGTGGCCTTCGAGGTAGAGGTCGGCCTCGGGGCCTTGCGCGTGGAACGCGCCGTTGGGGTAGGCGTTGGTGTGGCTGCCGCGCAGCACGTGCGAGAAGGTGGAGCCGGAATCGAACCACACCTCGAGGATGTCGGTGCTCTTGGTGTAGTGAGGTGCGTCGGTGGCACCCAGAATTTCCTCTGCGGTGACGCGGCTCCAGGCCTCGATGCCGCCTTGCTCCACGATGTCGGCCGCCTGGTCGAGGATCTCCATGGTGCGCGGGTGAAGTTCTCCGCTGTCCTTGTGCAGGAAGAACGGCACCGGCACGCCCCAGCTGCGCTGGCGGCTGATGCACCAGTCGGGCCGGTTGGCGATCATGTCGCGCAGGCGGGTGCGGCCGTTCTCCGGATAGAAGCGCGTGGCGTCGATGGCATCCAACGCCAGCTGGCGCAGCGTCTTGGGGGCCTTGTCTTTCGTGAACACGCCCTCGCCCTCGTCCATGCGCACGAACCACTGCGCCGCGGCGCGGTAGATCACCGGCGTCTTGTGGCGCCAGCAGTGCGGGTAGCTGTGGGTGATGGTCTGCGTGGCCATGAGGCGCCCGGCGGCCTTGAGCGCCTCCAGGATCACCGGCACGGCTTTCCAGATGTGCAGGCCACCAAAGAGCGCGAGGTCGGCGGCGTAGGCGCCGTTGCCCTGCACCGGGTTGAGGATGTCGTCGACCGACATGCCGTGTGCCACGCAGGAGTTGAAGTCGTCCACGCCGTACGCGGGCGATGAGTGCACGATGCCGGTGCCGTCGGCGTCGCTCACGTACTCGGCCAGGTACATCGGCGACAGGCGCTGGTAGCCAGCGTCCACGTCGAACAGCGGGTGGCGGAAGTTCAGGCCGCCCAGGGCCTTGCCCTGCGCAGTGGCGATCACGGTGCCGGTGAGGCCGAAGCGCTCCAGACATTTCTCGACCAGCGTTTCGGCCAGCACCAGGCAGCCCATGGGCGTGTCGACCAGCGCATAGGTGAACTCGGGGTGGGCATTGAGCGCCTGGTTGGCGGGGATGGTCCAGGCGGTGGTGGTCCAGATGACGGCGAAGGCGGACTTTTCCGCAGGCAAAGCGCCCAGGCCGAAAGCGGTTGCGAGCTTTGCAGCGTCGTCGGTCTCGAAGGCCACATCCAGCGTCTCGCTTTTCTTGTCGGCGTACTCGATCTCGAATTCGGCCAGCGACGAACCGCAGTCGAAGCACCAGTACACGGGCTTCAAGCCGCGGTAGACAAAGCCGCGTTCGATCACGCGCTTGAACGCGCGGATTTCACCCGCCTCGTTGGCCGGGTCCATGGTGCGGTAGGGGCGCTCCCAGTCGCCGAGCACGCCCAGGCGCTTGAAGTCTTCGCGTTGCTGGCCGATCTGCTCGGTGGCAAACGCACGGCTCTTGGCCTGCATGTCGTCGCGGCCGAGGTTGCGGCCGTGCAGTTTTTCGATGGCGTTTTCGATCGGCAGGCCGTGGCAGTCCCAGCCGGGGATGTATTGCGCGTCAAAGCCCGAAAGCTGGCGGCTCTTGACGATCATGTCCTTGAGCACTTTGTTGAGCGCATGGCCGATGTGCAGCTTGCCGTTGGCGTACGGCGGGCCGTCGTGCAGCACGAACAGCGGCGCGCCGGCGCGGGCGTCGCGCAGGCGTTTGTAAAGGCCACCTTCGTTCCAGCTGTCGACCCAGCCCGGCTCGCGCTTGGGCAGATCACCGCGCATGGGAAACGGGGTGTCGGGCAGGTTCAGGGTGCTGCGGTAGTCGGCGGCAGCGGGGGTGGTTTCAGACATGGCGGAGGTTCCGTGGTGGCTTCGACAAGCTCAGCCCGAACGGGGGAGTGAGGGGAAACAGAAGAGACACCGTTCGCCCTGAGCCTGTCGAAGGGCAGCGACCGGATAGACGCGAGGTCTAAATTCGGTCGCGCGTGGTCTGGCGGTGGGTCTGGGTGTGCAGCGAGGCGAAGAAGGCGCGTGCGTCGTCGCAGTCGCGCGCGATGCCCCGTGTCAGGGCGTCCAGACTGTCGTATTTCAGCTCGTCATGCAGTTTGTGCAGCAGTTCCACGCGTACGATTTTACCGTAGGCCTCACCGCCGGGCAGGCTCTCGGCCAGAGCCCGGGGCCAGTCGAGGCAATGGGTTTCGAGCAGCACGCGTCCGCCGTTCACGTCATCCGGGTCGAGTGAAGGCCGCACGCCGAGGTTCGCCACGCCGGGCAGGGGCAAGGAATCGGCGTGGGGCCCCAGGCCGTGCACCAGCACCGCGAAGATGCCGCTGGCCGCGGGCTTCCAGTGGGTAAAGCGCAGGTTGAGCGTGCGAAAACCGTCGCTGCGCCCTGGCGAGCTTTCGGCGAGCTGGCGGCCGAGCTTGCGCCCGTGCACCACGTGGCCGCTGATGCTGTAGGGCCGCCCGAGCAGGGCCGCCACGTCGTCCATGCGGCCGGCGCCCAGCGCCTGACGCACCGCCGAGCTGGATACGCGCAGGCCGTGCACTTCGTAGCTCTGCATGCGCGCCACGTCGAAGCCCAGGCGGTTGCCGGCGGCGTCCAGCATGGCGTAGTCGCCCGCGCGCTTGGCGCCGAAGCGGAAGTCGTCGCCCACCAGCACGTATCTCACGCCCAGCGAGCCCACCAGGATGTCTTCGATGAAGGCCTGCGGCGTTTGCGCTGCCAGCTGCGCGTTGAAGGGCAGGACCACGCACTCGTCCACCCCGCAGCGTTCCAGCTCCTGCAGCTTGTCGCGCAGGGTGGCGATGCGGGCGGGCGCCAGGTTGGGCTGGTGGTGCAGGGCGGCGAAGTAGTCGCGCGGGTGCGGCTCGAAGGTCATCACGCAGCTGGGTACGCGGCGGTGTTTCGCTTCGTTGTTGAGCAGCGCCAGCATGGCCTGGTGACCCCGGTGCACGCCGTCGAAATTGCCGATGGTCAGCGCGCAGCCACCGCGCGCCGCCTGTGGTTT
Source organism: Burkholderiales bacterium (assembly GCA_038213545.1). Classification (GTDB taxonomy): domain Bacteria; phylum Pseudomonadota; class Gammaproteobacteria; order Burkholderiales; family Burkholderiaceae_C; genus Hydrogenophaga. The sequence goes on from JBBQSX010000016.1 coordinate 29,546, forward strand.
GGAGGGAAGACGGCCGCGCAAGCCGCGAAAGATTTTCATGCCGGATCGGTGGGGTAAGGGTGCTCTTGCGGGCCCGTTGGCGTTGGGGAATGTGACTGTGAGACGGGCTGCGTCATCAAAGCGAGCTATATTGACACACGACGATACATGCTGCAGGCCTTGCCTGCCGGCGATGTGGGGCCAGCGCAGGCCTGTTTTCCGGTGATGCCATTGCACAAAGGAGTCCGTCTTGAAGGTCTTGAAGCTCTCAGCCCAGGGTCTGCCACAGTCGTGGATCACCTTGGAAGAAGCCGTCCTGCACTACGCGGCGGATGAAGTGCGCTGGGAGATGGGGGCCGAGATCGCGGTGTTCCATGGCGGGCACAACGCGATCACCGGGCGCCAGTCCGTCATCAACGTCAATTCCATCATCGGCACCCAGGGCGTGCCGCGCATCAACCCGTTTGACCTGCGGCCCACGCTGACCAACAGCAAGCTGTTCGCGCGCGACCGCAATGTGTGTGCCTACTGCGGCGAACATTTTGTCGAGGAAGAACTGACCCGCGAGCACATCGTGCCGCTGGGCCAGAACGGGCGCGACCTGTGGATGAACGTGGTGACCGCCTGCCGCTCGTGCAACCACCGCAAGGGCAACCGCACGCCCGAGCAGGCGCACATGGGTTTGCTGTACGCGCCCTACGTGCCCAGCCTGTGGGAAGACTTCATTCTGCGCAACCGCCGCATCCTGGCGGATCAGATGGAGTTTTTGATGTCGCACCTGCCGAAGACCTCGCGCCTGCACGCTTGAACCTGGCGGGGTCCGCCGCCGGGCCGCCCCAAGTCCGGACCAGCCTCCTTTTGGGGGCAGCGACCCGCGCAGCGGTGGAGCGTGGGGGCTCTTCAGTAGGTCAACTCCAGAATCACCAGGCGGTTTTCAGCGGCTGGCCAGGTGCGCCCGACGATTTTTTCACCGTTGAACTCCGCCGGGATGGCCCGAACGCCGTCCTCCATCACCTTGACCTTCGAGCTCGATACACCTGCGCCGGTGGGTGGCACGCCGGGCAAGGCTTTGCCGTCAAACGCCATTTTGTCGCGCTCGGCGTCGAAGTAGCCACGCGGTCGCGTGAGCGTCACGGAGGACTTGGCGTCCCTGTCGGCCGCCGGGATGCGCTCGGCACGCAGGTGGATCAGTTCGCTGCTGCGCGGAAAGGGGCTGCGGTAGATGTGCGTGGTGGCGTAGCCGGGCGCGCTGATCACAAACTCGTAAGGCATGCCGGCCTGCGCGGTGAACGGGCCCCAGAGGCCATCAGCTCCCACGGTCTTGGCGTGCACCGCGGCACCCTTGCGCTCCCCGGTGGCGGGGTCGGTGGCGTAGACCATCAATTGCGCGCCTGGCAGAGGCAGGTTGTTCGAGTAGTTGCCGCTGGCCGGGTCCGTGGGTACCAGGCCCAGGCCGGTGATCTTGCCGTTGAGCATCACCGGCGCCTGCGGTGTCGGCGCCAGCGTGATGGGTGCCTTGCCGGTGATGAAGCGCCAGGTGGTGTCGAAGGCGGCGGGCGAGAACGAGGTCTCGCGGTGGTCCACGCGCGGCAGCACGGCGTTGGTCGCGCCCTTGAGCGCCGGGCCTTCAAACGTGACGTTGGTCGGCGTGCCCTTGGCGCCGATCCACAGGCCGTCGGGTTGAGCGAACTTGTCGTTGTTGTCGGAGCGGATGGTCATCCACTTCACCGGGCCGGTCACCTCGTCACCCGCAGCGTTCTTGGGCGCGTTCAAGCCGGTGAGGAACGGCCCGGTGCCGGAGAACTCGTTGGCTTCGCGAAAACCTTTGGTGGCCCACACGCCGTGGTTGGGCGTGCCGCCCAGCACCGCGTGGCTCACGGTCTTCTCGCCACCACCGTTCTGGATGTAGTTGCGCACCGCGTTGCCGCCGCGCGAGTTGGCCACCAGCACCACCTGCTTCGCACCTGTGGCTTTCAGTACCTTGTCGACCTCGGCCTTGAGGTAAGCCATGTGTTCGGCGGTTGATGTGCGGCCGGGTTGTGCCTTGCCGTCGTCGTCGCGCGCCAGCGGGTAGGGCAGGTCGATGGCGTGCAGGCGTTCGCGTGGCCAGCCGTTGGACTCGAAGCGCCACACCGTGCTCTGCCAGATGGAGGCCGAGTCGCCGTTGCCATGCACGAACACGATGGGGGGCTGGCTGGCGCCTTGCGGTCCTGTGGCGCAGGCGCCCAGCAGCAGGCTGCTGGCAACCAGGGCAAAGAGGTGGCGGCGGGTGGTCATGGGTGTCTCCGTATCGTTTTTGGGGTGGCGAAAACAAAGCGGCCCGCAGGGAGCGGGCCGTGGGGGCTGAAGCCGGATCAGGCGAACACGCCGGCCGTGTCCTGCATGCGGCTGGACACCTCGCCCAGGTGGTGCAAGGTGTCACCGAAGGTCATCTCCATCTGCGTGAGCTTCTTGAAATAGTGGCTCACGATGTATTCGTCGGTCACGCCGATGCCGCCGTGCAGCTGCACCGACTGCTGCCCCACATAGCGCATCGACGTGCCCAGCTGCACCTTGGCGCGTGCCATGGCCGCGCGGCGCTCGGGCGCCGGTGCGTTGAGCTTGAGGCTGGCGTAGTAGCTCATGGAGCGCGCCAGTTCCAGCTGCATCTTCATGTCGGCCACCCGGTGGCGCAGCGCCTGGAAGCTGGCAATGGCCACGCCGAACTGCTTGCGCGTGTTCATGTAGTCGACCGTGATCGCCACGGTCTTGTCCATCACGCCGACAGCTTCCGCGCAGGTGGCTGCTATGCCGATGTCCACACCATGTTCCAGCGCGGGCAGACCGTCGGTGGTGATGAGCTGGGCTGGCGCCTCCTTGAGCGTCACGTCACCGGCGCGGCCGCCGTCCTGCGTGTGGTAGCCACGGGTGGTCACACCTGTGGCGGCACGCTCCACCAGGAACAGGGCGAGTTGGCCAGCCACCATGGCGGGCACGACGAATGCGTCGGCCAGGTCGGCGGCAGGCACCACGTTCTTGGTGCCCGAGACGGTCCAGCCGCTGCCGGCCTGGGTGGCGGTGGTGGCGCACACGTCGAGCTTGTAGCGGGCCTTGCGCTCCTGGTGCGCGAGCACCACCAGCGCTTCGCCCGAGGCCATGCGCGGCAACCACGCGGCTTTGAGATCGGCCGGCGCGTAACCGCCGAGCACGCCCGAGGTGACGAGGGTCTGGGCGAGTGGTTCGAGCACAATGCCGCGGCCCAGCTCTTCCATCACCACCATGCCCTCGATCGGCCCCATGCCCATGCCGCCGTCGTCCTCGCTCACGTACAGCCCGGTCAGGCCGAGCTCGGCGAGTTCGTTGTAGGCCGCGCGGTCAAAGCCGCCTGCGGCCACGATGGCGGTGTGCCGGTCAAAGGTGTAGGCCTTCTCCACCCATTTATGAACGGCGTCGCGCAGGGCGCTTTGATCATCGGAAAAATCGAAATCCATGTGTGTCTCCAAATATCCGTTCGCCCTGAGCTTGTCGAAGGGCTCTTGCAATGTTGGTGTGAGGGCTTCGACAGGCTCAGCCCGAACGGGAGTTATCCCAGCACGGTTTGCGCGACGATATTGCGTTGCACTTCGTTGCTGCCACCGTAAATGGTGGTCTTGCGCAGGTTGAAGTAGGTCGATGCCAGTGGTGCGTTGGCGTTCACGCCGCCGGGGAAGTTGCCTTGCCAGCCGGCGTCCATGGCCTCTTCGATGAAGGGCAGGCTGTAGGGGCCGGCTGCGAGCATCATGAGTTCGGCATAACGTTGCTGTATCTCGCTGCCCTTGATCTTGAGCAGGCCGGCGATGTCGAGTGAGTTCTTGCCCGACTTCTCGGCCGAGAGCACACGCAGCACCATCATTTCGAGTGCCACCACGTCCACCTCGAGCAGGGCGACCTGATCGCGGAAGCGCAGGTCGTCCCACACACCTTCGGCCTTGGCAATGCGCTTGAGCCGTTCGAGTTCGCGTTTGGTGCGGTTGACGTCGGCGATGTTGGTGCGTTCGTGGCCAAGCAGGTACTTGGCGTAGGTCCAGCCCTTGTTTTCTTCGCCGACCAGGTTCTCGGCCGGCACTTCCACGTTGTCGAACCAGACCTCGTTGACTTCGCATTCGCCATCAAGCAGCTTGATGGGGCGAACCGAGACGCCGGGCGATTTCATGTCGATCAGCAGGAACGAGATGCCGGTTTGCGGCTTGCCTTCGTTGCTGGTGCGCACCAGGCAGAAGATCCACTCGCCGTACTGGCCCAGCGTCGTCCAGGTCTTCTGGCCATTGACGATGTACTTGTCGCCCTGGCGCTCGGCGCGGCACTTCACGGAGGCCAGGTCCGAGCCAGAGCCCGGTTCGCTGTAGCCCTGGCTCCACCAGACTTCACCGCTGGCAATGCCGGGCAAAAAGCGCTCCTGTTGTGCCTTGTTGCCAAACGCCATGATCACGGGCGCCACCATCACCGGGCCGAAGGGCACCACGCGGGGCGCGCCGGCCAGCGCACATTCCTCTTCGAACAGGTGCTTCTGCACCGCGTTCCAGCCCGG
>JBBQSX010000017.1:0-33917 GCA_038213545.1 Burkholderiales bacterium
CTGAAGGCCGAGGCGATGGACGCCGGGGCGAAGGCCGCGGTGAGCCGCGCGGTGAGGGCCGCAACGAAGCACGTGGTGAGCCCCGCGCTGAAGGTCGCGGTGAAGCGCGTGGCGAACGGGGCGAAGGTCGCGGTGAAGCGCGTGGCGAACGGGGCGAAGGTCGCCGAGGCGATGGTCGCCGCGACAACCGCCGCGATGTCGCACCAGTGGACGGTGCAACGCCAGCGGAACTGGTGAACGGAGCCCCGGCTGCTGCACCCGGCGAAACGAACGAAGGCGGTGACAACCAGCGCCGTGGTCGTGGCGGACGCGGTGGCGAGAACCGCCGCCGGCCGGCCGAAGGCGCCGAGGGCCAAGCCCCCGCAGCGCAAAACGATGCAGCTTCTGTGGCGCAAAACGCTGGCGACAGCAACGACGCAGGCCGCGAGGGCGAGGTACTTGAAGGCGGCGATGGCACCCCACGCGCCCCACGCGAGCGCCGCAGCCGCGATCGTTATGGCCGCGACCGCCGCGAGCGCGGCCCGCGCGAAGCCAACGGGACCCCTGAAGGCCTCGAAGGAGAGAGCCCTGCCGAGATGCCCGCGAGCGAAGTGACCTTTGCAGCCGCCTCCACGGTGATGCCTTCGCACGAACCGGCGGACGACGCCCCCACACGCAGCTACTTCAGTCTGCCGGTGGAACCGGTATCCGCACCGGTGGTGAACGAGGCTTCGGTGGTGGCACCAGTGTCCGCGCCGATCGCTGCACCAGAAGTGGAGTCAGCTGCACCGGCGCAGGTGATGGCACCCGCCGTGATGGCGCCGATGGCAGCCCCTGTGGCAGCGCCGGCACCTTTGGCGGCCCCAGCCCCGGCGCCCCGCGCGCCTGCACCCAAGCACGTTGTGGCCGAGGCCCCCGCTGCACGCAGCTTGCCCAAGGTCGCCAGCTTCTCCCTGCCCATGGACGAGATGCAGCAGGTTGCCCAGGCCAGCGGTCTGGAGTGGGTCAACTCCAACGCCGACAAGGTGGCCCAGGCACAAGCTGCGATCGCGGCCGAGCCCAAGCCTGTGCACGTGCCACGCGAGCCCAAGCCGGCGGTGGTCCTGGACGATGGCCCGCTGGTGCTGGTCGAAACGCGCAAGGATCTGCGCGACATGCAGTTGCCCTTCGAGACACGCTGATCGGGAATCACCTTCAGGCGCCCAACGCTTGCAGGTGCATCAGCCAAAAGAAAAGCGCCCTCGGGCGCTTTTCTTTTGCAAGCTTGGCTGCGCCCGGTCAGTCGAGCAGGGCCGCCTGCTTCCAGGCCGCTTGTGCGGACGGCTCGTCACCCCGCTCCTCGGCCAGCACGGCCAGTGAGCGCCACGTGCGGCGCAGCAACGCGGCATCGCGCAGACCATGGCTCGCCTGCGTGAGCAATTGGCTGGCCTTGCCCCAGAGTTGGCGTTGCATGAAAGCCTGCCCGGCGAGGTACTGCAGCAAGGCGTTGTTGGGCGACAGTCGTTGCTGTTGCTCCAGCCGCGCGAGCCAGGCGGTGTCGAGTTGCGGCAGTCCGGGCTCGAAGGCCGCGACGAGTTGCCGCTGCTGCGCAGGCTCAAGGTCATCGAATTGTTGCCACAGCGGCTCCAGCCAGGCGCGCAGGCGCGCCGCCACCGCGCGGGCCTCGTCACTGTCGGTGTCTTTGCGTTGAAGCACGAGCTGGTTGCCGCGCCGCGCTGCGGCCAGCGCCAGTTCGGGCATGGCGCGCTCGCTGGCATCCAGACCGTTCCACACCGCTTCGAGTTGGGCCATGTCGTGGGCTTCGCTCAGGGCATCCAGCACCAGCCCGCGCACGATGCTGCGCGCTGTATCGTGCGAAAACGCCTTGTGTTTGGCGAGCAGGCGGGCGGTGTCCAGGGCCTCGGCCGTGGCGCCACCCAGGCGGGCCACGCGCAGCTTCAGGCGCAGCGCCTGGATGCGGCGGCTCGCGCCTTGGGGCAACTCGGCAAGCCGGCTGCGTGCAGCGTCCACGTCGCGGTCTTCCACCGCCCAGCGCACGGCGCGCAACAGGGCGCCTTCGGACGCGTCAGGCGCACCCTTGGCCAAGGCCGGATCGAGCGCGGCTTGCAGGTTTTGGTCGCGCCGCTCGCGGTTTTGCAGCGACTGCGCGCTCTCGGCCACCAGCAGGTGCGCGAGCACCTGCAACTGGTCTCGGCGCGGCCACTGACCAGGTGAGACCGACTTGAGCCGGTCCAATGCGTTTTGCGCTGCCGACTGCGCGCGCACAAACCGCCCGGCCAGTTGGTGCGCCAGCGCGTCCATGACAGAACCCACCACCGAGCGTTCGACCTGCTGGCTGCGCCAGCGCTGGGCGCGCATAGGCAAATCGCGGATGGCGCCAATGGCCAGCAGCGCGGCGTGCAGCAGCACGAAGCCGGCGATCAGGCAAAACAGGACGAAGTTGAAGGAAACGTCGAACCGGTAGGGGGGCCAGAAAAGCGTGACCGTGCTGGCGTTGTGCCCCACCAGCAGCGCCAGCGCCACCGCCACCGCCGCCAGGCCCAGCAGCCAGAACACGCTGCGCATCGCGCCCCGCTGGCGGCTGCGCATCAGCGGCCTCCCGCGGCAGCGGCCAGCGCGGCCAGGGTTTCGTCAGGGCGTGGCACATCGGTGGCCACCAGGTCGCGGCGCAAGCGGGCCACCAGGGTCTGTGCGCTCACCACCTGCGGCGCGCTGGTGTCGAAGTAACGCGCGATCGCCACTTCCACCGCCAGCAGGTCGGCCTGGCTGGTGGTCCACTGGCGGGCCAGCAGACCGAGCCGGGCGTTGAGCAACTTGAGCTTGAGATTCTCGCGCAGGAAAAACGCCTGCTCGGGCGCGAGCAGCGCGGCTTCGGGTCGGTCGATGCGGCTGACGCGAACGAGTTCGCGGCCGCTGCGCGTGACCTCGGCCCAGGTGCGCGCCCACAACGCATTCCACCAGCCGGAGACTCGGGTCCAGCCCGCACTGAGACCGCCCTCTTCGGTACCAGCTTCGGGGGTGTCGGTCCGTGCGGACATGGCGTCCGCTGACGCAGTATCGGTCGCTGGCGCACTCGCCGCCTGAGGCGCGGGTTCGCTCCCTGCGGCCGGCCCAGCCTTGGCGGCAGACGCACGCTTCTGTTGACCCACCTGGTTGAGCACCGGCCATTCATCGATCTGCCTCGACAGCTCGTCCAGCCGCAAGACCAGCGACGGGATGTCGGCCAGGGGCGCGGCCTGAATGCGGTCGATGTCGCGTGCGATGGCGCGTTGCACCGGGTTGAGCCGAGGCTGGGCGGCGCGCGCGATGCGCTGGTCGGCCGCGCGCAAGGCCGCCACCATGGGCTGCGTGCTGCCGGTGAGCAGGGTCTGTTGCTGCGCCAGCTTCACGGTCGACTCCAGGTCCTGCACCAGGTTGTCGTCTCGCGAACGTGAGAGCGCCAGCATCAGCTCTTCCAGCTGGGTGCGCTGCAGGCTCACCTCGGACAGGCGCACTTCGGCCACCGTCAGGCGGCCCTGCAGCTCCTGGGCCAGCGCCTCGGCCTGGGCTGCCAGTGTGCGGGCCTCAACAGCCTGCGCGCCACCGTCCTGCACACGGCGTGCCAGTTCTTGCTGCGTGAAGCCGAGCTTTTGCCAGAGCATGCCGGTGAACACGAGCGCGATCGCCGCCAACGCCAGAGCCGCCCACACGAGGCCCTGCCCGGTGCGGCGCACCGGTGAGGGCGCAGGCGCGGTCGTGCCCGCCGCAGCAACGGGTGCAGCGGCGTCGGTGGAAGGTGGGAGGGACTGGTTGGAGCTCATGGTGGAGACCGCTCCGATTCTAGGGCGAGCAACACGTCGGTCAGGCTCGGGCGTGATTCGATCACACGGCCGAAGCCGGTGTCGCGCGCCGCTTGCGCAATGCGCGGGTGCGTGACCAGCGCCGTGGCAGCGCTCCAGTGGGCCCGGGGTTGCAACACGCGCAACGCTGTCAGCGCTTCGGAGCTGCTGAACAGCCACACACTGCCCGCTTGCATGGCGTCAGCCATGCGCTGCGCATCCCCCTCACCCAGCACCGGCGGTCGGCGTTCGTACGCGATGCACCTGTCAACCCGCGCGCCCGCAGATTCGCATTGGTGGATCAACCAGTCGCGACCGTTGCCGGCCACCGCAGCGGTATCGGGCGGTGCGTCGACCGACAGACCTCGCACGATCAGGATGCGTGTCCCAGGCTGCACCTGCGGCGCCACCACGGGCCAGAGGTGCTCGGAGTCGAACTGGGCCGCGTCCTCGGCGGGTGCGTCGATATGGTCCGGCGCCACGCCCAGCGCCGCCAGCGCCCGGGCGAGTTGGCGCGCGGTACCTGGGCCCGGTGCCCAGAAGCGCGTTTGCACCGGATCCACCGGGCGCGCGAGTGCGCCATTGCCGAAAAAGTGGCTCACGGCCGCGCCGCTCACAAACATCAAGGCATCGGCTTGCTGCCAGTTGGACCGCCAGGTCTGCAACGCTGCCAGGGCCTCGGCCGAGCCGGGTTCACCAATGTCGATCAGGGGCAATGCGCAGGCGGGCCAGCCGTGGGTGTGCAGCACCTGCACCCAATGCGCCGCTTCAACCGCGGGGCGCGTGACGATCAGCCGCGCCACCCGGCCAGGTTCGGTCCGCCGGGCGGTGGTGTCATTCAAGGACTCAGGCCTCCACGGGCGGCGGCATGGCGCCGGCCGCGCGCAGGTCGGCGGCCACGCGCTGACCCAGCGCCTCGGCCTCGGCCAGAGTCTGCACACGCGCCTGGCCGCTCACCCGCACCACCGCTTGCTGGCCGTGCGGGTCTCCCCAAGCGGCGTCGAGATGAAGAGTACCGTCGGCCTGCCAGTCGGCGTAGGCGGCCAGCGGCATGGAACAGCTGCCGCCCATGGCGCGCGACACCGTGCGCTCGGCAGCCACGCGTTGCCAGCTGGCGGTGTGAGCGAGCGGCGCGAGTGCGTCAACGAGATCTTGCCGATCGGCCCGCACTTCAATGCCCAGCGCGCCTTGGCCCGCAGCGGGCAAGGAATCGGCCGGCTCGAAAATGTGTCGAATGCGCTCGCCAAGGCCCAGGCGCTTGAGACCGGCCGCGGCCAGCACGATGGCGTGGTACTGGCCTTCATCGAGCTTGCGCAGGCGCGTGTCGAGGTTGCCGCGCAGGGGTTCGATACGCACGTCGGCGCGGCCCAGCCGGTCCAGCGATTCGCGCAGCAGCACCAGGCGGCGCAGGCTGGAGGTGCCCACCACCGCGTTGGGCGGCAGTTCGGCCAGGCCCGCGCATTGCGGCGACACCCAGGCGTCGCGCGGATCTTCGCGCTCCATCACGCACGCAAGCGCAAAGCCGTCGGGAAGCTGCATCGGCACGTCCTTGAGCGAATGCACCGCGATGTCGGCACGCCCCTCTTCCAGCGCCACTTCGAGTTCCTTGACGAACAAACCCTTGCCACCAACCTTGGACAGGCTGCGGTCCAGGATCTGGTCACCCAGCGTGGTCATGCCGAGCAACGTCACGCGGTGGCCCAGGCCCTCAAGCAAGGCCTTGACGTGTTCGGCCTGCCACAGCGCAAGGCGGCTCTCGCGGGTGGCAATGGTGATGGCCAGGGAGTTGGAAGTGGACATGGGACTCGGGAGAAAAACGGGGCGGCACAACCCGCGAGATGGGTACCCGGTTCGTAACCGAGCAGGGTGTTTTTGGATGCTAGCATGGCCCCTCCACCGGGTTTTCCCCAGATCACCCGGCCCTGTCGGCAGGCCACTCATTCCTCACCGCACCATGAGCAAAACGCCCGTTCGCACCCGCCCCTCCAGCCGTGCCGACAAGGACCAGCCCCTCATTGAGGACATTCGTTTGCTGGGCCGCATCCTGGGCGACGTGATCCGCGAGCAAGAAGGCCAGGCCGCCTACGACCTTATCGAGCAGATCCGCCAGCTCTCGGTGGCATTTCGCCGCCACGCCGACCAGTCGGCCGACAAGGCGCTCAAGAAGCTGCTCAAGGGACTCAGCGGTGACCAGACGGTGAGCGTGATCCGGGCCTTCACTTACTTCAGCCATCTGGCCAATCTGGCCGAGGACCGCCACCACATCCGCCGCCGCGCGGTGCACGAGCGCGCTGGCGATCTGCAAGAGGGCAGTCTGGCGCGCACCATACAACGTCTGCACAAGGCCGGTATCGCACCAGGCGCGATCATCGACACGCTGGCGCACAGCCACATCTCGCCGGTGCTCACAGCCCACCCCACGGAGGTGCAGCGCAAGAGCATCCTGGACGCCGAGCGAGCCATTGCGCGCCTGCTGGGCGAGCGCGACGAGCAGGAGCGACTGCCGCGCGAGCGCGCGGACATCGAGGCGCAGATCCGCGCCCGGGTGACCCAGCTCTGGCAGACGCGCCTGCTGCGCTTCACAAAGCTCACGGTGGCCGATGAGATCGAGAACGCGCTGAGCTACTACGAGGCCACCTTCCTCACGCAGATTCCGCGCCTTTACCGCGAGCTTGAAGAAGGCCTGGGTGACCATGGCGAGAGCGCCGTGATCGCTCCGTTCCTGCGCATGGGCCAGTGGATTGGTGGTGACCGCGACGGCAACCCCAACGTGACCGCGCAGACCCTCGAGCTTGCGCTGCACAGCCAGGCAGACATGGTGCTGCGCCACCACCTCACGCAACTGCACTTTCTGGGTGCCGAGCTCTCGGTCTCGGCCATGCTGACCAGTGTGAGCCCTGCCATGCAGGCCCTGGCCGAACGCTCGCCCGACACCAACGCGCACCGCCAGGACGAGCCCTACCGCCGCGCACTCACCGGCATGTACGCTCGGCTGGCGGCCACGCTGAAAAACTTGACCGGCGGCGAAGCGGCCCGGCATGCCGTGGCACCCCAACACGCCTACAGCAGCACCCACGAATTGCTCGATGACCTGCGCACCATCGAAGCCTCGCTCAAGTCGCACCACGGCGAAGCGCTGGCCCGCGCCCGGCTGCGGCCGCTGATGCGCGCGGTGCAGGTGTTCGGCTTTCACCTCGCCACCGTCGACCTGCGCCAAAGCTCCGACAAACACGAAGAAGTGGTCGCCGAATTGCTGGCCAGCGCGCGCATCGAGCCGCACTACTCGCAGCTCGACGAGGCCGGCAAACGGGCCGTGCTGCTGCGTCAACTCAATGACGCGCGCCCCCTGCGTGTGCCCGGTGTCGCCTATTCGGCGCACACGCTGGGCGAGCTGGCGATCTTCGACACCGCGCGCAGCGGACGGGAGCGCTTCGGCGCGCAGGCCATCCGCCACGCGATCATCAGCCACACGGAAACCGTGAGCGATCTGCTCGAAGTGTTGCTGCTGCAAAAGGAAGCCGGCCTGATGCGCGGCACGCTGAATGACGATGCGGTTTGCGACCTGATCGTGGTACCGCTCTTCGAAACCATCGAAGACCTGCGCAACGCCGCTCCCATCATGCGCGAGTACCTCGCCCTGCCCGGTGTGCGGGCCATGGTCGGGCGCGGGGCGGCCGACGGCTACTGCGAGCAGGACATCATGCTTGGCTACTCCGACAGCAACAAGGACGGCGGGATCTTCACCAGCAACTGGGAGCTTTACCGGGCGGAGATTGCGTTGGTCGAGTTGTTCGACGCGCTCAATCACGGCCGTGACAAACCCATCCAGCTGCGGATGTTCCATGGTCGGGGCGGCACCGTGGGACGGGGCGGCGGCCCGAGTTTTCAGGCGATCCTGGCGCAGCCCCCGGGCACCGTGCGCGGCCAGATCCGCCTGACCGAACAGGGCGAGGTGATCGGCTCCAAATACGCCAACCCCGAGATCGGCCGGCGCAACCTCGAAACCCTCGTGGCGGCCACGCTGGAGGCCACCCTGCTCAAGCCCACGCGCGATGCGCCCAAGACCTTTCTGGCCGCGGCCGACGAGCTCTCGAGCCAAAGCATGGCCGCCTACCGCGCGCTGGTGTACGACACCCCGCGCTTCGCCGAGTACTTCTTCGCCGCCACACCCATCCGCGAAATCGCCGAGCTCAACATCGGCTCGCGCCCGGCCTCGCGCAAGGCCACGCAGAAGATCGAAGACCTGCGTGCGATTCCGTGGGGGTTCAGCTGGGGTCAGTGCCGCCTTACCCTGCCGGGTTGGTACGGCTTCGGCTCGGCGGTACACACCTTCCTGCACCGCGATGGCCCCAAGGGTGTGGCGGCGCAAAAGGGATTGCTGCAGAAGATGGTGAAGCAGTGGCCGTTCTTCAGCACCCTGCTCTCCAACATGGACATGGTGCTGGCCAAGAGCGATCTGGCGCTCGCCTCGCTCTACTCCGAACTGGTCCCCGACAAGCGCTTGCGCAAACAGGTTTTCACCGCGATCGAGGCAGAGTGGCACCGCACGGCCGATGCGCTGGCGCTCATCACGGGCGAGAAGCAGCGCCTGGTGAACAACGCAGCGCTGCAGCGCTCCATGCGCCACCGCTTCCCCTACATCGACCCGCTGCACCACCTGCAGGTGGAACTGGTGCGGCGCTACCGCGCCGGTGAGAACGACGCCGATCGCAACGAACGCGTGCGCCGCGGCATCCACATCTCGATCAACGGCATCGCCGCAGGCCTCCGCAACACAGGGTGAACCGGTAAAACCTAGAATGAACTGGTGAACATCTTGACCAACGCCGACCTGCACTGCCACTCCGTCGTCTCAGACGGTACCCTCACGCCCGAAGCGCTGGCGCAGCGCGCCAAAGCCAACGGCGTGGAGCTGTGGGCCCTGACCGACCATGACGAACTGGGTGGGCAAGAACGTGCAATGGCCGCGGCGCACGAGGTGGGCCTGAGCTACCTCACAGGCGTGGAGATTTCGGTGACCTTCCTGGGCATCACGGTGCACATCGTCGGCCTGGGTATGGACCACACGCACCCTGCCCTGCTGGCTGGCCTGCAGGCCACACGCGGCGGTCGCGAACAGAGGGCCCGCGACATGAGCGACGACCTGGCCCGCGTGGGTATCAAAGGCGTATACGAAGGCGCACTGAAATACGTCGGCAACCCCGAACTGATCTCGCGATCGCACTTCGCCCGCTACCTGGTGGAAATCGGCGTGAGCAAGGACACCAACGATGTGTTCCGCAAATACATCACCGAGGGCAAGCCCGGCTTTGTGCCGCACCGCTGGGCCAAGCTGGCCGATGCACTGAGCTGGATCACACAGTCTGGTGGCGTGGCCGTGATCGCACACCCGGGTCGCTACAAGCTCACGCCCAACGAAGAGTTCGCGCTGTTCACCGAATTCAAGAACCACGGTGGCCAGGCGGTGGAGGTGATGACCGGTGCGCACAACGCATCCGACTATGTGAAGTACGCGGGCTACTGCCAGGAATTCGACCTTGCCGCCTCGCGTGGCAGCGACTTTCACAGCCCCGAAGAAAGCCACACAGACCTGGGCAAACTGCCCGACCTGCCTGGCAGCGTGAAGCCCGTGTGGGAACTGCTGCAGGCTCGAATCCACTGATGTCCGAGCTCGCACGGCGCACGCCTACGCACGCCCTGCTGGGTATCGCCTTTCTGATATCGGCCACGGCCTGCTTCGCGGTGCTCGACACCACGGTCAAGTACGTCGGTGCGTTTGTCTCTGTGCTGGTGGCGGTGTGGTTTCGCTACGTGTTTCATGCAGTGGCGGTGTCGGCCGTCATGCTGCCACTGCGCGGGCGCCGGCTCTGGCAGACCGCACACCCGCGCTACCAGGTGCTCAGAGGTTGCCTTCTGCTCCTGGTCAGCGTGATGTCGTTTGTGAGCGTGCAGTTCATGCCGGTGGGCGAGTTCACCGCCATCATCATGATCTCGCCACTCGCCGTCACGCTGCTGGCAGCGCTGTTTCTGAAGGAAGACGTCTCATGGCTGCGCTGGACGCTGGTGGCCGGCGGATTCGCTGGTGCACTGCTGGTGGTGCAACCCGGTGGCGATGTGATCGGCTGGGCCAGCCTGCTGCCACTGGCGATGGTGTTCACCTACGCCTGGTTCCAGATCCTCACCAGCAAGATGGCGCGCACCGAAGACCCGATGACCATGCACTTCTACACCGGTTGGGTGGGCGCGCTGGTGGCCAGCCTGGCGTTGCCGTTCGTGTGGCAGGTCATCCCCGATGTGCGTACCTTCGGGCTGCTGTGCCTCGTGGGACTCATGGGCACCGTCGGGCATTTCCTGCTCATCCTCGCGTTTGCGCGGGCTCCAGCCTCCACGCTCACGCCTTACCTCTACACCCAGATCGGCTTTGCCATGCTGTGCGGCTGGGTTGTGTTCGGGCACACACCCGGGCCCCTGGAGCTTTCAGGCATCGGCATGATCGTGCTCTGCGGTGCCACCGCGAGTTGGCTCACCGCACGCGACCGGCGTCTGCCGGTGGAGCAACCCGAAGCCTGATCGCCGAGCATCCACCATGTCCCAGTTCTTCGAAGTCCACCCCGACAACCCGCAACCGCGACTGCTGAAGCAGGCGGTGCAGCTGCTCGAGCGCGGCGGCGTGCTGGCCGTGCCCACCGATTCCAGCTACGCGCTGGTGTGCCACCTGGACGACAAGACCGCGGCAGACCGCTTGCGCCGCATCCGCCAAGTGGACGACAAGCACCACCTCACGCTGATCTGCCGCGACCTGAGCGAACTCGCCAGCTACGCACGCGTCGACAATCGCCAATACCGGCTTCTGAAGCTCGCGACACCTGGGCCCTACACCTTCATCCTGGAAGCCAGCAAAGAGGTGCCGCGGCGCCTGAGCCACCCCTCGCGCAAAACCATCGGACTGCGCGTTCCCGAGCACAGGACGCTGCTGGAGCTGCTCGGCCTGCACGGCGCACCCCTGCTCTCGACCACGCTGATACTGCCCGGCCAGACAGACCCGCTCAACGACGCGCAGGAGATCCGCGAACGCCTGCAGCACGAGCTGGCCGGCGTGATCGACGCGGGCGCCTGCGCACTGGAGCCGACCACGGTGATCGACCTCACCCCCATGGGCAGCGGTGGCGAGCCCGAGGTGATCCGCGCTGGCCAGGGCGCTCTCGGTCCGCTGGGTCTCTGAGCGAGCCCGGCGGGGCGCTGCCCCACTCTGGGACAATACACGTTTGCTCCCAGCGCACCCGCCATGGATTTCGCCCAGATCGTTCAAACCGTCGCCCTC
This sequence comes from Burkholderiales bacterium, assembly GCA_038213545.1. Taxonomy (GTDB): domain Bacteria; phylum Pseudomonadota; class Gammaproteobacteria; order Burkholderiales; family Burkholderiaceae_C; genus Hydrogenophaga. Next base: position 11,119 of record JBBQSX010000017.1, read on the forward strand.
TACGCCATCCCGGTGCTGTTCGCCATCACGCTGCACGAGGCAGCGCACGGTTATGCGGCGCGGCACTTCGGCGACCGCACCGCCGAGCTCATGGGACGGATCACGATCAACCCGATCAAGCACATCGACCCGGTCGGCACGATCGCGATGCCGCTCATTCTTTACTTCGCCACCGCAGGCGCCTTTCTGTTCGGCTACGCCAAGCCTGTGCCGGTCAACTTCGGGCGGCTGCGCAACCCCAAGCGCGACATGGTGTGGGTGGCTCTCGCCGGGCCTGGTGCGAACCTGTTCCAAGCGATTGCATGGACCATTCTTCTCTACGCGCTGGCCGCCATCGGCGTGCAGGAGCAGTTCTTCCTTCAGATGTGCCGCGCAGGCGTGCTGGTGAACCTGGTCATGTTTGCCTTCAATCTCTTTCCCTTGCCCCCGTTGGACGGCGGCCGCATCCTGGTGGGCTTGCTGCCCATGCGACAGGCCGAGCTGGTCTCGCGTATTGAGCCCTGGGGCTTTTTCATCGTGATGGCGCTGGTCATCAGCGGTGTGGTGGGCAACTTGTGGTTGCGCCCGCTGATGATGCTGACTGAAAGTGCCATTCAGGTGCTGCTCACTCCCTTGCGCATGTTGATCCTCTGAACCCGATCATGAAAACCCAACGCGTCCTCACCGGCATCACCACTTCTGGCACGCCCCACCTGGGCAACTACGTGGGCGCCGTTCGCCCAACTGTGCGCGCCAGCCGGCTGGCCGAAGTCGAGAGCTTTTATTTTCTGGCCGACTACCACGCGCTCATCAAGGTAGGCGAGCCCGCGCGGGTGCAACGCTCCACGCTGGAGATCGCCGCCACCTGGCTGGCCTGCGGGCTCGACCCCGACAAGGTCACGTTCTACCGCCAGTCCGACATCCCCGAGATCCCCGAACTCACCTGGCTTCTCACGTGCGTCACCGGCAAGGGCGTGCTCAACCGCGCGCACGCGTACAAGGCCTCGGTCGACAAGAACAACGCGGCCAACATGGACCCGGACGCCGGCGTGACCGCCGGCCTCTTCATGTACCCGGTGCTGATGGCAGCGGACATCCTCATGTTCAACGCGCACAAAGTGCCGGTGGGGCGTGACCAGATCCAGCACATTGAAATGGCGCGCGATATCGCGGCCAGTTTCAACCACCTTTACGGTGAGCACTTCACGCTGCCCGAGGCCGCCATTGAAGACCACGTGGCCACCCTGCCCGGGCTCGATGGCCGCAAGATGAGCAAGAGCTACGACAACACCATACCGCTGTTCGCGCCGCGTGATCAGTTGAAGAAGCTCATCATGGGCATCGTGACCGACTCGCGCGCACCGGGTGAGCCCAAGTCCACCGACGGCTCAGCACTGTTTCAGCTCTATCAGGCATTCGCTTCACCCGAAGAGACCACGGCCATGGAAAAAGCCTATGCCGACGGCATCTCGTGGGGCGATGCCAAGCAGGTCTTGTTTGAACGCCTGGACCTGGAGATCGCACCCATGCGGGCGGTCTACGACGAACTCATTCAGGAGCCTGCGCGCATCGAGAAGACCCTGAAAGCCGGCGCGGACAAAGCGCGCGCCATCGCCACGCCTTTCACCGCCCGGCTGCGCCACGCCGTGGGCCTGCGGCCGCTTCAGGCGGCTTTGGCACCCGCGGCCAACAAGGCTGGCAAGTCCATGGCACCCGCATTCAAGCAATACCGCGAGCAGGACGGCCTGTTTTACTTCAAGCTGATGGATGCCCAGGGTGCGCTCTTGCTGCAAAGCACCGGCTTTGCAGCTCCGCGCGACGCCGCCCAGGCGATTGCGCGATTGCAGCGCGAAGGCAACGCCGCGCTGGATCCGCTGGCAAGGCAGATCGCCAGCCGGGGCGACGCAAACGCGCTGGATGCGGCATTGCGATCTTTCAGCGAACCTGGCGTCTGAGTTTCAAGCATCGGACGTTTGCATGAAGCCGTATCAGGCCCGGTTCGTGGCGACCGCTTGCAATCTCACCGGGTGTGTACCATCGGCGTACCATATGGGGTATCCAGCTTGAAGACACACACGGGCATCCATACCGTGCAGCAAGTCCCGAATCAGGCCGGATTTCGCCGGAGGACGCTATCGCCAAAGCCTCAACTTGCCGATATGCTCTTCAGTTGAAACCAATTATTACCAGCACAGCCTGTTATGAGTATTTTTGTTATTGACGATCATCCACTCATGCGCGAAGCCGTCGTCATGTTGCTTCGCCGCCTGCGTGCGTCCACCCAGGTGATCGAGCTCGAACGTCTGGCCTCGGTGAGCAAGGCCATCGCCGAACACGGCGAGCCGGAATTGGTCTGCCTTGATCTCAAACTGCCCGACACCAACGGTGTTTCCGGCGTGCGCGAAGTCAGGCAAATGCTGCCGGATACCTCGCTGATCGTGCTGTCTGCGTCGCCCTCTTCGGACTACGAAGACCTGGCTCGTGAAGCCGGTGCAGACGCTTATGTGGAGAAGTCCGCCGGTGCTGCGCAAATCGCCAAGGTGTTGCGCGAGTTTCTGGCCGAAGAAGTGGAAGACGAAAACGCGCCGATCATTCCGGACAAACTGTCCAAGCGACAGAAACAATTGCTGGTCATGCTGGACCGGGGTCTGAGCAACCGTGACATCGCCGAACAACTGCAGATCAGCGAACACACCGTCAAGGTGCACCTGTGGCGCCTGTTCCGCCGCCTCAACGTCAAGAGCCGCTCGCAAGCCAGCCACCTCGCCCGCACCGCCGGCCTCCTGGATCTGTAAAACGCTTCCCGCACCGCAGGCTGTGATCAGGTGGCGCGGCGCACCACGGTCGGGGCGGGCAGCCCAGTGGACTCTTGCTGGGTGAACGCTGGCAGCATCACCCGGAACACGCTGCCGCGGTTTGCCTCCGAATTCAGGGCCAGTTGGTAGCCCATCAGCGACGCCAGTTTGGACACGATCGTCAAGCCCAAGCCCAGGCTGTCCTCAGTGCCCTGGTGCTGCGACACCCTGAAAAACTCCTGAAAGATCGCCTGCTGATGCTCGCGTGCGATGCCCACACCGGTGTCCCACACCTCGAACACCAGCATGTCCTCTCGGTGGCGCAACGCCAGCAGCACGCCTCCCTGGTGCGTGTGGCGCAAGGCGTTGGACACCAGATTGCCCAGGATCCGGCGCAACACCACAGGGTCTGACCACAACGTGGTTGGCCGCGTGTGAGAACGCAGGCGCAGCGACTTGCCCACCGCCACCGGCTCGAACTGCAGCGACAGGTCGGCAAAGAGTTTTTCCACGTCCACGTGCTGCAGCCGCACCTTGTAGTTGCCCGCGTCGATCCGTGTGAGATCAAACAGCGAATCGAACAACTCGTTGATGGCGCGCGTGGACTGCAGAATGCGGGGTGCGATGTCGCGCGCCATCTCGGGTTCGGTGGCCAGCCAGTCGGCGTAGAGACTCAGGGCGTGCACAGGCTGGCGCAGGTCGTGCGCGGCCGACGCCAGAAACCGGTTCTTGGTGGCCACCGCACGCAACGAAGCGCGCGTCTGCAAGGTCAGCGAGTCGATCAGCTCCTGGTTGGAGAACTGCAGTTCGAAACTGGCCCGGTGCACTTCGTGCATGCGTGTGCCCGTCATGAACAGCAAACCCCAGAACGCCACCAGCAACGCCATGAGAACCAGGCCGGTCTGCATGGACCCGGCCGGTTGCGACGACAGCGTCATACCGATCAATAAGCCCAGCAGCACCGAGAACATGAGTGAATTTGCGTAGGTGCGGTACACCGGCAGGTAGGCGCTGAAGGCCGTGAGGGTGAGCAGACCCTGCCCCAGCACCACCAGCGCGCACACGAACTGGGTGGCGATGGGCGCCTGCTGATAGCTGAGCAACACCGGCCCACCCCACAAAAGCGCCATGGCAGCCCAAGTCCAGTGGTAGCGGTTGACGAAGGTCATGCGCTGCGGGCCTTCAAGGCTGTCGTGGCGAAGGCGGTAGATGCCGATCAGGCGGTAGCGGTACACCAGAATCGCGAGCATCAACGCGGTCCAGAACAGCAGTCCAGCCGTGTTGACTTCGCCCGCCATCATGAACACCAGCACCGGCAACGACAGCATGGCCGCCAGCAGCGATGCCCCCATGTTGTCCATCAACACACCAATGAGCTGCGAGTTCACCCAGTGGTCGCGCACCTCGGGCGAGGCCGGCATGTGCTGGTAAGTCGCGGGTTGGGTGTCGACGAGCATGGGCAGTGAGTGGCGGCGGTGGGGCATTGTCTCACCGGCTTTGGAGAGCGGGTGAGCCAGCTTCCAGCCCTCGAGCGCCTGCTATACTCGCGGGTTCGCGATGAAGACCAACACCGGAGAGGTGGCAGAGTGGTCGAATGTACCTGACTCGAAATCAGGCGTACCGCAAGGTACCGTGGGTTCGAATCCCACCCTCTCCGCCAGACACGAAAAAGCCCCGCATTCGCGGGGCTTTTTCTTTGAACGAAACCTTTCGATCTCAAGCTGGGGTCAACCGCTCCAGACCACCCATGTACGGGCGCAGCACCTCGGGCACGGTCACGCTGCCATCGGCGTTCTGGAAGTTCTCCAGCACCGCCACCAGAGCGCGGCCCACGGCCAGGCCGGAGCCGTTCAAGGTGTGCACGAGTTCGTTTTTGCCTTGTGCGTTCTTGAATCGGGCCTGCAGCCGGCGCGCCTGGAACGCTTCGCAATTGGAAACCGAGCTGATCTCGCGGTAGGTGCCCTGCGCCGGCACCCACACTTCCAGGTCGTGGGTGCGGGTGGCGCCAAAGCCCATGTCGCCGGTGCACAGTGCCAACACGCGATACGGCAGCCCCAGCTTCTGCAACACGGCTTCGGCATGGCCGGTCATGGCTTCCAGCGCTTCGTAGCTTTTGTCGGGGTGCACGATCTGAACCATCTCGACCTTGTCGAACTGGTGCTGGCGGATCATGCCGCGCGTGTCGCGCCCGGCGCTGCCGGCTTCGGAGCGGAAACACGGCGTGTGTGCCGTGAGCTTGATGGGCAACTCGGTTTCGGCCACCACGGTGTCGCGCACGACATTGGTCAGTGTTACTTCGCTGGTAGGGATGAGGTAGAGCGCCTGCATGTCGGGTACGGCCTCACCTTCCTGGCCGCCCTTCTTCACTGCGAACAGATCGGCTTCAAACTTGGGCAGCTGACCCGTGCCGCGCAAGGTGTCGGCGTTGACGATGTAAGGCGTGTAGCACTCGGTGTAGCCGTGTTCTTCGGTCTGCACGTCGAGCATGAACTGCGCGAGCGCACGGTGCAGGCGCGCGATGGGGCCGCGCATGAAGGTGAAGCGCGAGCCGGCGAGTTTGGTGCCGGTCTCAAAATCCAGCCCGAGCGGAGTACCCACATCCACGTGGTCTCGCACATCGAAGTCGAACACGCGCGGGCCCTTTCCATCGGGACTCCAGCGGCGCAGTTCCACGTTGCCGTGTTCGTCGCTGCCCACCGGCACGCTGTCGTGCGGCAGGTTGGGCACGGCTTGCAGCAGGGTGTGCAGTTCGGCCTGAATCACCTCAAGCCGGGTACCTGAAGCGTCGAGTTCGGTCTTGAGCGCCCCCACCTGCGCCATCACGGCGTCGGCCTCGGCGTGCTGGCCCTTGCCTTTGAGCATGCCGATCTGTTTGCTCAGCGAGTTGCGCTGGCTTTGCAGCTCTTCGGTGCGGGTCTGCAGCTTCTTGCGCTCTGTCTCCAGAGCTTGGTAGGCGGCCACATCCAGAAACGGCTGTGGGCTCTTGCGCGTTTCAAGCCGCGCGACGACCCCTGGAAGGTCTTTTCTCAGTTGAACGATGTCTAGCATGCGGCGATTGTAGGTTTGGGCAGACAGCGCCCAGGCGCTCAGCGCAGGTGCTGCAGCGGTGCAGCGTCTTCGCCGTCCGTCTTCAGGCCCTTGGGCAACGGAAACTTGATGGTTTCTGTCAGGCCGTCCATGGTGCGCACGGAAATAGCGCCCAGCGCCTTGATGCGTTCGATCACATGGCGCACCAAGATCTCGGGTGCCGAGGCCCCGGCAGTCAGACCCACGCGGCGTTTGCCCTCGAACCATTCAGCCTGCAGCTCGTCGGCGCTGTCCACCATGTAACTCACGGTGCCGAGCTTGATGGCGACTTCGCGCAGGCGGTTGCTGTTGGAGCTGGTGGGGCTGCCCACCACGATCACGATGTCGACCTGCGGGCTGAGCAGCTTGACCGCGTCCTGCCGGTTCTGCGTGGCGTAACAAATGTCTTGCTGTTTGGGCTCGCGCACCTGGGGAAAGCGCGCCTTCACCGCATTGAGAATTTCGGCCGCGTCGTCCACCGACAGCGTGGTCTGCGTCACCACCGCGAGCTTGGTCGTCTGAACGGGCGACACATGCGCCACGTCGGCCACGTCTTCCACCAGGTGGATGCCGCTCTCCAGCTGGCCCATGGTGCCTTCCACCTCGGGGTGGCCCTTGTGGCCGATCATGATGAACTCGAAACCTTCGCGGTGCAGCTTGGCCACCTCCACATGCACCTTGGTCACCAGCGGGCAGGTGGCGTCAAAAATGTGGAAGCCGCGCTGCTTCGCTTCGTCCTGGATGGCCTTGCTCACGCCGTGGGCCGAGAACACCAGCGTGGCGCCAGCTGGCACGTCGGACAGCTCTTCAATGAAGATCGCGCCCTTGGCCTTGAGGTCGTTGACCACATAGGTGTTGTGCACGATCTCGTGGCGCACATAGATGGGCCGGCCAAATTTCGTGAGCGCACGCTCCACGATTTCAATGGCACGGTCCACACCGGCGCAGAAACCGCGTGGTTCGGCCAGAACAATTTCTTGAGACATCGGCATCAAAGCACCCCGATCAGTTGCACCTCAAACCGCACTGGCTGGCCGGCAAGAGGATGGTTGAAGTCGAACAGCACCGCGCCGTCTTCGCGCACCTGCACCGCCGCGCCGGCGTAAGTTCCGAGCCCGTCGGGCGTGGGGAACTGCACCACGTCACCCGTCGCATACCGTTCATGCGGGTCACCGAGATCGCTGAGCAGCTTGCGCGCCACCCACTGCACCATCTCGGGCTGGCGTTCGCCAAACGCCTCCCCCGCGGCCAGTTCGATGACAGTGTGGGCTCCCTCCTCCAGGCCCATCAGGCGCTGCTCGATCGCAGGCGAGAGTTCACCCATGCCCAGGCTCAGCGTGGCCGGCTTGCCGGCAAAGGTGTCGATGATCACCTGCCCCTGCGGACCGGACATGCGGTAGTGCAGGGTGAGGAAAGAGCCTTCTTGGACTTGGGGCATGAGAGGGGTGGAGAACATGAGGGGGAGTGTGGGGCACAGGGCCCCAAACCGGGGCTCTGCGCGAATCGTTCTGCCCGTATTGTAAAAAGCGTGCTGAATCAGGGAGGAAACAGAATGGATGGCCTTGTCATGGTGGGACTCAAAAGCCTGCCGGTTGATGCGCGACCGCGCGAAAAGCTGCTGGCCAGGGGGCCGGGCGCCCTCAGTGACGTGGAGCTGCTGGCGCTGCTGCTGCGCACCGGCATCCGCGGCAAACACGTGGTGCAGCTCGCGCAGGAGCTGCTGGAGCACTTTGGCGGCATGGCTGGCCTGCTGCACACCAGCGCCGAGGCGCTCAAGCAGATCAAGGGCCTGGGCCCGGCCAAACGCGCCGAGGTGCTGGCCGTGCTCGAACTTGCCCGCCGCGCCCTCACACAGCGCCTGCAAGAAAAAACCCTCATGGAGAACCCCCAGGCGGTGCGCGAATACCTGCAGCTGCAGCTTGGTGGCCGCCAGCACGAGGTGTTTGCGGTGCTGTTCCTCGACACGCAGAACCGGCTGGTCGCACTCGAAGAGCTGTTTCGCGGCACCCTGACGCAAACCAGCGTGTACCCGCGCGAGGTGGTTCTGCGCGCCCTGCACCACCACGCCGCGGCCGTGGTGCTGGCGCACAACCACCCCAGCGGCACCGCCCTGCCTTCGCGCGCAGACGAAGCCCTGACTGCCACGCTCAAGTCGGCCCTGGCGCTGGTGGACGTGAAGGTGCTGGACCACTTCATCGTCACGCGCAACCACGCCGCTTCCATGGCCGAAATGGGTCTGATCTGACTCCGCAAGGTTGATCGCAGGCCACCCAAGCCCGGCGCGAACGCTCCGTCACAATCGCGCCATGAAAGTCAACACGCTGGCCGACCTCAAAGCGCTCAAACGCGCCATGGCCGAGCGTGCGGCGGCCGAGGCCATCCACCGCGAGGCGCAGCGCCAGGCCGAGCTGCAACGTGAACGCGAACGCCGCCTGTTCGCCCACGCCGTGGGACCGGTGCAGGCCATCGCCAACCCGGGCCGCATCGAGCCGCGCCCGGTGCCGGTGCAACCCCTGCCCGTGCAGCGGCAGCTCGACGAGGCGTCGGTGATGCGCGAGGCACTGTCCGACGAGTTCGACATCGAGACATTGCTGCACACCGACGAGATGCTGAGCTACCGCTGCCCGGGCATCGGGCCGGACGTGATGCGCAAACTGCGCGACGGCAGCTGGAGCATCCAGCGCCAGATCGACCTGCACGGCCTGCGCACCGACGAAGCCCGCGAAGCCCTGGGCCGCTTCATCCGCGAAGCCCACCAGCAAGGCCTGCGCTGCGTGCGCGTGGTCCACGGCAAAGGTCTGGGCTCACCCGGCCGCACGCCGGTGCTGAAAAACCGCGTGCTGCGCTGGCTGGTGCAGAAGAGCGAGGTGATGGCGTTTGTGCAGGCGCGGCCGGCCGAAGGGGGAGCCGGGGCGCTGGTGGTGTTGTTGCGGTCGGGATAAAACACACCGCGCACGCTGCTCTGGTGATTGCGCAAAGTCCGTCTCCGTTGCGCTCCCTGTTCGCTACCCTGGCGAATTTCGCATCCAGTCTGCCGTCTGGAAAAAGCTGGTCTTGAGCCGCGCGCGCAGCACCGGGTCTACGCCCGTTTCACCCATCGCCTGGTCCATGCAGACCAGCCATTGGTCACGCTCCTGCACGCCGATGGAAAACGGCATGTGGCGCATGCGCAGGCGGGGGTGGCCAAACTTTTCGGTGTAGTGTTGCGGGCCGCCGAGCCAGCCGCAGAGGAACCAGAACAGCTTTTGTCGCGCGTCTTCCAGCGTGTTGCCGTGGGCGGCGCGCAGCTCTGTGTAGCCGGGTTCGATGTCCATGAGGTCGTAGAAACGGTCGACCAGCGCACGCACTGTGTCTTCGCCACCGATCCATTCAAACGGCGTGGCAAATGGCGCGGGTTCCTGCAGGGGTGTCGTCATGCTGTGGCCTTGCGCAAAGTTTCCACCACCGGGGTGCGCAACACGCTGCGCAGCCCCCACCAGCCGGCCAGCAAGGCCAGCACGGCGCCGGCCAGCGCACCACCCAGCGGCACCCAGGGCGAGGCGGTCCAGGAGAACTGGAACACGTAGCGCGCCAGCGCCCAGCCCACCGCCACGGCCACAGATGAAGCGAGGAAACCAGCCAGCAGGCCCACGCCCAGCAGCTCGATGCGTTGCACCTGGCGCAGCAACTTGGAGCCCGCGCCCACCGCTCGCAGGATGGCGAACTCGCGCTCGCGTTCACCGCGTGTGGCGGTGATGGCGGCGAGCAGCACCACCAGGCCGGCAGCCAGCGTGAAGGCGAACAAAAACTCCACCGCGCTGATGACCTGGCCCAGCACGCGCTGCACCTGCGCGATGGTCTGGCTCATGTCGACGTTGGTGATATTCGGAAACTGGCGCACCAGAGTGTTGTCAAAGCTGGCGCCGGCGGCACTCGCCCCATCGGGTGCGCGGAAGGCGCTGATGAAGCTCACCGGTACGTTGGGCACATTGGCCACCGGGAACACCACAAAGAAATTCACCCGCATGGAGCCCCAGTCCACCTTGCGCAGGCTGGTGATGCGGCCTTCGGTCAGCTGGCCGCCGATGTCGAAGCCCAGGCGGTCTCCGAGCTTGAGGCCCAAGGTTTCGGCCAGGCCTTCTTCGACGCTCAGAGCGTCGGCCTCGTTGTCGGTCCACTTGCCCTGCACCACCGGGTTGTTGTCGGGCCGCGTGGCGGTGTTGGAGAGGTTGAATTCGCGGTCCACCAAGCGCGAGGCGCGGTCGTCGGTGTAGTCCTCGGGTTTCACCGCCGCGCCGTTGATGCTCACAAGCCTGCCCCGGATCATGGGGTACCAGTCGAAGCGCTCCACACCGGCGGTGCGCAGTGCCTGCTGAAATTCAGCGCCCTGCTCGGGCTGCACGTTGATCACAAAGCGGTTGGGCGCGTCGGGCGGGGTGGCATTGCGCCAGCTGGAAATCAGGTCGGTGCGCAGCAGCACCAGCAGCACCAGCGCGAGCAGGCCGACCGAGAGTGCGCTGATCTGCACCACCGCGTAGGCCGGGCGGGCCGAGAGCTGGCGCGTGGCCATGACAAGCGCGCTCGGCGCGGTGGCTTCGTTCACGCTGGCGCGCAGCAGGCGCACGGCGGCGTAGCTGGCGGCGGCAAACAGCAGCACGGCGCCCGCGAAGCCACCCACCGCAATGCCGCCCAGCAGCAGGTCGCGGCTGGCGGCCAGCAACAGCGCGGCGAAGCCAGCCATGCCCAAGGCCAGCACGGCCAGCGTGGCGGGCTTGAGCTGACCCACGTCGCGGCGGATCACGCGCAGCGGCGGCACCTTGGCCAGCTGCAGCACCGGGGGCAGGCCAAAGGCCATCATGAGCGTGAGGCCCATGCCCAGGCCAAGCAGCACCGGCGTGATGCCGGGTGGCGGCAGGCTGGCCTCGACCAGGCCCGCGAGCAGCACCACGAACACATGGTGCACCGCGTAGCCGATGACCACGCCCAAGGCGCTGGCGAACAGGCCCACCAAGGCGAACTCAAGCGTGTAGGCGCGCGCCATGGTGCCTTGCGACAAGCCGAGCACACGCAGCATGGCGCAGTCGTCCAGGTGACGCTGCGCAAAGCCGCGCGCGGCAATGGCCACAGCCACGGCACACAGCAGCGCAGCCAGCAGGGCCACGAGGTTGAGGAATTTTTCCGCGCGCTCCAGCGTCTGCTGCATCTCGGGGCGCCCGCCTTCAAGGGACTCCAGCCGGATACCGCGCACGCCGGGTTTGGCCACCTCGGCCTGCGCCCACTGGTTGAAGCGCGCCACGCGGGCTTCGTCGCCGACCACGGCCAGGCGGTAGTTGAGGCGGCTGGCAGGCTGCACAAGGCCGGTGGCAGGCAAATCCGCGTTGTTGATCATCACGCGCGGCGCGAAGCTCATGAAGCCGGCGCCCCGATCCGGCTCGACCACGATGACGCGGGCGATCGTGAGCGAGGCGTCGCCCAGCAGCAGCGGCTGACCCATCTGCAGGTTCAAGGACACCAGCAGCGCGGCGTCGACCCAGGCGGTGCCGGGCGCGGGAATCTCGCGCGTGGGCGCATCGGCGGCAGTGGGCGACTCAGCCACGCGCAAGCTGCCACGCAGCGGATACCCCTCGCCCACAGATTTCAGAGCCACGAGGCGGGCAGCGCCGCCCTCTTCGTCGCGAGCGCGGCCCATGGTCGGAAAGCCCAGCGTCTGAGCCACGGTCAAACCAAGTTCGCGCGCCTGCGCCTCGAACGCCGGTGGTGGCGTGTTGTCGCTGCTGATCACCACGTCGCCCCCGATGAGCGCCCGCGCGTCGCGCGACAGGCCCCCCTGCAGCCGGTCGGCAAAGAACCCCACCGCCGACAAGGCCGCCACCGCGAGCGTCACCGCCAGCATCAGCAAGCGCAGCTCACCGGCACGCCAGTCGCGGGTCAGGGAAGTCCAGCCCAGGGTCCAGAAACGGATGGGCAGGGAGGTGGGGGGTTGGGTCATGTTGGGCAGTTGGAGCGCGCCGGAGCGCGCTGGTTCATTTGGTGCCAAAGATGCGGTCGCCGGCATCGCCCAAACCAGGAACGATGTACCCGTGTTCGTTCAAGCCCCGGTCCACAGCCGGGGTGTAGATCGGCACGTCGGGGTGCGCATCATGGAAGGTCTTGATGCCTTCGGGGCACGTGACCAGACACACAAACCGGATCGAACGCGGGCCGGTTTTCTTGAGCCGGTCCACCGCGGCCACGGCCGAGTTGCCGGTGGCCAGCATCGGGTCAAGCACGATCACGTCGCGCTCGTGCATGTCCTGCGGCATCTTGAAGTAGTACTCCACCGCCTTGAGCGTGGCCGGGTCGCGGTAGAGGCCAATGTGGCCCACGCGGGCACCCGGAATGACCTGCAGCATGCCGTCCAGAAACCCGTTGCCCGCGCGAAGGATGGAGGCGAGCACGACCTTCTTGCCGTCGATCACGCGCGAGGTCATCTTCTCCAGCGGGGTCTCGATGTCGATCTCCTGCATGGGCATGTCGCGCGTGATTTCGTAGGCCAGCAGTGCGCTGAGTTCATGCACCAGCTCGCGAAAGCTCTTGGTGCTGGTGTCCTTGCGGCGCATCAGCGTGAGCTTGTGCTGCACCAGGGGGTGGTCAATGACGTGGACGTCTCGGCTCATGGGAATCTCTCGGGGAAAAACTGAACCGAGTTTATGTCTGAACCCCCGGCCACACGCCGAGTGAGGGCGGTCCGCAGCGTCAGGAAGCGCTGGCGGCGCGCTCGCGCGCAACAGGTGCCGGCGGTGGCACCGCGTCGAGCACGAGGCGCTCGGGGTGCGTGTAGCAGAGAAAGTGTTTGTTGGTCGCCCGGCCGATGGCGCACAAGCCCACGCGCTGCGCAACGTCCAACCCCATCTGAGTGATGCCGCTGCGCGAGACCACCACGGCCACGCCCATCTGGGCTGACTTGATGACCATCTCGCTGGTGAGGCGGCCGGTGGTGTAGAAAACCTTGTGGCGTTGATCGGTGGATTGCTCAAGGGCAAGCCATCCCGCAATCGTGTCCACCGCGTTGTGGCGACCCACATCTTCCACAAAAATCTGCAGTTCTTCGCCACGAAACAGCGCACACGCATGCACCGATCCGGCCGATTTGTAGGTGCTCTCTTTCAGCCGGATCGCGTTGACGATGGCATAGAGCTGCGACTGGTGCAGCACCATGTTGGCGGGCAGCTGAATGCTGTCGATCTCGTCCATGAGGTTGCCGAACACGCTGCCCTGGCCGCACCCGGTGGTGACCACGCGCTTGGACGTGCGCTCTTCAATGTGGTCGATGCCCTGCCGCGTCTTGACCGAAGCCGCGCCCACTTCCCAGTCCACCGTGATGGACTCGATTTCGTCCACCGAAGCGATCAAACGCTGGTTGAGCAGGTAGCCGAGCACCAGCCACTCGGGGTGCGCGCCCAGCGTCATCAAGGTCACCAGCTCGCGTTTGTCCACGTACACGGTGAGGTCGCGCTCGGCGGGGATGGCGATGGTCTCGCGCTCGCCGTGCTGGTTCATGACCACAACTTCGCGGGTCAGGGGCGCACGGGCCTGGGTGAGGTGGGGCAAAGGCATGGGAACAGACTACAGCAGATTCGATGGCAACAAAGTCAAAGGGCCGACACCCGAAGGTGCGGCCCTTTTGAACGCAGGCTGAACAGGAGCTGGCAGCGCCGTGGAGGATCACTTGCCCGTGGTGGTGGCAGCGGGTGCTTTGCCGGTGGGTGAACTGGCCGCCGTGGTGGTGGGCGAGTGAGCGCCTGACGACTCAACCGGCTTGGCCACGGCAACCGCAGCGACCGCCACATAGGTGAATGGGCCCGGGTCGGCACAGGGTGGCAGCGCAACAGCAGGCTTGACGGACCTGCTTGTGGACGCGGCCGTTTTGAAATAGTTGCCAGCTGCACGGTCCATGGACAGACACAGCTTGTAATTGTCGACCTTGGCAGCCCAGGCGGTTTTCGCCTTGGCTTCCTCGGCCTTGGCTTTGGCTTCGTCGGTCAACACGGGTGCCGGCAGCTTGGCGAACACGGACGTGGCCAGCAGCATCGAGAGGCACAGAAGGCTGCGTTTCATGGGAATTCCTTGTCAAAGAAAAAAGGGGGCTGTCAGGCAGTGCGCGGCGCGTCGCTCGAGGCTGCGGCAGCAGCCGTGCGGTGCGCGGGGATCTTGCCGGCCTTGATGTCGTCGTACCAGAGCTCGTGGTGCTCCTTGGCCCACGTCTCGTCCACATAGCCTGTCTTCATGGCTTTGTAGGCGCCTTCCATGCCGATGGTGCCCATGTAAATGTGCCCCAGGAACATGGCCATCATCAAGACGGTTGCCACCCCGTGGATCATGTGAGCCACCTGCATGTTGGCGCGGGTGTACTCCACGGCCGGCACGATCTTGTCGAGGAACACGCCAGAACCCACGACGATCAGGCCGAGGAAGAAGACGCCGCCCCAGAAAACGACTTTCTCACCCGCATTGAAACGGTGCGAGGGCACTTCTGCACCACCAAACAGGCCGCCAGCTTTCATGATCCAGGCAAAGTCTTCCTTGCTGGGCCAGTTGTCTTTGAGGAAAGTGAAAAACACCACCACCAGCGACACCGCAAACAGCGGGCCGGCGAAGTTGTGCATGTTCTTGAGCGCGTAGGACAGCCAGCCGAACAACGTGCTGCCCATGATGGGCAGCAGGAAGAACTTGCCGAAAGCCATCACCACGCCGGACACACCCAACACCACGAAGGTGATGGCGTTGACCCAGTGAGCTGCACGCTCCACGTACGTGAAGCGCTCGATGACACGGCCGGTTTCGCTGCCGTGGAGCTTGATCGTGCCCTTGCCGAAGTAGAACAGCGCCAGAGCAACCACGGCGATCAGCAACAACGAACCGCCGTAAGGAATGATCCAGTCATTGCGCACCTGCCGCCATGCTTCACCGGCGTTGGTGAGGCGTGAGCCCGGGTACTGCACAAAACCCTGGATCATGTTCCCGGATTCAAGGTACGGCAGGCTGGAGTAGCCCGTGACGCCCTTGCCCACATCGCGCCACATGGGCGCGTTGTTGCCGGGCTGAACCTTGCCTCGTTCGGCATTGGTCTGCTCGTTGTACTTGGGGTCGGTGGAGGCGTCGGGCGCGATCTCGAAGATGTTGGCGCTCTTGATACCACCCTGCTGGGTGGTGGCAGGCGCGGTCACAGCGGGGGGCGCCGGATCGTCCTGCGCAGTGGCAGGCTTCACGGCTTGTGCGCTGGCCAGGCCCGAGCTCAGTGCGAGCATGGCCACAGCCAGCACAGCCGGCGATGCGAGCTGGCGCAAGCCAGCGGTCAAAAACCGTTGCATACAGCGTTCCTTGTCACTTGGGCATGCGGGTGTAGTCGTTTTGCCCGTACTGGGCACGCGACTTGAGTTGCTGTTCCCAGCTGGTCTTGTCACCCGTGCTCCAGCCGCCTTGGGCGTACTGGCTCTTGCCCACGCCGGTGTAAGGCGCGCTGTCCTGCTTGACGCCGGCGCCGTTCATTTCCTGTGGCTTGTCGCCGCAGGCTACCAGGCCCAGCGTCAACGCTGCAGCTGCCAGGGAGAAGGTGAAACGCTGGCTCATGACTTGGTCCCTTGTGCGGTGCCGTACGCGGTGCCCCAGCCCCAGACTTCGGCGCCCTTGCCGCGTGTCAACACACGGCTGCGGAAGATGTCGGCCACCACATCACCGTCACCGGCGAGCAAGGCCTTGGTCGAGCACATCTCGGCGCAGGCCGGCAGCTTGCCTTCGGCCAGGCGGTTGCGACCGTATTTCTCGAACTCGTCCTGGCTGCCGTGGGCCTCGGGGCCACCGGCGCAGAAGGTGCACTTGTCCATCTTGCCGCGCACACCGAAAGTGCCTTGCGACGGGAACTGCGGTGCGCCGAACGGGCAGGCGTAAGAGCAGTAACCGCAGCCGATGCAGACGTCCTTGTCGTGCAGCACCACACCCTCGTCGGTGCGGTAGAAGCAGTTGACCGGGCATACGGCCATGCAGGGCGCGTCGCTGCAGTGCATGCAGGCCACCGAGATGGACTTTTCGCCAGGCACGCCGTCGTTGAGGGTGACCACGCGGCGGCGGTTCACGCCCCACGGCACCTCGTGTTCGTTCTTGCAGGCGGTCACACAACCGTTGCATTCGATGCAGCGCTCTGCATCACAGATGAATTTCATTCTTGCCATGTTTTTCTCCTGTTACAGCGGGCGGGTGCTTACGCACGCTCCACATTGCAGATCGTGGTCTTCGTTTCCTGCATCATCGTGACGATGTCGTAGCCGTACGTGGTGGCCGTGTTGACAGCCTCGCCACGCACCACGGGCATCGCGCCGTCGGGGTAGTAAGGCTTCATGTCCTTGCCTTGCCAGTGGCCCGAGAAGTGGAACGGCAGGAACACGGTGTCCGGTCCCACGCGAGGTGTCACCAGCGCTTGCACGTTGATGCGTGCGCCGGTCGGGCTGCTCACCCAGACACGCTCTCCATTGCGGATGCCGCGAGCTGTGGCCGTCTCGGGGTTGATCTCCACAAACATCTCCTGCTGCAGCTCGGCCAGCCAGGGGTTGGAGCGGGTTTCCTCGCCGCCACCCTCGTACTCGACCAAGCGACCCGAGGTCATGATCAGCGGGAATTTCTCGTGCAGCTTCTCTTCGACGTTCTTGGCTTGCAACGACTTGTAGAGGATGGGCAAGCGCCAGCGGGTCTTCTGGTCGTCATGGCTGGGGTATTTGGCCACCATATCGGGGCGCGTGCCGTAAAGCGGTTCGCGATGCTGCGGAATCGCATCGGGGAAGTTCCACACCACGGCGCGGGCCTTGGCGTTGCCGAATGGATGGCAGCCGTGGGCCATGACAACCCGCTGAATACCACCCGAAGAGTCGGTCTTCCAGTTCTTGCCTTCGGCCTTGGCGCGCTCGGCTTCGGACAGGTCTTCCCACCATCCGAGCTTCTTCAACAGCACATGGTCAAACTCGGGGTACCCGGTGGTGATCTCGGAACCCACCGAATGCGAACCGTCTTCTGCCAGCAGGCTCTTGCCCTCGCGTTCCACGCCGAAGTTGGCGCGGAAGTTGCCACCGCCATCCATGACGTGCTTGGAGGTGTCGTACAGGTTGGGCGAACCAGGATGCTTGATTTCCGGCGTGCCGTAGCAAGGCCATGGCAGACCGAAATAGTCACCGGTCATGTCGTAACCGGTTTCCTTGTCGACAACCTTGCCTTTGGCCTTGAGCGTCTTCACGTCAAAGGCGTTCATGTTGCGCATGTGGGCCTTGAGGCGCTCCGGGCTTTGGCCGGTGTAGCCAATGGTCCAGACCGACTTGTTGATCTCGCGCAGGATGTCCTCGGGCACGGGCTCGTCCATGCCCTTGACCTGCTGCATCTTGTAGTTCTTGCTGAGCTCCTTGGCAAAGCCGAGTTTTTCAGCGAACTGGTGCATGATCATGTGGTCACTGCGGCTCTCCCACAGCGGCTCGATGACCTTCTCGCGCCACTGCAGCGAACGGTTCGATGCGGTGCACGAACCGCTGGTCTCGAACTGGGTCGCAGCCGGCAGCAGGTACACCGCGCGGTTGGGGTTGAGGTCTTCCGGCTTGCCGGGCATGGCCGCCATCGACGCAGTGGCAGACGGGTACGGATCCACCACGACCAGCAGGTCCAGCTTGTCCATCGCGCGCTTCATCTCCAGACCACGGGTCTGCGAGTTGGGTGCATGGCCCCAGAAGAACACGCCGCGCAAATTCGGGCCCTGGTCGATCAGCTCGTTGTTTTCCATCACGCCGTCGATCCAGCGCGAGACGGTGATGCCGGGCTTCTCCATCATGCCTTCGGCGTACTTCGACTTGATCCAGTCGTATTCCACACCCCAGGTAGCGGCAAAGTGTTTCCAAGAGCCAGCGGCCAGGCCGTAGTAGCCGGGCAGCGAGTCTGGGTTCGGGCCCACGTCGGTGGCGCCCTGCACGTTGTCGTGGCCACGGAAGATGTTGGTACCGCCACCGGTTTTTCCGATGTTGCCCAGCGCCAGCTGCAGGATGCACGAGGCACGCACGATGGCGTTGCCGATGGTGTGCTGCGTCTGGCCCATGCACCACACGATGGTACTGGGGTTGTTCTCGTGCAGCATCTTGGCGACCTTGAACACGGTCGCCTCGTCCACACCGCAGGCTTCTTCGACCTTGTCCGGTGTCCACTTGGCCATCACGTCGGCCTTGATGGCTTCCATGCCGTAGACGCGGTCGTTGATGTACTGCTTGTCTTCCCAGCCGTTCTTGAAAATGTGGTGCAACACGCCGAACAAGAACGGAATGTCGGTGCCGGAGCGGATGCGCACGAACTCGTCGGCCTTGGCCGCGGTGCGGGTGAAGCGTGGATCGACCACGATCATCTTGCAGCCGTTTTCCTTGGCGTGCAGCATGTGCAGCATGGAAACCGGGTGTGCTTCGGCAGCGTTCGACCCGATGTACAACGCGCACTTGCTGTTCTGCATGTCGTTGTACGAGTTGGTCATGGCGCCATAGCCCCAGGTGTTCGCAACACCGGCCACCGTGGTGGAGTGGCAGATGCGGGCCTGGTGGTCGCAGTTGTTGGTTCCCCAGAAGCTCACGAACTTGCGCAGCAGGTACGCCTGTTCGTTGTTGTGCTTGGAGGAACCCACGAAGTAGACCGAGTCGGGACCGCTGGCCTCGCGCAGCTCGTTCATCTTGGCGGTGATTTCGTTCAGCGCCACGTCCCAGCTGATGCGCTCGTACTTGCCGTTGACCAGCTTCATCGGATAGCGAAGACGGTACTCGCCGTGGCCGTGCTCGCGCAAGGCCGCACCCTTGGCGCAGTGGGCGCCGAGGTTGATGGGGGAGTCAAACACAGGTTCCTGGCGCACCCACACGCCGTTCTCCACGATCGCGTCGGTGGCGCAGCCCACCGAGCAGTGCGTGCAAATGGTGCGCTTGACTTCGATCTTGCCGGTGCCGTCGATGGACTTGCCGGAAGCGGCCTTGGCTTTTTTCACCAGCACGAGCTGTGAAGCCGCAAGACCCACGCCCACACCCATGCCCGAGCGACGCAGAAACGCGCGGCGGTCCATGGTGGGCAGGGCCGAAGACAGGCCGCGCTGAAGGTTGTGAACAAAGGAGGAATGCACGCGTGAAGCGTGTCCACCAGGGGAGGATGATTTTTTGGTCAGCAGCATGGTTTTGCCTCCTGATGAGTCGCTTGAAGATTCGCCTGGACAGCGACTTGAGCCCCGGTACAGGGCAGCGAAAGAACGAAAACGTGGGGATTCAAGGAACAGCCGTCCGCTCAGATGCGGGTGGTCTGGTAATACTGTTTGACGTGGTCGCTGAGGCTGTAGCCGCCACCTTTGGCGGGTGCGGGTTTGGCTTCGATGGCGGCGGTTTCTTCAACCGGTGCGCGCGGGATCAATGCGGCTGCGGCGGCGAGTGCGCCGACCGTGGACGCACCGGCGAACAAGGTGCGCCGGTTCAAACCAGAAGGTTCGGCGCCAGGGGTCGGGCGGGAGGGCTTGGTCATGCAGATCTCCAGTTTGAAAGGGGTCCGACAACACAACGTGCGGACCTTTTGCATACGTGGAATCTAAACCCAGCCGGTATGGGTTGCAAGGTGGTTCATACGTAGCTGGAGGTGATCGGGGGCGCGCGACCGGAGCAGTCTTCATGCGGCGTTGCAGCATCGGAGGCTGCTGCGCTTTTGATAGCCAGAAGCGTGCCATAAGCCAAAGGTATCGGTGCATCCAGACGTGACGCTTGTGCCTGTTGACCGCCACACCCTGAGCACACTCACATTCGCCCCGCCGAGCTCGCAGAAGGCTTCGGGATAACCCGTATGCCGATGTCGATAACGCGCCGTGAGTCCGGACAAGGTGTCGGCCCCAGATGCGACAACTTGTCGTGCGCACCAAGGCTGTCCAGTCGTTTCAACACCCCGCACCATCGTGGGGTTTGCGCCAATACCCCACTGTTTTTGTAGGGCTCATCCGTAGAATTGCAACGCGTGGACACCTCACTTCTGCCCTCCGGGCCCGAAAAATCCCTGGAAGGCTGGCCAGACTGGTCCATCCTGATCGTTGATGACGAACAGGGGATGCTGAACTTTTTGGTCAAGACGCTGGCACCGCGCTGCCACTTCGTGATGAACGCGACCAGCGCCGAAGACGGCGCGCAGTGGCTGCGTGGCCACCATGTGGACCTGATCATTCTGGACATCTCGCTGCCCGGCAAAAGCGGCGTGGTCTGGCTCAAGGAGCTACGCGAACAGGGCTTCACCGGCGAGGTGATCCTGATCACCGCGTTTGCCGACCTGGACACAGCCATCGAAGCCCTGCGCGCGGGCGCATCCGACTTCATCCTCAAACCGTTTCGCGTGCCGCAGATCTTGAACGCGGTGAAACATTGCTACGAACGCTCGCGCCTGCGCCGTGAGAACTTCGTGTTGCGACGCGCCGTGGCCCAGCCACCCGGGCGGGGCACGGCGCTGGTGGGCCAGTCGCAAGATCTGCAGAACCTGCGCGCCTCCATTGCCCGTGTGGCGCCCGTCAACAGCACGGTGCTGCTGCTGGGCGAGTCGGGCACCGGCAAGGAACTGGTGGCCCGCGAACTGCATGCGCAGAGCAGCCGCGCCAGCGGCCCCTTCGTGCCGGTGAATTGCGCGGCGGTGTCGCCTGAGTTGATCGAAAGCGAGCTCTTTGGCCATGCCAAGGGCGCTTTCAGCGGTGCGACCCGCGCTCGCGACGGCTTGTTTCACTACGCGCAGGGCGGCACGCTGTTTCTTGACGAAATTGCCGAGCTGCCAATGCCTATTCAGGCCACGCTGCTGCGCGCCATTGAAGACCTGAAGATCCGACCGGTGGGCAGCGAGCAGCTGGTTCCGCTGAACCTGCGCATCATCGCGGCGACCAACCGCCAGCTCAGCGCCGAAGTGCAAGCCGGGCGCTTTCGCAAGGACCTGTTCTTCCGGCTGCAGGTGGTGGAGCTGAACCTGACACCGCTGCGCGCGCGCAAGCAGGACATCCCCGAGCTGGTAACGCACTTCATGGCGCAGCTTGCGCCCTCGCTCGGCGTGGAGCCTCTGGCGATCACAGCGCAGGAGATGGACTTTCTCGCCCAGTACGACTGGCCGGGCAACGTGCGAGAGCTGCGCAACCTCATCGAGCGCTCGCTCATCCTGGGTTCGCTCAACGTTTCGGCCCTGTACCCAGGAGTCAACCAGGCGCAAGACAGCGCCTGGGCACCGGCCATGCCGACCGATCTGCACGCCATGGAGAAGCTGCACATCCTCACCGTGCTCGATTCGGTGCAAGGCGACAAGACGCGCGCCGCCCATTTGCTCGGCGTGTCGCGCCGCACGCTGGAACGCCGCGTCGCCGAGTGGGCGAGCCTGTGACCCTCTGGCGCACGCCGCGCTGGCTGGCGCGCTCGGTGCGCAACAAACTGCTGGCCATGGCCTTGCTGCCTTTGCTGGTGGCATTTCCGCTCATGGCCTTGGCGCTGGCGCTTTGGAGCAACGCAGCCTACGACCGGCTGCTGATCACCAAGGTGCGCAGCGATCTTGCGGTGGCCCGCGGCTACTTCGAGCAAGTGCTGAGCGAGGTCGGCTCAGGCACCCAGGGCGTTGCCAACTCACAGGCGCTGTATTCGGCGTTGCGTCCGGTCAGAGCCCTGGCACCGGGCTTCGTCAACGACCAGATGGCACTGGCCCGCGAACAGCTCGGGCTGGACTTTCTGGTGCTGTACGACCCACTGGGGCGGCCATTGGCGCGCGCCGCGCCAGCCGGGCTGAGCAGCCGCGATGCGGCCGAGCCGATACCACCCATGCCTGCAGCCATCGGTGGATCGTTGCAAGCGCACGATCAGCCCGCCCGGGCCCGACTGCTTCAGCTCACGCCCGAAGCGCTGGATGCGCTGGCGCCGCACTTGATGCCGCGCCTGCGCATTGCCCTCGTGGCCACACGCAACGCCGCGCCCGACACGCGCGAGGCGGAGAACCGCGCCATGGTCGTGCTGTCCACCCACCCGGTTCGCGATGCGGCGGGCAAGACCATCGCCCTGCTCAGCGGTGGCTTGCTGCTCAACCAGAACCTCGACTTCATCGACCACATCAACCGCATCGTCTATCCCGAAGGTGCCCTGCCCTTCGGCAGCCAGGGCACGGCCACGCTGTTCATGGACGACGTGCGCATCACCACCAACGTGCGACTGTTTCAAGACCAGCGCGCCATCGGCACGCGCGTGTCGCAAGCGGTGCGCGACGCGGTGCTCGGCCGTGGCAACACCTGGCTGGACCGCGCCTTCGTGGTGAACGACTGGTACGTGTCGGCTTACCAGCCGCTGCAGGACGCCACGGGTACTCGCATCGGCATGCTCTACGTGGGCTTCACCGAAGCGCCGTTTCGCCTGGTTCGCTACGCGATGATGGCTGCGTTGGGCCTGATCTTCTTGCTGGTCATGGTGCTGTCGGTGGTGCTGTCGATCCGCTGGGCGCGCAGCATCTTCCAGCCGGTGCAGCGCATGAACCGCACGATGCAGCTGGTGGAAGAAGGCCACAGCGCAGCACGTGTAGGTGCGCTCGACGCGCGCGACGAACTCGGCGCGCTGGCTGGCCACCTCGACGAGCTTCTGGACGTGATCGACGACAAGACCTCTGCGCTCCAACGCTGGGGCGAAGAGCTCGACCACAAAGTGGCCGAGCGCACGCAGGAGCTGGAGGCCAGCAATGCCTCGCTGCAACTTGCGCAGCAGCAACTGGTGAAGAGCGAGAAGCTCGCCGCCATCGGCCAGCTCACCGCCAGCATCGCGCACGAAATCAACAACCCGATCGCGGTGATGCAGGGCAACCTTGATTTGATGCGCGAGACGCTGGGCACGCACGCGCAACCGGTGCGTGGCGAACTGCGGTTGCTCGACGAGCAGGTGGAGCGCATGCGCCTGATCGTCACGCAGCTGCTGCAGT
>JBBQSX010000018.1:0-33894 GCA_038213545.1 Burkholderiales bacterium
CATGCCCCTTCCGGAGTCGTTCACCCATGAAATCCAACGTTGCCTCCGGCATCTCCCGCCGCCGTTTCAGCGGCCTCGTGGCTGGCGTGGCTGCGCTTGGCGCACCGAGCCTGCGTGCGCAATCGGGCAACCGCATCTTGCTGGGCCAGTCGGCCGCGTTCACCGGTGCCGCGGCGCAGCTGGGCATCCAGTTCCACGCGGGCGCCAAGCTGTTTTTTGACCAGCTCAACGGCCAGGGTGGCGTGAACAACCAACGCATCGAGATCCTGCAGCTCGACGACGGCTACGAGCCCGACCGTTGCGCCGAGAACACCAACAAGCTGATTGCGGCCGACGTGTTCTCCCTGTTCGGCTACATCGGCACGCCCACCAGCGTGGCCGCGTTGCCCCTGGCCTTCAAGTCCGAGGTGCCGTTCTTCGCACCGTTCACCGGTGCCATGGGGCTGCGCCAGCCGTTCAACCGGCTCGCGTTCCACCTGCGTGCCTCGTACAACGACGAGACCGAACTCATCGTGCGCCAGCTCACCAACCTCGGTCTGAAGAAGATCGCGGTGTTTCACCAGAACGACGCCTACGGCAAGGCTGGTCTCGACGGCACGGTGCTGGCGCTCAAATCGCGCAACCTGGAGCCGGTGGCCACGGCCACGGTGGAACGCAATTCGGTGGACGTGGCGCAGGCGGTGGCCACCATCAACGCAGCCAGGCCCGACGCGGTGGTGCAGATCAGCGCCTACAAGTCTTGTGCGGCCTATATCCGCGCGGCCAAGGCGGCGGGCTACGGGGGAACGTTCTACAACGTGTCTTTCGTGGGAACGCAGGCCCTGGCCGACGAGCTGGGCAAAGACGGCGCCGGTGTGGTGGTGTCACAGGTCATGCCCACGCCCTACACGGCTTCCAAGCCGATCTCGCGGGAGTTTCAGGAAGCCATCGGCAAGGGTGGCAACAAGGTGCAGGCCAACTTCTCCAGCATGGAAGGATTCCTGGCCGCGAGGCTGTTCACCGAAGGCCTGCGCCGCGCAGGTTCACGCATCACGCGCGACAGTCTCATCAACGGGCTGGAATCGATCGGCACCACCTCGATCGGAGGTTATTCGGTGTCGCTGAGCCCGACCAACCACGTGGCATCGCGCTACGCCGAGCTGTCCATGCTCACCGGAGACGGGCGCGTGCGCACCTGAGTGCGATCGCCGGAACGAAAAACGCCAGCGAAAGCTGGCGTTTTGCTTGGGGCCGACGGGGCCGACGGGGCCGACGGGGCCAGTGGGGTCTCAGCCTTGCTGGCACAGCGCCTGGGGGCGCTCCCAGCCACTGCCATTGCGAGGCCACTCGACCAGCACGCCTTCAGCGGTCTGGGCCACGACCCGGCCGTCGGTGCGGTCCAGGCTGCCTTGGTGCAGGCGGTTGACACGAACGCCCACCGGGAAATGGGGCGTCTGGAAACAATTTTGGAAAAACTTCAACATAAGGACTCATTAGGGTTAACCCGTATTTTAAGTGCCCAGTCCATGAATCGGGTCATTCATCAGAATCGCTAATGAAGTATCAGGCGGAAGCCCCCAAGCCACTGGCGCGCGACATCTGACTTTTTCAAGGACAACCCGAACCCCCACGACCTCAAAAAGCCAGGAGATGACGGCCAGGCTCACTGCGCTGCGGCTGGAGGGGCGCAGCGCGATGCCAGCCCCGCGGGAAGTGCCCGGCTGGGACCTCAAACCCAAGTGAGCGCCTGCCCCTGGCGAGCGTCGGTGCCATGGCCAAAATGTGGACCCGGATCGCTTGCTTTTGGTCGATACTGAACCGCAGAACCCCACCCATGGACCGTTCAAGGTGCGCAGGGCAGGGGCGCTGACCGATCTTCCTGCCTTCCACCCGAGCGAGACGCCATGGACAACAATCCGGCTTCACCAGAACCCTCCGCGGGGCCCGCTGTGCTCTATGACCATGCGCCCTGCGGCCTGGTTTGCGTCGACCTGGAGTTGCGCCTTGTCCACCTCAACCGCACGCTGATCCATTGGCTCGGGCTGGACGCCGCCGGGTTCGAGCAGGGGCGGCCGACCAGCACCACCGATTTCTTGAGCCTCGTGGGCCTGACCGACGCCCGCTCGCGCGCGTTGCTGGGTTCGCATCTGGCCCTGATCGCGCGCGGTGCTTCGGGTGCACCCCTGGAACTGGACATCCAGGGGCCCGAAGGCCGGGTGTTCCGGGCCGAGTTCGGCGTGGATCCGGTGCTCGACGCGCAAGGCCGTTTTTTGTGCGTCAGTGCGGTCGTGACGGATGCCACCGAGCGCAGCCGCGCTGAACACCAGGTGGCCGATCTCAAGCGCGAACTCGAACAGCGGGTGACCCGGCGCACCAACCAGCTGGTGGCTGCCAACCGGGACATCGATGTGTTCTCGCACAGCGTCTCGCACGACCTTCGCGCGCCGCTGCGCCACATCTCCAGCTTTGTCGCGCTCGCGCAGGAGCGCATCGGGCCCAACGGCGACAACCAGTTGCTTCAGTACCAGGCCTCGATCGCCAAGTCCAGCAAGCGCATGGGTTTGATGATCGAGGGTTTGCTGGAGTACGCGCGAATGGGTCGCGTGCAACTGGCACGCCAGCAGGTGCCTCTGAGCCCGCTGGTGCAAGGCGTGGTGCGCCACTTGAAGGCCGAGCAGCCGGCGCGCTCGATCGACTGGGTGATCGACGACGATCTTCCGCAGGTGCGCGGCGACGCCATCCTGTTGGCCGAGGTGTTGCGCAACCTGCTGGAAAACTCGGTGAACTTCACACGGACCCGCACGCCGGCCCGCATTGAAGTGGGGCAGTGGACGGACAGCACCGGTGAGCGTGTGGTCTTCGTGCGCGACAACGGCGTGGGCTTTGACCTGGAGCACGCCCCCAACCTGTTCGCGTTGTTCCAGCGCCAGCACCACTCCATGGATTACGAGGGCATCGGCACCGGCCTGGCACTCGCGCAGCGCATCGT
Source organism: Burkholderiales bacterium (assembly GCA_038213545.1). Taxonomy (GTDB): domain Bacteria; phylum Pseudomonadota; class Gammaproteobacteria; order Burkholderiales; family Burkholderiaceae_C; genus Hydrogenophaga. The sequence continues at coordinate 2,969 of JBBQSX010000018.1, forward strand.
CGAGCGGCACGGCGGACGCATCTGGTGCGAGGCCGCGTCGAGCGCCGGTTGTACCTTCGCCATCAGCCTGCCGGCGCAGGTGATCGACCCCGAAAGCGAGTTCGGCCGGCTGCCCCCCTGAGGGCCGCGCGGCCGGTGTTCAGAAGCGCCGCGTGAGCTCGATACCGGCCGACAGCGAGCGGCCCAGGCCGGGTTCGAAGAAGCGGCTGTTGCCATCGTTGACGATCACCGAGCCTGCGTGTTTCTTGTCGGTGAGGTTGTCGATGCGCACGAACTCGCGCCAGGTCCAGGCACCGGTGGTTTGCTCGAAGCGGGCACCGATGCTGAAGAGCGTGTAGCCTTTCTCAAACGCATTGCTGACGTTGTTGGCGTCGTTGGCAAACACGCTTCCCGTGTGTCGCGCCTCCAACGTGAAAACACCGCCGATGGCGGCGGTCATCGCAGGCGCCCACGCTGCTTGGGCGAATAACTGGTGTTCGGGCAGGCCGGGCATGCGATTGCCTGCCGGGATGCTGGCGGTACCGCTGCCGTAGCGGGCACGCAGGTAGGTGTAAGCGCTGCTCAGCGTGACGCTGCCCAAGCCGTACTCGGCCGAGAGTTCCAGACCTTGGCGCTTGGTGCTGCCGCCGTTGGTGAAGGTCGCACGACCTCCGGTGGTCCCGGCAGAAACGATTTCGTCGCTGGTGCGGATGTCGAACAGCGTGGCATTCCACAAACCTGATCCGTTGCGCCCGCGCAGACCGACCTCGGCCTGTGTGCTCCTGCTCGCGTTGAGACCAGCGTTGAAGCCAGAGGCTCCGCCCACGCTGTAAGCCGCCTCATTCAGGGTCGGAACCTCCAAACCGCGGCCGACCGAAGCAAAGGCTTGCGTCTGCGGCGAAAGCTGCCAACGCAGGCCCACCACGGGCAGCCAGGCGCTGTACCGGTTGCCCCCGCTCTGGTCTCCGTTCGAGAGAAAGGCATCGGACGATTCGAAGCGCGCCCCGACGCGGCGCAAACCTCCCTCGAAGGTCCAGTCGTGCACCTGCCACGCCGCTTGCGCGTAAGGATCGAGCGTGGTGGCCCGGTTTGTCTCTTCGCGGCGCAACGCTCCGAGAACACCAAGTGTGCGGTTGGGCGGTGCGCCGATGAAGTTCTCATAGCCACGGCGCAGGTCGGTCTGCCGGTCGCCTGCCAAGCCGGCGCTCATGTCGAGCTTGCCTCCCTGCCATTCGCGTTGGAGGCGCCAACGCGCGTTGAAACCCCAGTACTCACGGTCAAGGTCGATAACGCCGCCCGAGCTACCTGCGGGAATCTGTGCCCCAGTCGTTATGGACTGGAATTGAATCACCCTACGCTGGCCGGTATATCCCATGAGTTCAACCTTGTGTCCATTGCCCAAGGCTTGGTCCCACGCGAGGCCTACTTGAGTTTGTGACACCGATTTCCGGGTGTTGAAGTCGATTGCCCCACTGGTCGTCTGCGCGGGGTCGGCATCGAACTGTGGGCGGGTCAGCCCCTGTGGATCGAGTGCAAAAGCAATTTGCCGGTTGAACACCAGCGTCGTTCGACCACCCTCGTGGGCTCGCGAGAGTTTCACGTTGGCGGTGCTGCGGTCGGCTGCCGACTGCGGGCGCGCACCGTCGGTAGCGAACTTGCCGACGTCCAGCGTGTACGACCAGCCCGGGGCTTCGGCCGTGCCGGTCTGGCCGGAGACTTGGGTCGAGAGGCGCCACAGGCCGTTGGAGCCCAACGCCGAGCCCACGCGCAGTTCACCGGGCCGGGTGCCGTCCTGTGTGTAGGCCAGGATGGCACCGCCGCTGGAGGCGCCATACAGCGCGGCGAACGGCCCGCGCACGACCTCGATGCGGTCGGCGCTGCCCAGCGGGAAGTTGGCCGCCTGGCCCGAGCCGTCGGGCGCGCTCGCCGGAATGCCGTCGACAAACAGGCGCACGCCGCGCACACCGAAGGTGGAGCGCGCGCCAAACCCGCGGATGGAAACCTGCAGGTCCTGCGCGTAGTTCTCGCGGTTGCGGATCACCAGACCCGGCACGCGCGCCAGGCCTTCGGAGAGATTGATCTGCAGTTGGCCCTCGCGCAGTTCGCGGCCGTCGACCACGTCCACCGTGGCCGCGCCGCGCCAGCGCTGGTCGGCCGATCCGCTGCCGGTGATGACCACCGGTGCCAGGGATCCGGCGTCGGTCTCCGGCGGCGCGGGGGTGGTCTGGGCGTGAAGCCAGGCGGGCAACACGGCCAGGGGAAAAAGAACCAGGTAGCGCACTTGCATGGTGGGGCGGTGTCTTGAAGGTGTTTGGGTGTCAGGGCGTCTGCACACTGATCTGCAGTGACGAGTACCAGGCGGCGAGATCCTCGATCTCGGCATCGGTCAGGGGTTTGGCAATCACACCCATCACCTCGTGCGGGCGTTTGCCACTGCGGTAGTTCTTCAGCTGCTCCACCAGGTAGATGCTGGGCTGGCCCGCGAGGTGAGGCGCGTTGGGCATCATGGACATGCCGTTGGGGCCGTGGCAGACGGCACAGGCCATGTTGGCCTTGGTGCGGCCCACCGCGGGGTCGGCCGCGTGCGCGGCGCCCACGCTCAGCGCGGCCGCGATCAGGATCGAAATTCGCATGGGAAAAGGTCCGTTCAAGCGTGAGGTCGCTCAAGCGGCCCGCGTGGGTCGCTTGAGCGAGGAAGCGGCAAGGTGCCGCTGTCAGTTCGGCGAGTAGGTGACGCGGTAGATCGCGCCGACGTAGTCGTCGGAGATCAGCAGTGAGCCGTCTTTCATCGGAGCCACGTCCACAGGTCGGCCTTTGTAGACGCCGTTGCCGTCCAGCCAGCCTTCTGCAAACACCTCGGATTTGCCGGCGGTGCCGTCGGCGTTCAAAGGCACAAAGTTGATCAGCGCGCCAGTGGCCTTGCTGCGGTTCCACGAACCGTGCGAGGCCACGAAGATGCCGCCCTGGTACTTGGCCGGGAACTGCTTGCCGTTGTAGAAGGTCATGCCCAGCTGCGCCTGGTGCGCCGGAAACTCCACTTGCGGGAAGACCGCGTTGGCGGGTTCTTTCATGTCCTTGAGGTCGGGCGCTGCGGCTGTACCAGCCACCTTGAACTTGCCGTTCCAGTACGGGTAGCCGAAGTGCTCACCGACCTTGGTGGCGCGGTTGAGTTCACCCGGTGGCACATCGTCGCCCAGGCCGTCGGTCTGGTTGTCCGTCCACCACACCGACTTGTCCTTCGGGTTGATGTCCATGCCGACCGAGTTGCGCATGCCGCGCGAGAACACCTCGCGTTTGGAGCCGTCGAACGCGTTCATGCGCACCACACCGCCGATGCCGATCTTGTCGTACAGATCGACCTTGTTGGCCGGCTGCACGTTGTGGGGCTGACCCAGGGTCACGTAGAGCATGCCGTCGTCGGCCACGCGGCAGGTGCGCGCGCCGTGGTTGAACGACTCTTCCTCCACCGGGATCAGGCCGCCCTGGGGCACCACTTCAATCACCGCCACATCCGGGCCTTCGTAGAAGAACTCGGCGGCCGGGAAGTTGAGCACGCGGTTGTGTTCGACCACCACGAGGAAGCCGTCCTTGGTCCAGCACACGCCGTTGGGCACCTTGAAGTTGATCGATGGCGCGAAGGGCTTGACCTCGTCGGCTGTGCCGTCGCCGTTGCGGTCGGTCACGGCCCACACGCGGGTCTTGCGCGTGCCCACGAAGAGCATGTTGGTGCTGGGAGCCACCGCCATGTGGCGCGCATCGGGGACGACGGCGTAGAGCTCGATCTTGAAGCCCGGGGGCAACTTCACGGCCTTGAGGTTGGCGCGGATCGCATCGGCGTTTTTGCCTTCCTGCGGGACCGGTGGAATGTTCAGGTCGACGCCTGAGACCTTCATCTGCTTGAGCGTTGCCAGGTTGTCCTTGCCGGCTTGGGCCAGCGCGCTGGTGGCCAGGCCGCAGGCTATCAAGGCCAGCAACAGTTTGGTGCTTTTCATATGTCTCCTCTGTGGTTTTTTTCCCCGAAAACCATATTTCGGGGAACTTATTCTGGAGGGAGATCGGGAGCGTTAGCAAGCCAACAACGGCTGTGGGGACATCCTCGTTGCACCGGTCGGGAGGCCTTTACGTCGTGTTACAGGGATTTCCAACTCCCCGAGGGCGTGTTGTGCGTTCAGTGGTGGAGATTCAGTCCGGCACCACGGCCGTCACTTCAATCTCCACCTTCGCCCGTTCTTCAACCAGCGCGCTCACCTCCACGCAGGTCATGGCGGGGAAGTGTTTTCCCATGACCTCGCGGTACGCCTCGCCGAGTTCGCGCAGGCGGGCGTTGTATTCCACGCGGTCGGTGATGTACCAGGTCATGCGCACCATGTGCTGGGGCCCGGCGTCGGCGCAGGCCAACACCTCGCGGATGTTGATCAGCGCCTGGCGGGTTTGCGCAATGAAGTCGTCGCTTTCGAAGGTCTGGCTGGCGTTCCAGCCGATCTGGCCGCCCACGAACACGTGGGTGCCGCGCGCGCTGATGCCGTTCGCGTAGCCCTTGGGGGTGGCCCAGCCGGGCGGCTGCAGGTGTTTCATCTCGGTGGTCTCAGTGTTGTGGCGCTGCGTGCTGGCGCAAGGCAAAGCGCTGCAGCTTGCCGGTTTCTGTGCGCGGGAGTTGGGTCAGGAAGACCACCTCTCGCGGGTACTTGTAAGGTGCGAGGCTGTGCTTTACATGGTCTTGCAGTGCCTTCACCTGCGCCGCGTCGCCGGCGTGGCCAGGTTTCAAAACCACGAAGGCCTGCACGATCTGGCCGCGCTCGTCGTCGGGCTTGCCCACCACGCCGCACTCGGCCACGGCCGGGTGCTCCATCAAGGCGGCTTCCACCTCGGGACCCGCCACGTTGTAGCCGGCGGTGATGATCATGTCGTCGGTGCGCGCCTGGTAAAAAAAGTAACCGTCGGCGTCCATGCGGAAGGCGTCGCCGGGGTGGTTCCAGCCGCCCTTGACGTAGTGGGTCTGGCGCTCGTCGTCGAGGTAGCGACAGCCCGTGGGGCCGATCACCGCGAGCTTGCCCACTTCGCCCACCGGCAACGGCTCACCGGCATCGTTCACCACCCGTGCCTCGTAGCCCGGCACCACCTGGCCGATGGCGCCACGGCGAACCGACTCAGGGGGCGAGGAAATGAAGATGTGGAACATCTCGGTGGCACCAATCCCATCCAGCATCTCCAGTCCCGTGGCGTCTTTCCACAGCTGGCGCGTGGCGTGGGGCAGACCTTCGCCTGCGCTCACGCTGATTCGCAAGTTGCCAATGCCATGTGTTTTGGCAAACGCTGCCATCTGGCGGTAGAAGGTGGGCGCTGTGTAGCAGATGGTGGCGCCCACACGGGCCATGAGCTGCACCATCCCTTCAGGCGTGTAAGGCACGGACGGGAAATACACCGAGGCACCCGCCCACATGGGAAACACCAGCAGGCCGCCCAGCCCGAAAGTGAAGGCCAGCGGCGGCGAACCCATGACGATGTCGTCGGGGGTGGCGCGCAGCACATGGCGCGGCCAGGTTTCACAAGCGGCGAGCACGTCGCGGTGGGTGTGCACCGCGGCCTTGGGCGTGCCGGTGGTGCCGGAGGTGAAGGCGAGCAGGGCGATGTCGGTGGCGGCTGTGGGGCAGGGCACGTTGTGTGCGCACTGGCGCTTTGCCATCGACTCCAGCGAGTTGGTTGCCTCAGCACCAACGGTGTTGAACACCAGCATCGTCATGCCGGCGGTGGCCGGGTCGGGCGCCAGCGCAGCCTTGAGTTCGTCCTGCAGCTTCACGTCGCACAGCGCGAGCACGGGCTGCGCCTTCTGGAGGATGGCGCCGAGCTCCTTGGCGCGCAGCAGCGGCATGGTGGCCACCGCGATCAGCCCGGCCTGCACCGTGGCCAGCCAGGCCAGCGCCATGGCCACCGAGTTGCCGCCGCGCAGCAGCACGCGGTTGCCGGGCACGAGGCCCAGCTCCACCGTGAGGGCGTTGGCGATGCGGTTCACCTCAACCTGGGCCTGCGCGTAGCTCAGCGTGCGTTCGTCGCTGCGAAACAGCGGCCGGTCAGCGTGGCCAGCGGCGATGGCACGCTCGAACAGCGCCTGAACCGCATTGACCTGCACGGGCAACTGCAGCCCGGGCAAGTCGAAGCGCAGCTCCGGCCACTGCCCGGGCGGTGGCAGGTGGTCGTGCACGAAATGGTCGACCTGGGCGCTGGGGATGAGGCGTTGGGACATGGCAGGGTCTCTTCAAGCGCGCAACGCTGCTTTTCCAAGGATCAGCAACTGGACCTCGCTCGCACCCTCGTAAATGCGCAGCGAGCGGATATCGCGGTACAGGCTCTCCACCTTCTGGCCCACCTGCACCCCGCGCCCGCCGAACATCTGCAGCGCCATGTCGATCACGCGCTGCGCGTTCTCGGTGGCGGTGAGCTTGGCGGCGGCGGCGGCCGTGGTGTAGGCCGGTGTGCCCATGCCTTGGGTGGTGCTGCAGTCGCGCTGCCAGGCTGCGCGGTAGGTGAGCAGGGCGGCGGCGTCGATGAGTGCGCTCATCTCGCCCAGGCGGGCCTGCGTAAGCTGAAAGTCGGCGAGGGTCTGGCCAAACATCTTGCGGTGTTTGGCCTGCGCAACCGCCTCGGCAAACGCGCGCCGCGCCATGCCCAGCGCGGCGGCGGCCACCGAGGCGCGGAAGATGTCCAGCGTCTGCATGGCGAGTTTGAAGCCGCCGTGCAAGCCGCCCACGATCGCGTCGCCGCTGATGGCGCAGTCGTTGAAGCGCAGCGTGGACAGCGGGTGCGGAGCCATCACGTGGATGTGTTCGCTGCTGTCCAGGCCAGGCTGCCCGGCGTCGACGATGAAGGCACTGATGCCACGCGCGCCGGCCTGCGGATCGGTCTTGGCAAACACCACGTAGAAGTCGGCCAGGTCGCCGTTGCTGATCCAGGTCTTGGTGCCGTTCAAGGTCCAGCCGCTGGTGGTCTGCACGGCTTGTGTGGCCATGGCAGCCACATCAGACCCGGCGTCGGGCTCGCTGAGCGCGAAGGCCGCAATTTTCTGGCCGCTGGCCACGGCGTTGAGGTACTTCGCCTGTTGCGCGGGTGTGCCGGCGAGCGTGATCACGCCGCTGCCCAGGCCCTGCATGGCGAACGCAAAGTCGGCCAGGGGCGAATGAAAGGCCAGCGTCTCGCGCAGGATCACCAGCGCGCGCGAATCGAGCGCGGGCAATTCGCCGCCGTGGGCGGCGGGCACGCAGTAGCGCAGCCAGCCCGCTTCACCCAGACGCGCGACCCAGTCCTTGCACGCGGCGCGGTCGTCGGTCTCGTTCACGTCTTGCAGCGCCGCCCAGTCGGCCAGGCGCGGTGCCATGGTTCGGTGGTGCGCGTCGAAAAAGGGCAGTTCCCACTGCGATTGCGGTGGGTGCATGCCGTGGGGGTGTTCGAAGGCGACCATCTCAGACACCCTCGTTGCCGTTCGCCCTGAGCCTGCCCTTCGACAGGCTCAGGACGATCGGAATACAAGGACGTTGCGATGTGGGCTGAAGGGGCTTCGACAGGCTCAGCCCGAACGGATATTGCTTCATCTCAATCTCCCTCGAACACAGGGCGCTGCTTCGCGGCGAAGGCCTCGTACGCGCGCTTGAAATCCTGCGTCTGCATGCAGATGGCCTGCGCCTGCGCTTCGGCCTCGATGGCTTGGTCCAGCGTCATGGCCCACTCCTGGTGCAGCATGGTTTTGGTCATGCCGTGCGCGAAGGTGGGGCCTTGCGCGAGTTGGGAAGCGAGCTGGTGCGAGGCGGGCAGCAAGGCGGCGTTTTCGTGCAGCGCGTTGAAGAAGCCCCAGGCGTGGCCCTCGTTCGCGGTCATGGCGCGGCCGGTGAACAGCAGCTCGCTCGCGCGTCCCTGACCGATCATGCGCGGCAGCAGGGCGCAGGCGCCCATGTCGGCACCGGCCAGGCCCACGCGGGTGAAGAGGAAAGCCACGGTGGCCTGGGGTGTGCCCAGGCGCAGGTCGGAGGCCAGCGCCATCATGGCGCCGGCGCCGGCGCACACGCCGTCGAGCGCGGCCACGATGGGCTGCGGGCAGGCGCGCATGGCGCTCACCAGTGCGCCGGTCATGCGGGTGAAGGCCAGCAGCTCGGGCATGGTCATCTGGGTGAGCGGTCCGATGATCTCGTGCACGTCGCCACCCGAGCAGAAGTTGTCGCCTGCACCGGTGAGCACCACGGCCTTGATGTCGGTGCTTTTCTGCAGGGCCAGGAACCAGTCGCGCAACTCGGCGTACGACTCGAAGGTGAGTGGATTTTTGCGCTCGGGTCGGTTGAGCGTGACGGTGGCCACGCCATCGTTCACGGCGAGCGCGAAATGGCCGGGGCGTGCATTGGCCATGGCGGTGTACTGGCCGCGCATGGGGTTGTGGTCGGGAATGGGGTGTTTCATTCTTCAATGCGCTGGTTGATGTCCATCTGGTGCTGCTTGACCTTGCCCAGCAGCTTGTGCAGGTTGTCGAGGTCGCGCGGGCTCAGGCCTTCGAAGGCGTCCACGATCCACGTTTCGTGCTGGCGCGCCATCTCGGTGAAGGTGGTTCGGCCGTGGTCGGTCAGGGCCACGCGAAACGCGCGGCGGTCGCCGTCCACGTCCAGCCGTTCCACCAGGCCTTCGTTGACCAACTGGTCGGTGATGCCGGTCACATTGCCGCCGGTGACCATGAGCCGGTGTGAGAGCTCCTTCATCTTCAAACCCTCGGGGTGGCGTTCGAGCTGGGCCATGAGGTCGAAACGTGGCAGCGTGGTGTCGAACTGTTCGCGCAGGCCGGTGCGCACGCGTTTTTCGATCAGCTGTGAGCAGGTCAACAGGCGCAACCACAGTCGCAACTCGTGCGCGTGTTCGCTGTGGGCGCGGGCTTCCAGGTCCAGGGGTGAATCGTTCATGGCTTGTCGTCGCTCACGTTGTTGTTGATGGCTTGTTGGCGGGCTGTTTCGCGGTAGAGCTGGTCGCGCCCGCTCTCGTAGGGGCGTGGCCATTGCAAGGCACGGGTCTGCAGCCTGGCTGCTTCGTGCAGCGTCCACGCCGGGTTGGCCAGGTGCGGGCGGGCCACGGCGCAGAGGTCGGCGCGGCCGGCCGCGATGATGCTGTTGGCGTGGTCGGCTTCTTGAATAGCCCCCACCGCCATGGTCAGGATGCCGGCCTCGTTGCGCACGCGGTCGGCGAACGGGGTCTGGTACATGCGGCCGTAGGCCGGTTTGGCCGCGCGCGTGGTCTGGCCGGAGGACACGTCGATCACGTCGCAACCGGCCGCCTTGAACAGCCTGGCGATGGCCACCGCGTCATCGGGTGTGTTGCCGCCGGGTGCCCAGTCGTGCGCGGAGATGCGCACACCCATGGGCCGGTCCACTGGCCACACGTCGCGCATGGCGGTGAACACCTCCAGTGGATAGCGGCAGCGGTTCTCCAGCGAGCCACCGTAGTCGTCGGTGCGCAAATTGGTCAGCGGGCAGATGAAAGCCGAGAGCAGATACCCGTGGGCGGCGTGCAGTTCGAGCCAGTCGAAGCCGGCGGCGGCTGCGCGCTTCGTGGACTCGACGAAGGCCGCGGTGAGTGCGTCCATGTCGGCGCGCGTCATGGCGCGGGGCACCTGGTTCTGCTCGCCATAGGCCACGGCGCTGGCGGAGATCAGGGGCCAGTTGCCCGAGGCCAGCGGTTCGTCGATGCGTTCCCAGCCGAGCTGTGTGGAGCCCTTGGGGCCGCTGTGGCCGAGCTGGATGCCGATGTGGGCTTGGCTGCTGTGCGCAAAGTCCACGATGCGCTGGAAGCCAGCTTGCTGAGCGTCGTTCCACAAACCGGGGCAGCCCGGCGTGATGCGGCCTTCGGGTGTGGGGCTGGTCATCTCCACCATCACCAGCGCCGCGCCACCGAGCGCACGCGCCCCCAGGTGCACCAGGTGGTAGTCGCCCACCGCACCGTCCACCGCGCTGTATTGCGCCATGGGCGAGACGACGATTCGGTTCTTCAGCGTCAGGCCGCGCACCGTGAGCGGCAGCAGCATGGGCGGTGTGGGGTGCGGGTGTGAGCCCCCACGCTCCGCCGCTGCGCGGGTCGCTGCCCCCCGAGGGGGCTGATCCGGCTTGGGGCGGCCCGGCGCCGGATCGGCCCTTGCCTCCAGCCACTGTTCGTAGCCTTCGAGCCAGGCTGGATCGCGGAGGCGCAAATTCTCGTGGCTGATGCGCTGGCTGCGCGTGAGCAGCGAGTAGGCGAACTGCTCCAGCTCCATGCCGGTGTAGCGGTCCACGTTCTCGAACCATTCGGTGGAGTTGCGCGCGGCGTTCTGGATCTTGAGCACCTCCACACTGCGCCGCGCTTCGTAAGCTCGCAGCACCTCGGCCACATCGGCGTTGGCGTGGCGCCTGAATTCGTTGGCCAGGTCGATCGCGTCTTCGAGCGCGAGCTTGGTGCCGCTGCCAATCGAGAAGTGCGCGGTGTGCGCAGAGTCGCCCATGAGCACGATGGGTATCTGGCGACCGGCCACTTCAATTCGGTGAACCCACGTACGACAGATCACGCGTGGAAAGCGGATCCAGTTGGCCGAGCCGCGCAGGTGCTGCGCGTTGCTGATGAGCGCGTGGCCCTCCAGACGGTCGGCAAACAGCTTCTCGCAGAAGGCGATGCCTTCGGCCTGCTCCATCTGGTCGATGCCGTGCGCCTTCCACACCGCTTCGGGCGTTTCCACAATGAAGGTCGAGGTCTCGCCGTCGAACTTGTAGGCGTGCGCCTGGAACCAGCCGTGCTCGGTCTGCACGAAGTCGAAGGTGAAGGCGTCGAAGGTTTTTTTGGTACCGAGCCAGACGAAGCGGCATTCGCGTGTGTCGATGTCGGGCTGGAAGGTCTCGGCGTAGCGGGTTCGGATGCGGCTGTTGAGGCCGTCGCTGGCGATCACCAGATCGGCGTCGTACTGCGCGGCAAGTGCCTGGTCGTCGGCCACGTCGGTCTCGAACACCAGGTTCACACCCAGGGCCAGGCAACGGTCCTGCAGGATGTTGAGCAGCTTCTTGCGCCCGATGCCGCAGAAGCCATGGCCGCCCGAGCGCACGCGCCCGCCCTTGTAGAACACCTCGATGTCGTCCCAGTGGTTGAAGGCTTCGCCGATCAGCGTGGCCGATTCGGGGTCCGCCGCGTGCAGGTTGCCCAGCGTCTGGTCGGAGAGCACGACGCCCCAGCCGAAGGTGTCGAAGGGTCGGTTGCGCTCGACCACCGTCACGGTGAGCGAGGGGTCGCGCCTCTTCATCAGCAGGGCGAAGTACAGGCCAGCCGGCCCCCCGCCGATGCACAGGATTCTTTGGAGTGCCGAATCTGGAGTGTTCATGTCTAATTAGTTTAGACTTGAATAATTCAGCTTCAATCGGGTTTACCCCGATCCGATTGGTACCCGTGCCCGTATGGAGTACTTTGGTGCAACAATGGGGCAAAGCCAAGGAGGCCAATATGTCTGTTTTCCGATTCAAATCCCGCGAAACCGGCGACCTGGTGATGCTGGAGCAACACGGCAAGCGCCTGTTGGAAATTCTCGGCAAAGACTCTTCAGGTCCAGGTGTCGTGATGCATCAGCAGATGCCAGCTGCCATGCAGGCGATCCAGGATGCCATCGTGCTTGAAGAGGCGGAGCAAAAAAGGCTGCTTCAAGAGGCCGCCGTCCGCAACGATGTACCCCCCGAATTCGAGCAGGTCAGCCTTCGAATGCGCAGCGCGCCGTTCATTGAGATGATGCAGCGCTGTGAAAAGGCGGGCGTCGACATCGTCTGGGGCGTCTGAACGTGGCTCCCCCTGCGTCGCCTGCGGCGCCACCCCCCTGAGGGGGCGACGACACCCGGGGCCGGCGGAGCCGGACCCTCGGTGTCCCTGGGTTGGGACACGCGCGTCGGAGCGAGATGCCTTCACCAAGAGATGCCACGGAACCGGCTCTGCCGGGCCGCAGGCATCGCCCCCTGTCAGGGGGTCGCGCGAAGCGCGGCGGGGGTCAGTCCACTTTCGCCACGGAACCGGCTCTGCCGGGCCGCAGGCATCGCCCCCTGTCAGGGGGTCGCGCGAAGCGCGGCGGGGGTCAGTCCACCTTTGCGCCGGATGCCTTCACCACCGGCGCCCACTTCGCAATTTCTGCTTCGATCAGCTTGCTGAACTCCTGCGGCGTGTTGCCGCTGGGAATGGCGCCCTGCGCGACCAGACGCTCTTTCACGGCCGGCAGGCTCAGCGCCTTGGCGGTTTCCTGTTGCAGGCGGTTCACCACCTCGGGTGGTGTGCCGGCGGGGGCCAGAAGGCCGAACCATGAGCTGGCTTCAAAGCCTGGGAGGGCGCCGGCTTCGGCCACGGTGGGCGCGTCGGGCAGTGCGCTGGAGCGAACCGCGCTCGTCACCGCAAAGGCCTTCAGACCGCCCGACTGGATGTGGGGCATGGCCGAGGGCAGGTTGTCGAACATCACGTCCACCGCGCCAACCAGCAGGTCGGTGATGGCCGGGCCGGAGCCGCGGTAGGGGATGTGTGTCATGAAGATACCGGTGCGTGACTTGAACAGTTCGCCCGCCAGGTGGATCGAGGTGCCGTTGCCGCTGGAGGCCATGTTCAGCTTGCCGGGGTGGGACTTGCCGTACTTGATGAAGTCGGCCACGTTGTTGATGCCCAGTTCCTGCGCGCGTTTGGCGTTCATCACCATCACGTTGGGCACGCCAGCCACCAGCGTGATGGGTGCGAAGTCCTTTTGCGGGTCGTAGGGCAGCTTCGAATACAGCGATTTGTTGATGCCGTGCGTGCCCACCGTGCCCATGAGCAGCGTGTAGCCGTCGTTGGGCGCTTTGGCCACCATGTCGGCGCCGATGTTGCCGCCTGCGCCGGCGCGGTTGTCCACCACCACGGGTTGGCCCAGCACCTTGCTCAGCTCGGGCGCAATCGTGCGGGCCAGGATGTCGGTGGTGCCGCCAGGAGCAAATGGAACCACGATGCGGATGGGTTTGTTGGGCCATGCGGCCTGGGCGGCTGCCAGCCCGGGGAGGGTGGTGGCGGCCACGGCCAAGGCGACGAGGGTGCGGCGGGAAAGGTTCATGTCTGTCTCCTGTTGTGGTTGTGCTGTTCAATGTAGCGGCTGCCGGCGCAGCGCGGGCTCTCGTGGGCGACAGCGCGCACCGCACAAACAAATACAGCCCGCGTCGGCGGGCTGTATTCAGGGGCGTTCAACGGTCAGTCGGCGAACTGGCCAGCGGCGTCGATGGCTGATTTCAGCTTGACGATTTCGTTGGCCACAAAGGCCTTGTGGCCAGCGGGGGTCACGCGGTTGTCGCTGACCACCAGGGCACCCAGCTCTTCCTGGCTCTTGATGAACTCGGGGTCCTTCAGGGCCACGATCAGGGCGTCGTTCAGGCGCTTGGTGATTTCGGGAGGCGTGCCTTTGGGCGCGTACAGGCCATGCCAGATGGTCAGGTTGAAGCCTTTGAGGCCCATTTCCTGCAGCGACGGGTAGTCCTTGAGCAACTTGTGGCTTTCCAGACGCTTGGCGGTCGTCACGGCAAAAGCCTTCACACGGCCGGCTTCGATCTGCGCGGTGGTGTTGGTGGTCTGGTCGCACATCACGTCCACCTGACCGCCAATGAGGTCGTTCATGGCCGGGCCGGTGCCACGGTAGGCGATGGTGGTCATGGACTTGTCGAGCTTCACGGCCGACTGCCACATCAGGCCGCAGATGTGGGAGGCTGAACCCAGACCGGCGTGGGCCAGGTTGAGCTTGCCGCCGTTGGCGCGGATGTAGGACTCGAAGTCGCGGTAGGTGTTGGCGTTGAGCTTGTTGGTGCCCAGCAGGGTCATGGGCACGTCGTTGATCATGCCCAGGTACTCGAAGTCTTCCAGCGGCTTGAACTGCTGCTTGCGGTACAGGCTGGTGGTGGCGGCCATGCCGATGTGCCAGACCAGCAGTGTGTAGCCGTCGGGGTTGGCGCGCGCCACCTTGGTGCCGGCAATGGTGCCGCCAGCGCCAGCCGCGTTCTCCACCACGATGTTGGCGCCGCCCAGGGGCTTGCGCATGGCTTCAGCGAGTCGACGGGCCACCAGATCGGTGGGGCCGCCGGCTGCGAAAGGCACCACGAACGTGATGGGCTTTGCGGGGAAGGCTTGCGCAAATGCGCTCGCCGACAGGGTTGCCGTCAAGGCAACTGCTAGCAGTTTCTTCATGAACATCTCCAACGGGGTTTAAGTACCCGGGGATGGTATCCCCTGCGCGACACCAGGAAATCGCGGAAATTACTTAGCCGCTGGCGGGGGAAAACCCTCTGCTGCGGTGCAGCCAACCCGGGTTGTGGCCCGCTTCACTGGTAGCTGCGGGCGTCTTCGATGACCTTGCCGTCGTTGGGCAGGCTGCCTGGCTGTACGAGCTCCACATCGGCGCGCAGCTTGGTGACCTCACGCACCGCCGCTTCGATCAAGCTGCGCAGCGCTTCACCAAGGTCGCTGGCCTCGACCTTCAGGCACATCTGGTCGTTGGCCATTTCGCCGCTGACCACCAGTCGCGCCTTGTGCACCTGCGGAAAGCGCCGCGCGATGTCGGCCACCTGCGAGGCATGCACAAACATGCCCCGCACCTTGGTGGTCTGATCGGCGCGGCCCATCCAACCCTTGATGCGCTGGGCGGTGCGGCCTGTCGGGCACGTTCCGGGCAGGATGGCCGAAAGATCACCGGTGCCAAAGCGGATCAGGGGGTAAGCCGGATTCAGCGTGGTCACCACGAGCTCCCCGACCTCGCCCTCGGGCACCGGGTCGCCCGTGCCCGGACGCACGATCTCGACGATCACGCCCTCGTCCAGCAACAGCCCCTGCCGTGCCTGGGTCTCGTAAGCCACCAGGCCCAGATCGGCCGTGGCGTAGGTCTGGTACACGTCCACGCCCTGTTCCTTGAACCAGGCCGTGAGGCTGGGCGGGCAGGCTTCGCCGCCGACCGACGCCTTGGTGATGCTGCGAATGTCGGTGCCCGCCTCCTTCGCTTTCTCAATCAGGATACGCAGGAAACTCGGCGTGCCGGTGTAGGCGGCGGGCTTGAGGTCCACGATCGCATCCAGCTGCTGGTCTGTCTGGCCGGTGCCGGCCGGGAACACGGTACAACCCACGGCGTGCGCACCCGATTCCAGGATGAAGGCACCGGGCGTCATGTGGTAGCTGAAGCTGTTGTGCACCAGCTCGCCGGCGCGAAAGCCCGCCGCGAACAAGGCGCGGCCTGCCCGCCAGTAGTCACGCGCAGCGCCTTCGGGTTCGTAGATCGGACCAGGGCTGGCGAACACGCGCGACATCGCCGGGCCACGCACCAGCGCCGCAAAGCCACCAAAGGCATCGCCGCCCTGCGCACGCGAGGCCTTCTGGCGCTCAAGCAGTTCGCTCTTGCGCGTCACCGGCAGACGGGCCAGCGCAGCGCGGCTGTGGATGCTGGCGGCGTCCACGCCTTTCAGGATCTCGGCAAAGGCCGGGCTGTTGCGTTGTGCGTGCGCGATCTGAGCGGACAACGCGGACATCTGGGCCGCTTCGCGCTCGGCGGGCGATCGGGTTTCGAGGGTGTCGAAGTGGTCGTGCATGGTGATCTGGTGCGGGATGTTGAAAAAGCCGGTCAGGCCAGCCAGCGTTTGCGGCGCTTGTAGCTCTTCACGTCTTTGAACGACTTGCGTTCACCACCACCCATGCCGAGGTAGAACTCTTTCACGTCTTCGTTGTTGCGCAGCTCGCTGGCCAGACCGTCCATCACGATGCGGCCGCTCTCCATGATGTAGCCGTAGTCGGCGTACTTCAGCGCCATGTTGGTGTTTTGCTCGGCCAGCAGGAAGGTGACCTTCTCCTTCTGGTTGAGGTCCTTCACGATCTCGAACACTTCTTCCACGATCTGCGGCGCCAGCCCCATGGAAGGCTCGTCGAGCAGCATCACGCTGGGGTTGGTCATGAGCGCGCGGCCGATGGCGCACATCTGCTGCTCGCCACCCGAGGTGTAGGCGGCCTGGCTGGTGCGCCGGGTTTTCAGGCGCGGGAAGTAGTTGTAGACCTTCTCCAGGTTGCGCGCGATCTCGGCCTTGTCCTTGCGGGTGTAGGAGCCGGTCATGAGGTTTTCCTCGATGGTGAGGTGGGCGAAGCAGTGCCGCCCTTCCATCACCTGCACCACGCCACGGTGCACGAGATCGGAGGTGGTGAGGTTTTCGATGCGCTCGCCGCGCAGCTCGATGCTGCCCTTGGTGACTTCGCCGCGCTCGGCTTTCAGCAGGTTGGAGATGGCGCGCAAGGTGGTGGTTTTGCCCGCGCCATTGCCACCCAGCACGGCGGCAATCTTGCCTTCGGGCACGTTGAGCGAAACGCCCTTGAGCACAAGGATCACGTGGTTGTAAATGACCTCGATGCCTTGCACGTTGAGGACGGTGTTGGGGGTGCTCTCTGGGGTGGTCATGGGAGTGTCCTGTGTGGCCAATTCAAAGACCGCCTGTGTGCAGGTCTTTGAATTGGCGGCTCTTGCGAGCCGCCAGGTTCAGCCCGTCATCAGCTCTGGCAATCGGCGCCGGTGCGGCGGGTCAGTTTTTTCTCGGCGGCGTACTTGTCGGCCGCGGCCTTGACCATCGGGCGGATGATCTGCTCATCGCCCTGCAGCCAGTCGGAGGTCCACTCGAACTTGGTGCCGTCCCAGGTGTGCACGCGGGCCCACGAGGCGCCCATGTGGTCCTGGCAGCTGGTGGAGATCGGGCGCATCACACCCTTGAAGCCCAGCGCATCGAGCTTGGCTTGCGTGAGGTTCAGGTTTTCATAGCCCCAACGGGCTTGCTCACCCGTCATGACCTTGCCTTTGCCGAAACGCTCTTGCGCAGCACGCACGCCTTCCACCGCAAACATGGCTGCCTGCACGCCGCGCAGGTACAGCACCTGACCGACTTCATCCTTCGGTCCGGTACCGTTGCCCTTGGCGTGGAGCTTGGTCAGGATTTCCTGCGCCACGGCCGCATCGGTTTGCGAGCCGTGCTGCATCATGATGGCGTTGTAGCCCTTGGCACCCGCGCCCACGTCTTTCACGTCCGGCTCGGCGCCGGCCCACCACACGCCATACATCTTCTCGCGCGGGTATCCGGTGGCCTGCGCTTCCTTCAACGCGGTGGAGTTCATCACACCCCAGCCCCAGTTGAGCACGTAGTCCGGGCGGTCACGGCGGATCTGCAACCAGGTGGCCTTCTGTTCCACGCCTGGGTGCGTCACCGGCAGCAGGCTCAGCGAGAAGCCGTGCATGGCCGCGCGCTCCTGCAGCAGCGGAATGGGTTCCTTGCCGAACGGACTGTCGTGGTAAACCAGCGCAATCTTCTTGCCCTTGAGTTTGTCCAGTCCGCCTTCTTTTTTGGCGATGTGCTGGATCAGCGTGTCGGCGGCCACCCAGTAGGTGCCAGACAGCGGGAAGTTCCACTTGAACACGCCGCCGTCGGCGGACTCGCTGCGGCCATAGCCAGCGGTGATCAGCGGGATCTTGTCACCAGGGGCTTTTTCGGTCAGTGCGAAGGTGATGCCGGTGGACAGCGGCTGGAACACGGTGGCGCCGCCGTTCTTGCCCTTGAGGCGCTCGTAGCACTCCACGCCGCGGTCGGTGGCGTAGCCGGTTTCGCACTCTTCAAACGACACCTTCACGCCGTTGATGCCACCGCGTTCATTGACCAGCTTGAGGTAGTCCACATAACCGTTGGCAAACGGCACACCGTTGGGCGCGTAGGCGCCTGTGCGGTACACCAGCACGGGGAAGAACTGTTCCTTGGCTTGCGCCATGGCACTCGGCGCCACCAGCGCGGCGGACACACCCGCGCAGGCAATGGACACGGACAGAACCAGATTTCGCAGTTTCATTTCGTTGTCTCCTAAAAAGTATCAAACACACAAGAAAACACTACACACCATGACCCTTGAATGCCGAGCGGCTTGCGCCGCCTCGGACTCAGTGCGGAAAGGGCCAGAGCCGCAACTTCTGTTTGGCAATGCTCCAGAGCTTGGCCAGACCGTGGGGCTCCACGATCAGGAACCAGACGATGAGCGCGCCGAAGACCATGAACTCGGTGT
This sequence comes from Burkholderiales bacterium, assembly GCA_038213545.1. Classification (GTDB taxonomy): domain Bacteria; phylum Pseudomonadota; class Gammaproteobacteria; order Burkholderiales; family Burkholderiaceae_C; genus Hydrogenophaga. Next base: position 21,032 of record JBBQSX010000018.1, read on the forward strand.
GGGACACGGTGGCGGTGGAGATCTCCACGCCGACAAGCGAGCCCACCGCAGGCAGGAACTGGTTCAAGAAGATGGGGAGCACGACGATGAAGGCCGCGCCGAAGAAGCTGCCCATGATCGAGCCCATGCCGCCGATGATCACCATGAACAGCAGCTGGAAGCTGCGGTCGATGGAGAAGGCCGCCGGCTCCCAGGAGCCCAGGTGCACGAAGCCCCAAAGGCCACCCGCCACACCGATGATGAAACTGCTCACTGCAAACGCGCTGAGCTTGGCGTACATCGGGCGGATGCCGATCACTGCGGCGGCCACATCCATGTCGCGGATGGCCATCCATTCGCGGCCGATGGCCGAGCGCACCAGGTTCTTGGCCAGCAACGCGAACACCACCAGGAAGCCCAGGCAGAACAGGTACTTCTCCATCGGCGTGTTGATGGTCCAGCCCAGCACTGAAAGGTTGGAGACCGAGACCGAGCCTGATGCGGTGTTGTTGGTGAACCAGCCGATGCGCAGGAACGCCCAGTCGCAGAAGAACTGCGCGGCCAGCGTGGCCACCGCAAGATAGAGGCCCTTGACCCGCAGGCTGGGGATGCCGAAAAAGATGCCCACCAGCGTGGCGAAGAAGCCGCCCGAGAGCAGGGCAATGATCAGCGGCATGCCTTCGATGCGCACGTAGGTGTTGTAGGCCATGTAGGCACCCACCGCCATGAAGGCGCCCGAGCCCAGGCTGATCTGTCCGCAATACCCCACCAGGATGTTCACCCCCAGGGCGGCCAGCGCCAGGATCAGGAAGGGGATGAGGATGGCGCGGAACATGTATTCATCGACCAGCATCGGCACACCGATGAAGGCAAACGCGATGAAGGCGAGGATGACCCAGCGGTCCTGCGCAATCGGGAAGATCTGCTGGTCGGTGCGGTAGGAGGTCTTGAATTGACCGTTTTCACGATAGAACATGGTGTTTTCAATCAGTTGGGGTCAGAGCACATTTGCTGCGCAAATCGTGATCTGACCCACAAGGTATTCGGACTCAGACGCGGTCAATGATTTTTTCGCCGAACAAACCTTGCGGCCTGAAGAGCAAGAAGACGAGAGCCAGCACATACGCAAACCAGATCTCGATGCCCCCGCCCACGTAGGGGCCGAGGTAGACCTCGGAGAGCTTCTCGCCCACGCCGATGATCAGGCCGCCGATGATGGCGCCGGGCACCGAGGTGAGGCCGCCGAGGATGATCACGGGCAGGGCGCGCAGGGCCACGGTGGTGAGCGAGAACTGCACACCCAGCTTGGAGCCCCAGATGATCCCGGCCACCAGTGCCGTGATGCCGGCCACGAACCAGACGATGACCCAGATGCGGTTGAGTGGAATACCGATGGATTGCGCGGCCTGGTGGTCGTCGGCCACGGCACGCAGCGCGCGCCCGGTGGAGGTCTTCTGGAAAAACAGCGAGAGCACCATCACCAGCAGGGCGGCCACGCAGGCGGCATAGACGTCTTCGAGGTTGACCAGCACACCACCTTCAAACACCCCCTCAAACAGGAAGATCGGGTCTTTGGGCATGCCCACGTCGATCTGGTAGATATCAGAGCCGAAGATGGTCTGGCCCAGGCCGTCGAGGAAGTAGGTGATGCCCAGTGTGGCCATGAGCAGCGTCACGCCCTCCTGGTTGACCAGGTGGCGCAGCACCAGGCGCTCGATGAGCCAGGCCAGCACGAACATGAGCGCACCGGCCATGAGGAAAGCGATCAGGTTGCCCAGGAACTTGTCTTCAATGCCCAGCCAGCCCGGCACCCAGCCCGAAAACCGCGCCATGGCGAGCGCCGCGAACAGCACCATGGCGCCCTGCGCGAAGTTGAAGACGCCCGAGGCCTTGTAAATGAGCACGAAGCCCAGCGCCACCAGCGAATAGAGCATGCCGGCCATGAGACCGCCGAGAAGAGCTTCAAGGAAAAATGCCATGGTGTTTCTCGCTCAGTGGCTGGTGCCGAGGTAGGCGCTGATCACCTCCTCGTTGTTGCGGACTTCTTCGGGCGTGCCGTCGCCGATCTTCTTGCCGTAGTCGAGCACCACCACGCGGTCGGAGATGTCCATCACCACGCCCATGTCGTGCTCGATCAACACGATGGTGGTGCCGAACTCGTCGTTCACATCGAGGATGAAGCGGCTCATGTCCTGCTTCTCCTCCACGTTCATGCCGGCCATGGGTTCGTCCAGCAGCAGCACCTGGGGCTCCATGGCCAGAGCGCGCCCCAGGTCCACGCGTTTCTGCAGACCATAGGGCAGGGTGCCCACGGGCGTCTTGCGAAACGCCTGAATCTCCAGGAAATCGATGATGTGTTCGACGAACTCGCGGTGTGTCTCTTCTTCTTTCTGCGCGCCGCCGATCCCGAACGGGTTGCGGAAGGCTTGCGCAAAGAGATTGCTTTTGATGCGCAGGTTGCGCCCGGTCATGATGTTGTCGATCACGCTCATGCCCTTGAAGAGCGCGAGGTTCTGGAAGGTGCGCGCGATGCCCATCTCGGCCACCTGGCGGCTGTTCATGTGCTTGAAGGTCTGGCCGCGAAAGCTGATCGAACCCTCTTGCGGCTGGTACACACCGTTGATGCAGTTGAGCATGGAGCTCTTGCCCGCGCCGTTGGGCCCGATGATGGCGCGCACCTCGTGCTCTCGCACGTTGAAGCTGATGTCGGTGAGCGCTTTCACGCCGCCGAACCGAAGGCTGATGTTGTGGACGTCCAGGATGACGTCGCCGATTTTCTTTTGGGTCATACAAGAGTCCGTTCGCACTGAGCCTGTCGAAGTGCTCGTGCGATGTTGGCTTGGAGGGGCTTCGACACGCTCAGCCCGAACGGAGAAAGTTGGGTCATGCAGCGGCTTTCACCGGGGCAAAGGTCTTGGCGTCACCCAGCTTGAGGGTGGCGCTGACCGAGCCGCTGCGCCCGTCCTCGAACTTCACCTGGGTTTCGATGTACTGCTCGGTCTTGCCGCTGTAGAGCGCGTCCACCAGCGCGGCATAGCGCTCGCTGATGAAGCCGCGGCGCACCTTGTTCGTGCGTGTGAGCTCGCCGTCGTCGGCGTCCAGCTCCTTGTGCAGCACCAGGAAGCGGCTGATCTGGCTGCCCGCGAGCAGCTCGTCGCGGCTGAGGTCGGCGTTGACCTTCTCCACACAATCGCGGATGAGTTCATACACCTCGGGCTTTTGCGCCAGATCGGTGTAGCCGGCGTAGGACAGGTTGCGCCGCTCTGCCCAGTTGCCCACGGCCTCGAAGTCGATGTTGAGCATCACGCAGACTCGTTCGCGCTTGTCGCCCAGCGCCACGGCTTCCTTGATGTATGAGAAGAACTTGAGCTTGTTCTCCACGTACTTGGGCGCGAACATGGCGCCGTCGTGAACGCCGCCCATGATGCGACCCACATCTTTCACGCGGTCGATGATCTTGAGGTGACCCGAGGCGTCGATGAAGCCGGCGTCGCTCGTGTGGTACCAGCCGTCGGCGGTGAGCACCTCGGCCGTGGCTGCTGCGTTCTTGTAGTAGCCCTTCAAGAGGCCAGGCGACTTCACCAGGATCTCGCCGCTCTCGCTGAGCTTGATCTCCACGCCCTCGCAGGGCACGCCCACGGTGTCCGCGCGAGCTTCGTGGTCGGGCTGCAGGCAGACGAACACGGCCGTTTCTGTGGAGCCGTAGAGTTGCTTGAGGTTGATGCCGATGGAGCGGTAGAAGCTGAAAAGGTCGGGCCCGATGGCTTCGCCGGCGGTGTAGGCCACACGCACACGGCTCATGCCCAGGTTGCTGCGCAGCGGGCCGTATACCAGCCAGTCGCCCAGTCTGTATTTGATCGAATCCACCAGACCGATGGCCTTGCCGTCCATGCGGGTGGGACCCACGCGGCGTGCCACGTCCATGAAGTAATGGAACATGCCACGCTTCAGCGAGCCCGCGTCTTCCATGCGGATCATCACGCTGGTGAGCAGGCCTTCGAATACGCGCGGTGGTGCGAAGTAATAGGTGGGACCGACTTCCTTCAGGTCGATGGTGACGGTGGCACCGGACTCCGGGCAGTTCACCACGTAGCCCGCCACCAGCCACTGCGCATAGGAAAAGATGTTCTGTCCGATCCAGGCCGGTGGCATGTAGGCCAGCACTTCGTCGGCCGAGGTGAGCTTGTCGAAGCGCGCGCCCACGTCGGCGCGGTTGATCAGCGTGTGGTGGGTGTGAACCACGCCTTTGGGGTTGCCGGTGGTGCCGCTGGTGAAGAACATGGCGGCCACGTCGTCGGGCTTGCAGGCAGCCACCTGTTCGCTGAACAGTTGCGGGTGGACCTTGGCGTGGGCCTGTCCAGCGGCGATCAGCTCTTCCACGCCGCCCAGGCCGGGCTGGTCGTAGTTGCGCAGGCCACGCGGGTCGTCGTAGTAAATGTTCGAGAGCTGCGGGCACTGCTCGCGGATCTCCAGCATCTTGTCGACCTGTTCCTGGTCTTCCACCACGCAGAAACGCACCTCGGCGTTGTTGATCGGGAAGACGCATTCGCCACCCACCGCGTCCTGGTAGAGCGGGATGGGGATCGCACCCAGCGACTGCGCTGCCAGCATGGTGGCGTAGAGGCGGGGCCGGTTGGCGCCGATGACGACCATGTGTTCACCCCGCTTGAGCCCGGCCTGATGCAGGCCGCAAGCCAGCGCCTCGACCAGCCGGGCCATGTCGGCCCAGGTGGTGGTCTGCCAGATGCCGTATTCCTTTTCGCGCATCGCCGGGGCGCCGGGGCGGCGCTGGGCGTGGTCCAGCAGCAGCTGGGGGAACGTCGTTTGCATGTGTGTCTCCTGGGCCGGTCTCTTTCGCCGGCGATGGAATGTCCCGCACAGGACACCCCTTCTTCGGCGCAATCGTAGAACTTCGTTTGACGCCATGTTGTCCACGCGACGACAATCTCGGGTCAATCCTGTTAGGACTTTCCCGTACAGGTTTGCCCCCGAAAGTCGCCATGAGCCCCTTCACGCCTCACCGATCCGGCAACGATCTGCGCGACCGTGCGCGCGCGCCCACCGAAGCCGAACTGGCCGAGATCCCTTGGCTGCAGAGGTTGTCTTCGGTGGAACGGGCCCGGGCCGAAGGCGCCCTGCTCGTCGGCGACGCGGATGCGGGCGACTACATCTGCCGCTTTGGCCGGCCGGTCACTTACTGGTTCGGTCTGGTCGACGGACTGCTCAAGATGAGCAACGACGATTCGCAAGGCCCGGTGGTCACGTTCACGGGAGTTGCGCCCGGTGGCTGGTTTGGCGAAGGCACGGTGCTCAAGCACGAGCAGTACCGCTACAACATCCAGGCGCTGCGAAAAAGCAGGGTCGCTGGCTTGCCGGTGGAAACGTTCGACTGGCTGCTCGACCATTCGATCGGGTTCAACCGGTTCGTGATGCACCAGCTCAACGAGCGCCTGGGCCAGTTCATCGCCGCGCGCGAGATCGACCGCCTGAACAGCCCCGACTTGCGTGTGGCCCGCAACCTCGCCGCATTGTTTCACCCACTGCTCTCGCCCAACGTGGCCGGTGTGTTGCGCATCACGCAGCAGGAACTGGCCTACCTCGTGGGCCTGTCGCGCCAGCGGACCAACGAGGCGCTGACCACGCTGGCGGCCAAGGGCTGGATACGGGTGGAATACGGCGGTTTGCGTGTGCTGGACCTGGCCGCCTTGCGGTCCGGCCAGCTCGATGAAGGATGATCGACCCATGACCACCGACAAACCCGCCCGCACGCTCAAGCTCACCCCGGGCGCAGCATCCAAAAAACCCGCCGACCCGTTCGCGCCGCGCCGCGCACCGGTGCGCCCGCCCGGTCCGGCCCGCGCCAAGAGCGTGTCGGCCTCTGCACCCAAACCGCCGCGTGAACCGGCCAAGCCGTATGGTGCCCAGCGCGGTGGACCGGAGGGCGAGCGCAACGAGCGCCCGCGCTACAACGCCGATCGCCCTCGGATGGGTCCGGCCGCTGCGCCCCGGGGCGACGACCGTGGCTGGAGCGAGCGCCCCGCGCCGCGCCGCGAGGACGACCGTTTTGCCTCCCCTGATCGCCCACAGCGCAGTCCCGCTCCAGCGCCACGCCCCCAACCCCATCGGCCCGACCTCGCCCGCGTCGGCAACGTGCGCGGCGAAATCCGCCTCAACAAACGCATGGCCGACCTCGGCCTGTGCTCGCGCCGCGAGGCCGACGAATGGATCGCGCGCGGCTGGGTGCTGGTCAACGGCGAACCCGCCGTGATGGGCATGCCGGTGGCGCCCGATGCGCAGGTGGAGGTGCTGCCCCAGGCGCGCCACCAGCAGGCCGGGCAGGTCACCATCTTGCTGAACAAGCCGGTGGGTTATGTGAGCGGCCAGCCCGAAGACGGGCACGAAGCCGCAGCCACGCTCATCGGCGCGCCCAGCCAGTGGCGCGGCGACGCCAAGAACCCGGCGGACGGCCGCCGCTTCGCGCCCGAACACACGCGCGGCCTGGCCCCGGCCGGCCGGCTCGACATCGACTCCACCGGTCTGCTGGTGCTCACACAAGACGGCCGCGTGGCGCGCACGCTCATTGGCGAGAGCAGCGGCGTGGAGAAGGAATACCTGGTGCGCGTGCAGTTCGCACCCAACGGCCCGATGGGTGCAGGCGTGATCGCCGAGAACGTGCAAGCGATCTTTCCACCACACCAGCTGGCCAGGCTGCGCCACGGCCTGAGCCTGGACGATCAGCCCCTCAAACCTGCGCAGGTGGAGTGGCAAAACCCCGAGCAGCTGCGCTTCGTGCTGGTGGAAGGCAAGAAGCGCCAGATCCGCCGCATGTGCGAGCAGGTGGGCTTGCACGTGGTGGGCTTGAAGCGTGTGCGCATCGGGCAGGTGGTGCTGGGCAATCTGCCGGTGGGGCAGTGGCGGTACCTGCGGACCGACGAGGGCTTCTGAGCTTTCGGGTTTCGCTCCGAGACCTTGCCAGGACAGCGGCACGAAACCCGAGCAAGCCGATCACTTTCACGCCAAATGTGGGACACCGGGGCCACAATGCCCCATGACCCGCCCCAAACCCTCCGCCACCCACCAAGCCGTGCTGCGCCACCTGCGGCCCAGTGACCTGCAGGCCGCTGTGCGGCTGGCTACCCAGGCCACCACGGGTGTGATCGGCATTGCCGAGGGCGTGCACCAGTCGGTGCGTCGCAAGCTGGGCATGTCGGCGGGCACGGAACATGACCGCACCGGCGGCCTCACGGGACAGGTCTACCGGGGAATACGCGGTGTCACCGAACTGGTCGGCCACGGGCTGGATGGAGTGCTGGCGACCTTGCTGCCGCTGTTGGACGACCCCTCCACCCACCCCGAACCTTCACCGGGGCGCGAGGCCGTGCTGGCCGCGCTCAACGGTGTGATGGGCGACCGCTTGCTGGCGCAAAACAACCCGCTGGCCCAACGCATGGAGCTGCGGCTGGCCGGGCAGGCGTTGCCCATGGACCGACCCGCGCCCTTGCGCGAGCGGCTCGCGGGTGCCTCGCCCCACCTGCTGCTGCTGGCACACGGCCTGTGCATGAACGACACGCAGTGGCAACGCAGCGGCCACGACCACGGGGCATTCCTTGCCGAGAAGCTGGGTTGCACACCGGTTTACGCCCGCTACAACAGCGGCCTGCACACCTCGATCAACGGCCGCGAGCTCGCCGGCCAGCTCGAACGCCTGGTCGCGCAGTGGCCTGCGCTCGAATCAATCACCCTGCTGGGCCACAGCATGGGCGGGCTGTTGGCGCGCGCCGCCGTGTTTTATGGCCGGCAGATGGGCCACCGCTGGCCCGCGCAGCTCAAGCACCTGGTGTTTCTGGGCACGCCGCACCACGGCGCGCCGCTGGAGCGCGCTGGCCATGGCGTGGATGTGTTGCTGGCTGCCTCGCCCTTCACCCTGCCGTTCACGCGCCTGGGCATGCTGCGCAGCGCCGGCATCACCGACCTGCGCCACGGCCATGTGCTGGACGACGACTGGCAGGGACGCGGACGCTTCGACTCCCCCCATGACCACCGGGTGCCGCTTGCGCTGCCCGAAGGCGTGGCCTGCTTCACCGTGGCAGCCACGCTGGCGCCGCAGCGCGGGCTGCTGGCCGACCGGCTCACAGGCGACGGCCTGGTGCCGCTGCGCAGCGCGCTGGGCCAGCACGACCAGGCCGCGCGACAGCTGGTGTTTGCCAGAGACAGCCAGCGCACGGTGTACCGCACGGGTCATCTGGAGTTGCTGTCCAGCCCGGTGGTGGCGCAGCAGCTGGTGCAGTGGCTCGCACCGTCGGTGGTGGAAGTCGACTGAGGTCCACACCCGGCCCGGCTTGAAATTGCCGCGCCCGCCCATAATTCCGCCTCGCGAACACTCCCGCCCCGGGAGCTCCACCCGTTTTCTTTTCCAACGAACTCCCATGAGCAAACAAACCCTGTCGTTCCAGGCCGAAGTGTCCCAACTGCTGCACCTGGTCACCCATTCGCTGTACTCCAACCCCGACATCTTTCTGCGCGAGCTGGTTTCCAACGCATCGGACGCCTGCGACAAGCTGCGGTTTGAGGGCCTGAACAACGCTGCGCTGTTTGAAGACGCGCCCAACCTGGACGTGCGCGTGGCCTTCGACACCGAGGCCCGCACCATCACCATCACCGACAACGGCATCGGCATGAGCGCGCAGGAGGCCATCGACCACCTGGGCACCATTGCCAAGAGCGGCACCAAGGATTTCATGAGCCACCTCAGCGGTGACCAGAAACAGGACGCGCAACTCATCGGCCAGTTCGGCGTGGGCTTTTATTCGGGCTTCATCGTGGCCGACAAGATCACGGTGGAAAGCCGTCGCGCGGGCCTGCCGGCAACAGAGGGCGTGCGCTGGGTCAGCGGCGGCACGGGCGACTTCGAGGTGGAGACCATCGAGCGCGCCGCGCGCGGTACCAGCGTCACGCTGCACCTGCGCGAGGACGCCGGCGACTACCTCGACCGCTGGAAGCTCAAATCCATCATTGCCAAGTACTCCGATCACATCAGCCTGCCCATCCTCATGCAGAAAGAGGAGTGGGACGCCGAGAAAAGCGAGCAGGTCAAGCTCGACGAATGGGAGGCGGTGAACTCCGCCAATGCGCTGTGGGCGCGCAGCAAAAAGGACATCAGCGACGAGCAGTACGCCGAGTTCTACAAGAACCTGAGCTATGACACGCAGGCGCCGCTGGCCTGGAGCCACAACCGCGTGGAGGGCAGCACCGAGTACACCCAGTTGCTCTACATCCCGGCGAAGGCGCCGCAAGACCTCTGGAACCGCGACCGCAAGGCCGGCATCAAGCTGTATGTGAAGCGGGTCTTCATCATGGACGAGGCCGAAGCGCTGATGCCGGCCTACCTGCGCTGGGTCAAGGGTGTGGTGGACTCGGCCGACTTGCCGCTCAACGTGAGCCGCGAACTGCTGCAGGAAAGCCGCGACGTGAAGGCGATCCGCGAAGGCAACACGCGCCGCGTGCTGGCGCTGCTGGACGACATGAGCAAGGATGCCGAGAAGTACACCGGCTTTTACGCCGAGTTCGGCGCGGTGCTCAAGGAAGGCCTGGGCGAAGACTTTGCCAACCGCGACAAGCTGGCCAAGCTGCTGCGCTTTGCCAGCACCCACATAACCGTTCGCCCTGAGCCTGTCGAAGGGTCGGCGCAGGCTTCGACAGGCTCAGCCCGAACGGATGGTTTGGTTTCCCTCGCCGACTACAAGGCCCGCATGAAGGAGGGCCAGGCCACGATCTATTTCATCACCGCCGACAGCCTGGCCGCTGCAAAGAACAGCCCGCAGCTGGAGGTGTTCCGCAAGAAGGGCATCGAGGTGCTCCTGATGACCGACCGCGTGGATGAGTGGGCGTTGAGCTTCCTCAACGAGTTCGAGGGCACGCCGCTGCAAAGCGTGGCCAAGGGTGCGGTCGACCTGGGCAGCCTGCAGGACGAGGAAGAAAAGAAGGCCGCCGAGGCCGCAGCGGAAGTGTTCAAACCGGTGCTGGAACGCCTGAAGGAAAGCCTGAAAGACAAGGCCAAGGACGTGCGCGTGACCTCGCGGCTGGTGGATTCGCCGGCCTGCCTGGTGGTGGAAGACGGCGACCTGTCCACCCAGCTGGCCCGCATGCTCAAGCAGGCCGGCCAGCCCGCCCCCGATGTGAAGCCCATCCTGGAAGTGAACGCCGAACACGCGCTGGTGAAGAAGCTGGAGAGCAGCGAGCACTTCGACGACCTGGCGCATATCCTGTTTGACCAGGCGCTTCTGGCCGAAGGGGGTCTGCCGGACGACCCGGCGGCTTATGTCAAACGTGTGAATGCCCTGCTGATTTGAGAAAGTGGCCCCGATCGGGCCTCGGCCGGGCAGCTCCGTGACGGAAATCACGCCGGATGACTACACTGGCGCATCGACCCTCATTTACGGCTGGCGCCTCGTTCGGCCTTTCTCTTGTTGTCAGCAGCCCAGCCGTGCATTTTCAGCGCCCATTCGAACCCGTCGTCACGTTCCGCAACAGCCAGGGGGAGGCCGCGCGCGGAACATTGACCAGCCTGCAGCGGCGCTCCCTGGTGATGGAGATTTACAACCCGTACTCCATCGTGCAGGTCAGCGAGGTGCTTGGCGAACTCACCATCCGCTCGGGAGAGCGCAGCATCTACAAGGGCAAAGCCGTGGTGGTCAGCCTGCTGAACACCGGTCTGATGGCGGTGGTGTCGCTGGCGCTGATTGATGAGTGGTCCGATCTGACGCTGGCCCGTGGCGAACCGGTGGGGGTGGGGCAGCAGGCCCGGCAGTTCGTTGAGGGGTGGTTCGAGCGGTTCAAGATCCAACGGGGCTACCTGGTGGCGGTGAGCGAGATCCGCGCGTACCTCGCCGAAGTGTCTCGATGGACCGACCACGCCGATTTTTCCAGCGCCTTGCCCAGAGGCGAAGACGGGCGGGTGATTCCTTCCGTGTTTCAGGAGATCGCTTCACCCGTGATGTTGGCTGCTGCCAATTACTTCGAGGCGCTGGAAGCGGAGACGCACAACGTACCCGCTGAAGACCTGCCCACCTACCGGAGTTTTGCGCAGGCATCCCTGCATCCGTTGCTGTTGCGTGCGCCCTTTGTGTACCGCACGTTTGCCAAGCCGCTGGGCTATGCCGGTGACTACGAGATGGTGAACCAGATCCTGTCGGATCCCCAGCAGGGCAGCAGCACGTATTTCCAGATGATCAATGCCTTGTTCCTGCGGTCTGCGGTGGCACAGGCGCACCGCAATCGCATCGACATTCTGGTGACGCACCTGAAGCAGGCCACCGCCGAGGCGCGAACCCTGGGCAGACCGCTGCGCGTGCTGAACATCGGCTGCGGACCAGCGGTGGAGATCGAACGCTTTCTGCTGGGCGGTGGCGATCCGGACAGTGTGCATTTCACGCTGGTGGACTTCAGCGAAGTGACCCTCCAGCACACCCGCGCAAAACTGGAGGAGGTCGGACGGCGCCTGGGCAAACCGGTTCACTTCGAGTTGGTCAACGATTCTGTTCACAACCTTCTCAAGCGCGCCACCCGGGCAGATGCTTCACCCGCGTCCGAAGCCTTCGACTTTGCGTACTGCGCGGGTTTGTTCGATTACCTGTCCGACAAGGTCTGCAGCCGTTTGCTGGAGTATTTGTACGCCAGGACCCGACCCGGTGGGCAGGTTCTCGTCACCAATGTGCATTCCAGCAATTCCCAGCGCGGTGTGATGGAGCATGTGCTGGAGTGGTACCTGATTTACCGGGACGAAGCCCGCTTGCAAAGTGTGCTGCCGGTCCGGCGCAGTGAAGAGAAGATATTCACCGATGCCACGGGTGTGAATGTGTTCGCGTCTTTCCTCGTGCCTGCGCTTGAGCGGGCGAATGCCTGATGACCGCAGCCACGGCAGAGTCCCTGCGCGTGGCCGTTCAGGACGTGCGGCTGGCGTTCAGCAAGACCGGCTGCATCACCTCGGCCGTTCTGGTGCTGGCGGGTGCCGGGCTGGACCTCGCGGTTTATCCCGACAAGGCGACCACGTTCCTGCTGGTGCGTGCACTGGTGGCGGTCGCTACCTTGCTGATCCTGTGGGTCATTCAAGGCGAGTTCGGTCGGCGCCACGTGCGGGTGCTGACGCTGGTGTGGCTGGCGCTGCCGCAGATCATGATCGCCTGGATGATTGCCCAGACGGAGGGCGCGGCCTCCATCTACTTTGTGGGGCTCCATCTGGCGCTGTATGCGGTGGGCATGATCGTGCCCATCAGCTACCTCGAAGGCCTGGGATTCGGGGTCTTCACCTGCCTGATCTATGTGGCTGCCTGCTTCTGGCATGCGGGTGGCGCCTTTGTGTCGGGCCAGTTCGTCGCGCACCTGTTGTTCACGGCGTTCTCGGCGATCATCTGTGTGGGTTGCACGTACTTCGCTGAACTCAGTCGTCTGCGCTTGTTTGCCTTGAGGGAGCAGGTGGCCGAACAGAACGCCCGGCTGCACGAAACCAACCGCACGCTGGCCGAGGTCAAGGGCCAGCTGATCCAGCGCGAGAAGATGGCCGCCATCGGCACGCTCTCGGCTGGCCTGCTGCACGAACTCAACAACCCGGTGAACTACAGCCTCATGGCCATCGACATGGGCATGACCTGCCCCGGGGTGGAGCAGGACGCCATGCTCAAGGAGAGCCTGGGCGATGCGCGCGAGGGCATGCAGCGCATCCAGAACATCGTCTCCGACCTCAAGACCTTCGCGTACCAGAAGCCGGGCCAGGACGCGCAGCGTCCCTTCCTGCTGGGCAACGCACTGCGTTCGGCCCTGAGGCTGGCGGGCTACGAGCTCAATGGCATCGATGTGCCGGTGGAGCTGCCGCAGGACACGCACGTGCT
>JBBQSX010000019.1:0-30373 GCA_038213545.1 Burkholderiales bacterium
GGTGCCGGCGACGATTTTGATGCCCTTCAACTCATTGCGATAACGCGCAGGGTCCTCGCCACCCTCGCCGGTATTGCTTTTGCCGCCGATGCGGTTCATGGCCACGGCCAGCGTGGCATGGGCCTCGGTGGAGATGGAGCCCAGCGACATGGCGCCGGTGGCGAAACGCTTGACGATTTCCTTGGCCGGCTCGACCTCGTCGATCGGGATCGCCTTGGCGGGGTCGATCTTGAACTCGAACAGGCCACGCAGGGTCATGTGACGGCGGCTCTGGTCGTTGATGAGCTGCGCGTATTCCTTGTAGGTGTTCCAGTTGTTGGAGCGCGTGCTGTGCTGCAGCTTGGCGATGGCGTCGGGCGTCCACATGTGCTCTTCGCCGCGGGCGCGCCAGGCGTATTCACCGCCGGCATCCAGCATGGTGGCGAGCACCGGGTCGTCACCAAAGGCCGCCTTGTGCATGCGGATGCTTTCTTCCGCAATCTCGAACACGCCGATGCCGCCCACGCGGCTGGCGGTGCCAGTGAAGTACTTGTTGACGGTCTCTGTGTTCAGGCCGATGGCTTCGAACAGCTGGGCGCCGCAGTACGACATGTAGGTCGACACGCCCATCTTGGACATGATCTTGGACAGACCCTTGCCGATGGCTTTCACGTACTGGTAGATCGCCTTGTCGGCGCTCAGGTCGCCTGGCAGACCCTTGTGGATCGCGGCCAGGGTTTCCATGGCCAGGTAGGGGTGCACGGCTTCGGCGCCGTAACCTGCCAACACGGCGAAATGGTGCACTTCGCGCGCGGTGCCAGTCTCCACGACCAGACCGGCCGTGGTGCGCAGACCTTCGCGCACCAGGTGCTGATGGATGGCGGAGAGCGCAAGCAGCGCAGGAATGGCGATTTGCGTGGCGCTGATGGAACGGTCGCTGATGATCAGAATGTTCTTTCCACCCTTGATCGCATCAACCGCGCTGGCACACAGCGAAGCCAGCTTGGCTTCCACACCGGCACGGCCCCAGTCGGCCGGGTAGGTGATGTCCAGCGTGTGGCTGCGGAACTTGCCCTGCGTGGCCGATTCGATGTCGCGCAGCTTGGCCATGTCGGCGAAGTCGAGCACGGGCTGGCTCACTTCCAGGCGCATGGGCGGGTTGACCTGGTTGATGTCCAGCAGGTTGGGCTTGGGGCCGATGAAGGACACCAGCGACATCACGATCGCTTCGCGGATCGGGTCGATCGGTGGGTTGGTCACCTGAGCGAACAGCTGCTTGAAGTAGTTGTAGAGCGGCTTGTTTTTGTCGGAAAGCACGGCCAGCGGGCTGTCGTTGCCCATGGAGCCAATGCCCTCTTCGCCATTGGCGGCCATGGGACTCATCAGGAACTTGAGGTCTTCCTGCGTGTAGCCAAAGGCCTGCTGGCGGTCCAGCAGTTCGGGCGTGACGCTCTCCATGCCGCCGGTCTGCGGGCCGGTGGCGCCGATGCGTTGCTCCAGCGCCGATTCGCCAGCCACCGGTGTGTCCACGTCGTCCAGGCGGATGCGCAGGTTGTCGATCCATTGCTTGTAGGGCTTGTTGTTGGCGAGGCTGGCCTTGAGCTCCTCGTCGTCGATCATGCGGCCCTGCTCCAGATCGATCAGGAACATCTTGCCAGGCTGCAGACGCCATTTGCGCACGATCTTGTTCTCGGGCACGGGCAGCACGCCCGACTCGGAACCCATGATCACGAAGTCGTCGTCGGTGATGCAGTAGCGCGAGGGGCGCAGGCCGTTGCGGTCCAGCGTGGCGCCAATCTGGCGGCCGTCGGTGAACACGATGGATGCCGGGCCGTCCCAAGGCTCCATCATGGCGGCGTGGTATTCGTAGAACGCCTTGCGGCGCTCGTCCATGGTCGTGTGCTGCTCCCATGGCTCGGGGATCATCATCATCACCGCCTGGGCCAGCGGATAGCCCGCCATGGTGAGCAGTTCCAGGCAGTTGTCGAACGTGGCGGTGTCGGATTGGCTGGCGAAGCTGATGGGGTAGAGCTTCTGCAAGTCGGCACCCAGCACGGGCGACGACATCACGCCTTCGCGCGCTTTCATCCAGTTGTAGTTGCCCTTGACGGTGTTGATCTCGCCGTTGTGCGCCACGTAGCGATACGGGTGAGCCAACGGCCACTCGGGGAACGTATTGGTGGAAAAGCGCTGGTGCACCAGGCCCAGCGCCGAAACACAGCGCTCGTCCTGCAGGTCGCGGAAATAGGTGCCCACCTGATCGGCCAGCAGCAGGCCCTTGTAGACCACGGTGCGGCTGCTCATGCTGACCACGTAATACTCTTTGCTGTGCGTGAGCTTGAGGCGCTGGATGGCGCCACTGGCCGTCTTGCGGATCACATACAGCTTGCGCTCCAGCGCGTCCTGCACGATCACGTCGTTGCCCCGGCCGATGAAGACCTGGCGGATGATGGGTTCCTTTTCGCGCACGGTGGGCGACATCGGCATGTCGCGGTTCACCGGCACGTCGCGCCAGCCCAGCAGCACCTGACCTTCGGCGGCGATGGCGCGCTCCATTTCCTGCTCGCAGGCCAGGCGGCTGGCGTGCTCCTTGGGCATGAAGATCATGCCCACACCGTACTCACCGGCGGGCGGCAACGTCACGCCCTGCGCTGCCATTTCTTCCCGGTACAGCGCATCGGGCAGCTGGATCAGCAAACCCGCGCCGTCGCCCATGAGCTTGTCGGCACCGACTGCGCCCCGGTGATCGAGATTTTCAAGAATCTTCAGGCCCTGCTGCACGATGCCGTGGCTCTTTTCCCCTTTGATGTGCGCCACGAAGCCCACGCCACAGGCGTCGTGCTCGTTGGCAGGGTCGTACAGACCGTGTTGCTGGAGGTACTGCTGCTCGGCTGCCGTGGTCATGGCGCTTCCTTCTCGGTTCGTGGGGCGTTGATGCAAATCAGGATTGCGGAGCTTATTGCATTGCAACAACAATGCCAAGCAGATTAATTGGGGTCAGATTCCCATTTCGCGCACATGATCTTCGGGTCGAAATAAATTGGGGACAGATGAATTCCTTGCGGCGAAGGTCCTCGGCTCACTCTTGATCACAGACCATCCGGTGGCGTCATCGGCGGTCGGCCAGCACGCGCTTCGCTGATGCGGCGACTCGTCTGCTTTTGCAGGGCCTCCACAAAATCGGCGTCCCCCAGCGCCCAGCCGTGCAGCGTGGCGTGTGTGATGGCGTTTTGTGCGTCCGCAGCCAGCCCGGCGCGCACCAACTCGGTGTAGGCAGCCTCCCGCGCAAAGGGCGTGTTGCCCAAACTCCAGACCAGGGAATGGGGCGTGACGCGCCGGTCGTTGGTCTGGCCAATGAAGTGGCGGTGACTGGACCAGTTGTATTGCCTCGGGTCGTTGACCATGCCAGCGCGCACAGGGTTGAGGTCCAGGTACGCCATGCAGGCCAGCAAATAGCGTTCGGTCTGGATGAGAGTGGACTTGTACCGCCCTTCCCACAGTGTTCCCGAGCGCTGGTACCGGTCGTTGAAGTAGCGGACGTAGCGCCTGCCCACGGCTTGCATCATCAGCGGCACGCCTTCGCTGGTCTCGGGCGTGAGCAACAAATGGAAATGGTTGTCCATCAGTACATAGGCATTGATCGACACCTGGTGCTTTTTGGCGTTTTCGCCCACCAGCTCCAGCAGCACCTCGCGGTCAGCATCGGTCTTGACAATGGGCTGCCGGTTGTTGCCACGCTGGATGACGTGGTGGGGATAACCGGGGACGGTGAGGCGGGGCAATCGGGCCATGTGGAACGTATGAAACTGGAATCGAGAAATTGGAATCCGACCCCGATTAGAGAATCTGGCACCGATTAGACATCAGCCTTCTGGCGCCAAGCTGCCTGAAGCCTTGCTGCCATCAACAGTCCCAGAACAGACGACGCCCCCGTGATCCACCAGGTGGACTGCCAGCCGCCAGCCTGGGTGGCGACCCAGGCCACGAGTGGTGGCCCAATGAACTGACCCAGCGCCGAGAACTGCTGCATCCAGCCGACCGTGGTGGACACCGTGTCTTCGCTCGGCGCGAGCACCACCGCCAGGCCGAACAGGGTACCGGGGATCAACCCTCCCACGCCTGAAAACACCAGCACCGCGAGGTACTGCGCCACCACGTGCCCCGATGCAGAAAACGCGATGACCGAGCCGATGCCCATCGCGCAAAAGCCCCAGGCCAGCAGCACGCCAGGACGCACACCGCTGGCCAGCAAACGTCCTGCGCCAATGTTGCCCACCATGTTGATGCCGGCGGCGAGCGCACTGAGGCCACCCACCGTCGCCGCGAGATGGCCGGCTTGCGCATAGATGGTCGGCAGGAACCCGACCACCGCCAACCATTGACCGGAGTATAGGAAAAATGCCAGCGCGACCCACCAGGGTCCCGGTGCCGTGAGCGTTTTCCGGAGCCTGGGACCCCAGGCGACACCTCCCTGCGCTGGCCTGCCAACGGAGACGTCGTCTGGCGCCACGCTGCGCGCCATCAGCACGGCCGAACACAGCGAGAGCAGTGACAAAGCCGCCCAGGCCCAACGCCAGCCGACCTGATCGATGAGCGAACCGCCCAGCAACAAAGCCAGTGCGGTACCCAGGGGCATGTAGGCCCCCCACCAACCCAGCGCGCGAGACAACGTCGGTGCGTGCAGCACCCGGCGCCGCAACAGGCCCGGCGCTGGCAGCACCGCCAGCAGAAAACCAACGCCTTCCACCACGCGTGACAACAAGAGCACAGCGGTGCCCGGGGCCAGAGCACCCATCACACTGCCGAGCGCCAACATCACCAGACCGACCAGCATGACCCGCCTCGGCCCGAGCCGGTCGGCGGTGAGGCCGACCACCAGACCCAAGGTCATGCCGGCCAGCTGGACCAACGACAACAGGAAGCCCGCCTGCACCAGCGTGAGATGCAGCGCGTCGCGCAACACGGGAATGGCCACAGGCAACTTGCCAATGTGCAAAGCGCAGGTGACACCCACGGCGTACACGACGACGGCTGTGCGCCGGGATACCGGGTCTTCGCGGTGTGTCATGGCGCGGCCCGGACGGTTCAGTTCAGGGAAAGACCACCGTCCCGAACAGGCGCTCGTGCTCCCGGATCGCGAACCGATCGGTCATGCCGGCAATGTAGTCGGCCACCGCGCGCGCGTGGTGGTGGCTGCGACTGTGGGCCTCGGGCAGTTCCTGTGGCGCATTCAGATAGCGCTCAAAGAGATCACTCACCACTTGCCGCGCACGGCCAGTGGTTTCCATGACCTGAGGGTGGCGATACAGGTTGCGCAGCAAAAAGGTCTTGAGCACCTGCGAGCGGTCGCGCATGGCCGGCGAGAACGCCACAAGAGGTGGCAAACGGCGAGCGGCATCCGCGTCAACCAGGGCCTTTTCAGCGATGCGAAGGCGGGTGTGATCGATCACGTCGTACACCTGATCGCTGAGCATCAAACGGATCGATTCGAACAGAAGACGCCTTCCCCCAAGTGTGGGATGCGTCAACAACGCCCGCTTTCGGTAGTGCGCAAACAAAGGTACGTCGTCGAGCTGCTCCAACGTGAGCAGGCCCGAGCGCACACCGTCGTCGATGTCGTGCGCGTTGTAGGCAATCTCGTCGGCCAAATTGCACAGTTGGGCCTCCAGACTGGGCGAGCCGCCATTGAGAAAGCGGGTTGCGACACCGTCGGGCTCCTTGCTCTCGAGCCGCTGCGCATGGGCGCGTGAACAGTGTTTGAGGATGCCCTCCCGGGTCTCGAAACACAAGTTCAGTCCATCGAAAGACGGATAGCGCTCTTCGAGTTCGTCCACCACGCGCAGACTCTGCAAGTTGTGCTCGAAACCACCGCCATTGGCTGCCAGCTCGCTGGACGGAAGCCCCTGCATGCAGGCGTTCAGCGCGTCCTGGCCTGCATGTCCAAAGGGTGTGTGGCCGAGGTCGTGCGCCAGCGCAATGGCTTCCACAAGGTCTTCGTTGAGCTGCAGGGATCTGGCAATGCTGCGCCCGAGTTGGGCGACTTCGAGTGAGTGCGTCAGGCGCGTGCGAAACAGATCGCCTTCGTGGTTGAGGAAGACCTGCGTCTTGTAAACCAGGCGGCGAAACGCCGTCGAGTGGATGACACGATCGCGATCGCGCTGGAAGGCGGTGCGCGTTGGTGCTTCGGATTCTGGATACCGACGTCCGCGGCTGCGTGAGGGGTCACTGGCGTACGCGGCCACGCCTTGCAAAGGTGGCTGCGGTACCCGTTCCATCAGGCCCGCACGCTGTCGGCGATCACCTGCGCCACCAGCGCGTCGGGCGCGCTGCGCACCACCGCGCTGCCGGGGCGGTCAATGACCACAAATTTGATCTCGCCGGCCTCCGACTTTTTATCGATCCGCATCAAAGCGAGGTAACGGCCGAGGTTGTCATGTACATCCAGCACAGGCGCCACGATGGGCAGGCCCGCCGCATGCACCAGGCGCGTGAGGCGCTCAACAAAGGCGGCATCCACGCCGCCCAACAGCTGCGAGAGCCGGGCCGCCATCACCATGCCGCAACCCACCGCTTCACCGTGCAGCCAGGCGCCATAGCCCATGCCGGCCTCGATGGCATGCCCGAAGGTATGCCCGAAATTCAGAATGGCTCGCAGCCCGGCCTCGCGTTCGTCCTGCCCCACCACCCAGGCCTTGATTTCGCAGCTGCGCTTGACCGCATGGGCCAGCGCGCCAGCATCACGAGCCATGAGCGGGTCGATGTTCGCTTCGATCCATTCGAAGAAGGCCATGTCCGCAATCGGGCCGTACTTGATGACTTCAGCCAGCCCGGCACTGAGTTCGCGCGCGGGCAGGGTGGTGAGCGTTACGAGGTCACACAGCACGCGCTCTGGCTGGTAAAAAGCCCCGATCATGTTTTTGCCCAATGGATGGTTGATGGCGGTCTTGCCACCGACTGACGAATCCACCTGTGCCAGCAGCGTTGTGGGCACCTGCACGAACGGCACACCTCTCATGTAGCTGGCAGCGGCAAAGCCGGTCATGTCGCCCACGACGCCCCCGCCCAGTGCAAACATCACCGTCTTGCGGTCACAGCCGTTCGACAGAAGTGCATCAAAAATCAGGTTCAACGATTCCCAGGTCTTGTGGGCTTCGCCATCCGGCAGGCATACCGTATGAATCCGCGCATACCGCGACGCCAGCGCCTTCTGAAGCCGATGGGCATACAGCGGAGCGACCGTTTCGTTGGTCACGATCATGGCGCTGTGGGCAGCGGGCAGCCGAGAGTAGCTGTCTGCCGTATCGAGCAGGCCCGATCCGATGTCGATGGCGTAGCTGCGATCACCGAGGTCGATGCTCACACGCTGTTGCATGGGAAAAATGGCTTGGGACGTCATGGGCACCGAGTTTATGCCCTCACCACCTGCGACCTGCCCGAAGGGTTCAGGGCGGCGGAAGCGCTTTGCCAGGGACCACAAAACCAGCGAGCTCCAGCTGCATCACGATCATGCTCACCAACATGGCCACCGAGGGTCGACCTGTTTCGATCACGAAATGCGCGGTCTCTCTGTACAAGGGATCGCGCACTGCATGAAGATCGCGCAGGCGCTGGAGCGGATCGGCAACTTGCAACAGGGGGCGATTGCGGTCGTACCGCAGTCGGCGAAACACTTCTTCGGGTGTTGAGCGAAGGTAAACAACAGAACCGCGCTGGTGGAGATGCTCCCTGTTTTCCGCTCGCAACACAGACCCCCCACCCGTAGACACAACGCAGGCCGGGCCGGCGGTGAGTTCATCCAGGACAGAGGCTTCAATGTCTCTAAAGCGGCCCTCTCCTTCCTGCTCGAAGAACTCCCTGATCGAGCAGCCCAGTCGCTGTTCGATCACGTGGTCGGAATCGAAAAAGGGAAGTGCAATGCGGCGAGACAGTTGCCGACCCACCGTCGACTTGCCCGAGCCAGGCAAGCCGATCAAGAAACAGGACGCAGCGCTCAATTGATCGCGGATCGACCCAGCACACGCGGTGTGATGAAGATGAGCAGTTCAGACTTGTTGTTGATCCGCTCGCGCGACTTGAACAGATTGCCCACCCCCGGCAGATCGCCCAGCAAAGGAACCTTGTTCACCTGGTCCCGCTCGGTCTGCTCGAAGATGCCGCCGATCACCACCGTTCCACCGTTCTCCACCAGCACTTGGGTTTGTACGTGCTTGGTGTTGATGGCAATGCCATCGGGCGTTGATTCGCCGCGGCTGTCCTTGTTGATGTCCAAATCCAGAATGATGTTTCCTTCTGGTGTGATCTGAGGGGTGACTTCCAGTTTCAGGTTGGCTTTGCGGAAGGCAATGGCCGTGGCCCCACTGGAGGTGGCGGTCTGGTAGGGGAACTCGGTGCCTTGTTCAATCAGGGCCTTGACCTGATCGGCCGTGACCACACGTGGGCTGGACACGATGCGGCCCTTGCCATCGGATTCCAAAGCCGATATCTCCAGGCTCAGAAAACGCGATGCATTCGGGCTGAACAGCGACAAGGCATACGAAGCCGCCAGCGCATTGCTGGGGTTGGCAGGCAGGCTCACGAAAGGCTGCGAAGTCTGCGTGGGACCAGTGGACACCGCGCCATATGTCGAACCGAAATTCCCCTGCACCGCGTTGCCGTTGACCGAGCCCACACCGAATCCACGAACACCACCGCCCAGACGCACACCCAATGATTTTCCGAAACTGTCGTCGGCTTCCACGATTCGCGCCTCGATGATCACCTGGCGAATGGGGATGTCCAGCTTGGCGATCAGGTCCTGAACCTGTTGCAGCTTGGAAGGGATGTCCGTCACGAACAACTGGTTGGTCCGTGGCTCGGAGATCACGCTGCCGCGTTCGGACAGGATTCTTGCGCTCCTGCCGCCGCCACTGGCGCCGCTGCCCGATGAGGTCAGCTGCGTTGCGATATCGACCGCCTTCGCATAGTTCATCTGGAAACCCTGCGTGCGCAATGCCTCCAGACTCTCGGTGGAAGCACGGGCTTCGAGGTCTTGTTTCTCACGGGCAGCGATTTCATCTTTTGGTGCAATCCACAGCACATTGCCCGACTTGCGCATGCCAAGACCCTTGGCCTGTAAGATGATGTCCAGCGCCTGGTCCCAAGGCACGTCTTTCAGACGCAGGGTGACCGAGCCGGTGACCGAGTCGGAGGTCACGACGTTGAAGTTGGTGAAGTCTGCAATGACCTGCAGCAGCGATCGGACTTCAATATTCTGAAAGTTCAGCGACAGCTTTTCACCGTAGTAGCCTGGGCCTTGCGTGAGTTTGCTGGAGTCGATCTTCTGCTCACGAATTTCGAGCACGAACTGGTTGTCACTCTGATAGGCGGAGTGCTCCCAGTTGCCCGAGGGCGCCACCACCATGCGAACACGATCACCCGCCTGCGATGTGGTCACGCTTTGCACTGGCGTGCCGAAGTCGCTGACGTCGAGCCGACGGCGCAGGCCTTCGGGCAGTGAAGTCTTGAGAAACTCCACCACCAGGTTCTGACCTTGCTGACGGATATCAACGCCCACCTGGTTGTTGGCCAACTCCACGACAACACGGCCGGCGTTGCCCACGCCACGGCGGAAATCGATGTCACGCAACGATGTCACATCGCGGTTGCGGCTCTCGGAGAAGACCGCGGGAGGTGCCGCTGCTGCTGTGACCGCCTCGGACCGCTGCAGAACAACCAGCAAGGAGTTGCCTTCAATCCTGGTTTCGTACGAGGCCGCTTGCTTCAAGTTGATGACAACGCGTGTGCGGTCGCCTGCCTGCACCACGTTGGCCGAGCGCAGATTGCCTTCGTTGATGTCGACCGTGCTGCGGCCGATAGCGTTGGCTACACCTGGAAAGTCCAACGCAATTCGCGCCGGAGCCTGGATCGTGAAGCCCGTGGGGACAGCCGTGAGCGGCTGCGCCATGTTGATGCGGATAACCTCCACTCCACCCTGGACTCCGCCCGACAGCGATTGAATGGCGTTCTGGGCCTGCGCCCAGACGGTTGTGAACGCCATGCACGCAACGACGGCGCCTTTGAGCAAGCCCCACTGCACGGAAGAAACCACGGTTGCCTTGTTTGGCTTGTTCATTTAGAAGATCCCTCTTGTAACTGCAACGCTGCGGGGCGCTCTGTCCATTCGCCGCCAGAATCCTGCACGATCTCGCGAAGGATCACCTCGGTCTCCGAAATGCGGGTGACCCGCCCATAGTTCTGGCCCAGGTAGTTCCCCGGCTTCACCTGATACAACAGGTTATCCACCTTCACCAACGCCACCAGCTGGCCATCCCGATTGAGACTCCCAACCAGCGACATCGTGTCCAGCGGGTAAGCCTCCAAAGGCTGTTTGCGCCGGTTGAGCTCGGGTTCGATCAAGGCCGCATTGACAACAGGCGCGGACTGGCTCCCCTTCAAAACGCTGGTGAGCTTTTCGATGCTGAAAGGAGGCGCTGCCCGCTCCCCCAAATAGGCCTGAGGCTCGAATTTGGTTGGTGCAGGAATCGGCTGAACAGAGGGCTTGATGCTGTTGCGCTCGCTCTGCATCCAAGCCTGCAGTTCGTCCTGGCCCGACGACGTACACGCTGACAAGGCGATGGTGGCGCTGCTCAACAAGACTTTTGCTTGAAAGGAAGAAATCACTTCTTGGCTCCCTGTGCCTTCTGTTGAAGGGCTATCTCTTCTTGGTCGAGGTAGCGGAAGGTTTTGGCGATGCAGTCCATGGTCAGGATGCCTTCGCGGTTGGCCACGGGCGTCAACGTCAGGTTGTTGAGCGTCACGATACGGGAGAGATTGGCGATGTCGGCAGCGAATAGTCCGATGTCATGGTATGAGCCGGTCACCCGCACGGAAATGGGCAGTTCGGCGTAGTACTCTTTCACGCTGATCTGGCCCGGGCGGAACAACTCGAACTGCAGGCTGCGTCCCAAGCCTGCCTGGTTGATGTCTGACAGCAGGGCATCCATCTCAGCCTTGCTGGGCAATTGCTTTTCCAGTTGTGTGACGTACTGCTGCACCTGCTCCAGCTGCTTGCGCAGCGCATCCAGGTTCACCGCTTGAATGGCTTTCTTCTTGTAGTCCTCGCGCAGTGTTTGCTCACGCGCCTTTTCTGCGATCAGCTCTTCGTCCGAGTCTTTCAGCCAGGCAAACCACAAACCCGCAATAACGGCCACGCAGACCGCTACAAACAACAGATTGCGCGGCAGGCCTGGCCATTGTGAGGGGTCGTTCGGATCCAGGCCGGTGAACTGGCTTTTGAGTTTTTCCTGGACTCCCTTGAAGTCCACGTTGATGCTGGGCGATTTGGCCATGGATGTGTGCCCTCGGATCAGACCTTGCCAGGCGCGGCGGGTGTGCCGGCTGGAGTGGTGGGAGCACCACCGGTGGCGGAGGGGCGTTTGAGCGAAATGCGCATGGAAAAATTGAACACGCGACGTTGGTCACGGGCAGTCACTGCGACACTCGACGACACGATTTCAATCAACTCGGGCTTGGTCAGCCAATCACTGTTGTTGGCCAGGTTGCGCAGCAAGTCGGACACCCGCTCCTGAGACTGGGCCACACCGGTCAGCAACACGCTTTGACCTTCTTGCTTCATCGACTTGAGATAAATGCCATCAGGCAACTGGACGACCAATTCGTCAAGCAAGTGCACCGGGATGTTGCGGTCGCCCTGAAGATCCTCCACTGCACTCTGACGGGCGCGCAGCGAGGCGATCTCCCGCTGCAAACCAGCGATGTCCTTGATCTCGGCCTCCAGGCGGGTGATCTCGGCCTGCAGAAAGGCATTGCGGCCTTGTTGCGCTGAAATCTGCCCTTGGTACCACGTGAACACAGCGCCGCAAATGATGCCGCCGAGCAGCGCGGACAGACCGAGCTGGGTGAAGAACTGTTCTTTTTGCCGCTTGCGGGCAGCCTCGCGATGAGGCAGCAGGTTGATCAAGATCATTGATAGAACCTCCGCAAGGCCAACCCGGTGGAGGTCAGATAGGAAGGTGCTTCCCGCGAGATCTTGCGGGCCTGGATAGAAGACGCCATTTCCATGGCGTCAAACGGGTTGATGACCATGCAGGCAAACGAAGTCTGGTGCGTGACTGCCTCGGTCAATCCGGGCAGGGCAGCGCTTCCGCCAGCCAACAAAATGTGGTCGACCTTGTTGTACGGCGTGCTGGTGAAGAAGAACTGCAGCGCCCTGCCCACTTCTTGAGCCATGCTTTCGATGAACGGGTCGAGTACAGCCGAACGGTAGTCATCAGGAAGATCCCCGGAGCGCTTTTTGGCTTCCGCTTCGTCGGCAGAGAACCCGTATTGGCGAACGATCAATTGCGTCAACTGCGCGCCGCCAAAAGCTTGATCTCGCTCGTAAAGCACGTCGTCGTTGCGCATAACCTGCATGCTGGTGGTCAGGGCGCCGACTTCAAAAAGGGCCACGAGGGAATCGATGCCTTGATTGGGCAGTGTCTCGATCACGCGGCTGGCAGCCATGCGGGAGGCGTAGGACTCGACATCCATCACCACCGGCTTGAGACCGGCGGCCTCTGCAAGACCTTGGCGATCCGATACTTTTTCCTTGCGAGAGGCGGCTATCAATACTTCCACATCGCCGACCGAGTTGGCGCTGGGCCCGATCACGCAGAAGTCCAGACTCACTTCGTCGAGCGAGAAAGGGATGTACTGGTTGGCTTCCGATTCAACCTGGGCCTCCAGCTCCTTGTCGGACAAGCCTCCGGGGAGGATGATTTTTTTGGTGATGACGGCCGACGCCGGGAGCGCCAGCGCGACATTCTTGGTCTTGCTCCCGCTCTTGCGAACCACGCGGCGCACAGCTTCGGCAACTTCGTCGAATTTTTCGATGTTGCCATCGGTGATCCAGCCGCGCTCCAGTGGCTCCATGGCGCAGCGCTCCAACACCAGATCACCGGATCGGTTGCGGGAAAGCTCAACCAGCTTGACGCTGGACGAGCTCACGTCAATGCCCAACATGGGCGCCGGTTCCCGGCTGAATAACGACCCCAATGAGATCAAGATGACCCCCCGATATGATGGCGCCCATGGACACCAGACTTAAGAATTCACTTGAATGCTAGCAGCAAGCTCTTTGTCCAGCAAAGAAAAATTGCCCTTGAGACAACTGGAAACGTTGTCAAAACCACACGTGGATAAACCCGCTTGCCCGCCCGTCATCAACCTCTGCGCAGCAAGCCGCACAACCACTCACAATATGTTGGCGACGCTGGCTCAAGCCACTGAGCGCCATTTTTATAATTGGGGCCCGAGGCCCTGATCGACTGCATGCCCAACCAAGATATCCCCACCCCTTCGACAACCTCCGAGTCAGTATCTGCGGGCCACAGAGCACTGATCTGGATGGGACGCTTGGTGGTGGCTGTAGCCGGACTGGCGGCGGCAGGTGTTGTAAGCGTGCTGATGGCTGTGGGCATTGCTCTGGCGGTGGCCTATCCAAATTTGCCCGATGTGGCTGGGCTCGCGGACTACCGTCCCAAGTTGCCCTTGCGTGTACTGACGGTGGAGGGTCAGCTGATCGGCGAGTTCGGCGAGGAGCGCCGCAACCTGCTCACGATCAATGAAATCCCGGAGGTGATGAAGAACGCGGTCTTGGCCATTGAGGATGCTCGTTTTTTCGAACACAACGGGGTGGACTACCGCGGCATGATCCGGGCCGCGCTCGCCAACCTGCGGCAAGCCAAGAGCCAGGGCGCCTCGACCATCACCATGCAGGTAGCGCGCAATGTGTATCTGTCTGCCGAGAAGAGCTACACACGCAAGATTTACGAAGTGCTGCTGACCTTCAAGCTGGAGCACATGCTCACCAAGGAGCAGATTCTCGAAATCTACATGAATCAGATTTTCCTGGGCCAACGGGCATACGGTTTCTCGTCGGCTGCACAGGTTTACTTCGGCAAGGCGCTCAAAGACGTGACCATTGCCGAAGCCGCCATGCTCGCCGGCCTGCCACAAGCGCCATCGGCCTACAACCCGGTCAGAAACCCCCGCCGGGCCCGCGCTCGCCAGTTGCACATCATCGATCGCATGCTGGAAAACGGCTTCATCACTTCCGCGCAGGCCGAAGAAGCAAAGTCCGAAGAGCTCAGGTTGCGACCCATGGGCAACGTCGCACAGGTGCACGCCGAATTCGTGGCCGAGATGGTTCGCCAGTCGATCGTGACGCAATACGGCGAAGAGGCCTACACACGTGGACTGGTGGTCACTACGTCCCTCAAGGCCGCTGAACAGGAGGCCGCTTACCGGGCAGTGCGCCAGGGCGTTCTGGAATACGAACGCCGTCAGTTCTATCGTGGCCCCGAACTGTTCATTGATCTTCCGAGTGACAAGGCAGCGTTGAACGAAGCGGTTGACGACGCGCTGGCAGAGCGACCCGACAACGACGACCTGCTCTCGGCTGTGGTGCTTGAAGCAGGACCTCGGCGGGTGCTGGCTGTGCGGCAAGACGGCGAACCTTTCGAAATCACCGGCGAGGGACTCAAGCCGGTGCAGTCCGGACTGTCGGACAAGGCGGGGCCCAACGTCAAGATCAGGCCTGGTGCGGTGATCCGGGTGGTGCAGACCGCCAACAACACCTGGCGCATCACGCAATTGCCAGAAGTGGAATCGGCCTTTGTTGCCATGGACCCGCGCACGGGCAAGGTGATCGCGCTGGTAGGAGGTTTTGATTTCCAGAAGAGCAAGTTCAACCATGTGACACAAGCCTGGCGCCAGCCGGGCTCCAGCTTCAAGCCCTTCATCTATTCGGCAGCACTTGAGAAGGGGCTCACACCGATGACGATCGTCAACGATGCACCGCTCTTCTACAGCGCCGATGCCACCGGTGGCAAACCCTGGGAACCGAAGAACTATGACGGCCAGTTCGAAGGGCCGATGTCGGTACGCCGCGCGTTGGCAAAGTCCAAGAACATGGTCTCGATCCGCGTGTTGCAACTGGTGGGTACGCAGAGCGCACAACAGTGGGTCGGGCGTTTTGGTTTTGACATCGACAAGCACCCGCCCTATCTCACCATGGCGCTGGGTGCAGGCTCTGTCACGCCGATGCAGATGGCAGTGGGCTATGGTGTGTTCGCCAATGGCGGCTACCGCGTGGCGCCCACACTGATCACGCGGGTTGCCGATCACAAGGGCAAGATGCTCTTTGAGGCGCCCGAGGCGCAGCTCGATGACGCACAACGTGTCATCGAACCGCGCACTGCGTTCATCATGACCAGCCTGCTGCAGGAAATCACCCGCTCGGGTACGGCGGCGCGCGCGCAGGCCACTTTGAAACGGACGGACTTGTTTGGGAAGACCGGCACCACCAACGATTCGGTGGACGCCTGGTTTGTGGGCTACCAGCCAACGCTGGTCGCTGCGGCCTGGGTGGGTTACGACACGCCGCGCAACCTCGGTAGCCGCGAAACCGGCGGTGGCCTGAGCCTGCCGATCTGGATCTCGTTCATGTCACAGGCGCTCAAGGATGTTCCCGTGTCGCCCTACACGCCCCCGCCGGGCGTGATCAACGTGGGCGGCGAGTGGTACTACGAAGAGTTCGGCCCGGGCCACGGTGTGCAAGGGCTGGGCTTGCAGGACCCTTGGCCAGGCGCAGCGGCCCCGGTGGTGACGGATCCCGCCAGCGTTCAGGCCGCCCCCACCGCTGCGCCTGCGGTGGACGACAGGCGCGGCATCCTCGACTTGTTCAGGAACTGAAGTCCAGCGACTGCCCGGATTGCTCCGAGGCGAAACGCGAGAGGTGGGCGAGAAACTCCCCCTTGCCTTTGGTGTCCATCCAGGCGGTGCCGTCGTGGCGGTAGTGGAACCCGCCAGCTCGGGCCGCCAGCCAGACTTCCTGCAGCGGTTTTTGCAGGTTGACGATGATCTGGCTACCGTTGGCAAACGTCATTGTGATCATGCCGCCCACGCGCTGGTTGTCGACATCGGCGTTGGTTTGATCGTTGATGCGATCGCACGCCAGCTCAATTGACCGCAGCAGCGATTCCGCAAGGTCTTGGTACTCGGTGTCGGTCATTACAATGCTTGCATGTTGAGAACGACACGCATTCTAGGCCGCCACCCCTCACGCACGCGGGGTGTGGGCATGGTGCTGAGCTTGCTGTTGCTGTCGGCTTGTGGTCAGAAAGGGCCTCTGTACCTGCCTACCGCAGCGCCAGCCAGTGCGAACTCCTCAGCCATCCCGACGCCGTCGAACACCCCCGCGCAGCGCTGACCTGCAACGCGGACACATCCGCTGCCGGCTCAAAAGATTCACCCGCACACTCATCCCCAGCATGACCACCCTGCCCGGCCAGCATTCCCTGAACCTGCCACCGTTCATCTCGTACGAGGCGGGTGATCTCGCGATGGAAGGCGTTTCATTGAAACAGTTGGCCACCAAGTACGGTACCCCGCTCTTCGTGTACAGCCGCGCTTCCATGCTGGAGGCGCTGGCCGCCTACCAACGCGGGTTGGCCGGGCGTTCGTACCAGATCTGCTATGCCATGAAGGCCAATTCCACGCTGGGTATCCTGCAGACGCTGGTGCGCGCGGGCTGCGGGCTGGACATCGTCTCTGGCGGCGAACTCGAGCGAGCCCTTGGTGCAGGCGTTCAACCCGACAAGGTGATCTTTTCCGGCGTGGGCAAAACGCGCGCCGAGATGCGCCGTGCATTGGAAGTCGGTATCGGCTGCTTCAACGTGGAGAGCCGCGCCGAGCTCGATGTGCTGGACGAGGTTGCGCGCAGCATGGGCTTGCGCGCACCCGTGAGCGTGCGCGTGAACCCCAACGTGGACGCGCAAACCCACCCCTACATTTCCACCGGTCTCAAGGGCAACAAATTCGGCATCGCTCACGAAGACGTGGTAGCCACTTACCGCCATGCCGCTGCCTGCGCTGGCTTGCGCGTCGTGGGTATCGACTGCCATATCGGCTCGCAGATCACGCAGACTGGCCCCTACCTGGACGCGATGGACCGGGTGATCGATCTGGTTGAAACCATCGAAGCGGCCGGCGTGGCCATCGAACACATCGACTTTGGCGGTGGCCTGGGCATCGACTACAACGGCGACACGCCGCCCCAGGCCGACGCGCTGTGGCAGCAGTTGCTGCAGCGCCTGGATGCACGCGGCTTTGGTGACCGCAAGATCGTCCTTGAGCCCGGGCGCTCGCTGGTGGGCAACTCGGGCGTCTGCCTCACCGAGGTGCTCTACCAAAAGCCAGGCGAGCAGAAGAACTTCCTCATCGTGGATGCAGCCATGAACGACCTGCCCCGGCCAGCGATGTATCAAGCTTTCCACCGGATCGTTGAGGTGACTCCACGAGCAGAAGAACCTGTCACCTGGGACGTGGTCGGCCCCGTGTGCGAGAGCGGCGATTGGCTGGGGCGCGACCGCTCGCTTGCAGCACAAGCGGGTGATCTGCTGGCTGTGCTGTCGGCTGGCGCCTATTGCATGAGCATGGCCAGCAACTACAACACGCGCGGCAAGGCAGCTGAGGTGCTGGTGGATGGAAACTTCGCCACCCTGATCAGGGCGCGAGAGTCGGCCGCCGATCAGCTGCGCCTGGAGAACTCGCTGCCGCCCGTCTGAGCTGTTGCTTCAGGCAGCGCGCGGTTTCGAGAGCCGCTTCCAGAGGCGCCAACCCAGCAACACCGCAAACAGCGTCGCGTAAACCGCGACTTCAGCAAAGTCGTTTTTGCCGCTGCGCATCCAGAAGAAGTGCAGCACCGCCAGCCCGGCAATCGCATACACCGAGCGGTGCAGCATCTGCCACCGCTGAGCGCCCATGGCGCGAATGGCGCGGTTGAAAGAAGTGGCAGCCAACGCCAGCAAGAGCAGCCAGCCCAGGAAACCAACCAGGATGAATGGCCGCTTGATCACATCGTCAACGATACCCGGCACGCTGAACTCCATGTCGAACCACGCGTAAGCCAGCAGGTGCATGCAGGCGTAGAAAAAAACGAACAACCCCACCATGCGGCGCAACCTCGCCAGCGCCACCCAACCCGTCACTGTGCGCAGTGGCGTGATGACCAGAACCAGCACGAGGAAACGAATGGTCCAATCGCCCAGCGAACGGATCAGCGCTTCGGCGGGGTTGGCACCGAGCTGGTTCGCGAAAGCCGCCCAGACCAGCCAGGCAAACGGCAGCAAGGCCAGCACAAAGCCGATGGGTTTGGCGGCGCGGTGACCCAGCCAGCGGTTGATGCGCGAGCTCGCCGGCCGCGATCCAGCCACCAGCCCCGGTGCGCGGATGGTCTCCATCAGAAAAACTTGCGCAGATCCATGCCCGCATAAAGCTGACCCACCTGCGGCTCGTATCCATTGAACATCTGCGTCTGGCGGCGCTTGGCAAACAAACCACCCTCCTCGCCGATTCGGCGCTCGGTCGCCTGGCTCCAGCGGGGGTGGGACACCTGCGGGTTCACGTTCGAATAGAAGCCATACTCCTGCGGCGCGGCGCGGTTCCACGCGGTGCGCGGCTCCTTGTCGGTGAAGCGGATCTTGACGATGCTCTTGCCGCTCTTGAAGCCGTATTTCCAGGGCACGACCAGGCGCACCGGCGCGCCGTTCTGGTTGGGCAGCACCTCGCCGTACATGCCGAAAGCCAGCAGGGTGAGCGGGTGCATGGCCTCATCCAGACGCAGACCCTCCACGTACGGCCACTCCAGCACGTTCGAATTCAAGCCGGGCATCTGCTTGTTGTCTGCCAGCGTCACGAACTCCACGAACTTGGCGCTGCCCTGCGGCTGCACTTGTTTGATGAGTTCGACCATCGAATACCCGACCCAGGGAACCACCATCGACCAGCCTTCGACGCAGCGCAGGCGGTAGATGCGCTCTTCCATGGGGCTGAGTTTGAGCAAGGCGTCGAGGTCGAAGGTACCCGGCTTGTTCACCAGGCCCTCGACAGCCACCGTCCACGGACGGGCCTTGAGCGACTTGGCATACACCGCCGGATCGGCCTTGTCGGTGCTGAACTCGTAGTAGTTGTTGTAGGTGCTGGCGTCGTCGTACGAGGTCAGCTTCTCCACCGTGGAAGCACCTGGCACGCTGGAGGCCTTCCCGGGCAGCGGCAGCAGCTTGCCCGGGCGGGGCGTTGGGCCGGCGGACTGTGCCCAGACGTCTGTTGTGGCGATAGAAGCCGCGCCACCCAAGGCAGTCACCGTGAGCGCGGTTCGCTGCAGCCATTGCCGGCGGTTCTGGTAGGCCGCCTTGGCCGTGATTTCACTGGGAAAAGGGTGGTTGAAGCCGTCTTGGGCAGTGCGGATGAGCATGGGGCGATCCTGGCTGTGCAACGCCCCGCGCAGAAGATGCCGCGCAAGACTTGCCGTGAGTCGTCGGACAACCCCAATTCTTACAAAGTTCCGGGGCGGGCCGCGTTGACCCGCCCGCTTGACCCCACCGCAGCGATCAGAGCTCGCCGTAGCTGTGCAGGCCTGACAGGAACATGTTCACGCCGAGAAACGCGAAGGTCGTGACCGCCAGACCCACCAGCGCCCACCAGGCCGCCACAGTGCCGCGCAGGCCCTTCATGAGGCGCATGTGCAACCAGGCCGCGTAGTTCAGCCAGACGATCAGCGCCCAGGTTTCCTTCGGGTCCCAGCTCCAGTAGCCACCCCAGGCCTCGGCCGCCCACAGGGCACCCAGCACGGTGGCGATGGTGAAGAACGCGAAGCCCACTGCGATGGCCTTGTACATCACGTCGTCCAATACCTCGAAGCTGGGCAGGCGCTCGGCGATGCGCTTGCGGCCGAACATGATGGCCGCCACGATGAGGGCCGACACACCGAAGTACACGAACCAGTAGCTGCCACCCTTCTCAGTCGCCGACTGGCGGAACACGATGGGCTCCAGACACAGCACCAGACCCAGAATCCAGAGGGGCGCGAGCTTGTACCAGCGGGTTTCGTTGGCGCTCTGCTTGATGAGGTAGGCAAAGGCCAGCATGGCGGCAATGGCGAAGGTGCCGTAACCGATGAAGTTGGCGGGCACGTGCAGCTTCATCCACCAGCTTTGAAGCGCGGGCACCAGCGGCTGGATTTCATGCGCTTCGCGAATCACCGTGTACCAGAGCAGGAAGCCCACAGCTGCACTCACCACCAGCATGACGAACGCCCCCATGCGGCGGGTTTTGTACTGGTCTTCGTAATACAGATAGAAAGCGGCGGTCATCCAGCAGAACAACACGAACACTTCATAGAGATTGCTCACCGGGATGTGGCCGATGTCCGGGCCGATCTGGTGGCTTTCGTACCAGCGCACCATGGTGCCGATGAGAGCCAGCGTCACGGCCACCCAGGCCAGGCGCGAACCCAGCAGCTCAAAGGTGTCACCGGCGCGGGTGAACATGCCCATCCAGTAAAACGCGGTGCTCATGAAGAACAACATGCTCATCCACAGAATCGCCGATTGGCTGGAGATGAAGTACTTCAGCATGAACATCTGGTCGGCGCGCGCAAGATCGGCGGAGCCCGCAGGTGTCTGGTACAGCCAGATCGCCAGCAGCGCAAACGCCGCCACCGTCACCGACAAGGCTCGCAGCGGCCGCCAGAACCAGCCGAGCCAGATCAAGGACGGGGCGGTGCCCGCCAGGATGGCCTTTTCGTACCCGTCCATGGACGCGCCGTACAGCGCAAAGGCGATGGCCGTGCCGGCCACGACCAGCGCGGCAAACAGCCAATCCCACACATTGCGGCGCGCGAAGTAGCTGGGCTCGAGGCCTTGGCCACCCCGGTCTTTTTTCAGTTCAATGGTCTGGTTCGCTGTGGCGGTATTCATGCTGGCACCTTCAACAACTGGGTCTTCAAAACTTCAAATTCACGGTCGGCTTCCATCGTCTTGCGGTTGGACGACAGGGCCATGGTGGCGGTGGATGATTGGTCGGCCGACGGCGCAAGCCAAACCCACAGGCGGCGCTCGCGCACATAGAGCATGGCGAACACGCCCACGATCAGCAGCAGGCAGCCAAGGTAGACGATGCTCTGACCCGGCGCGCGCGCGACCTGAAACACGCTGGCCTGCACATGCGTGAAGTCCTTGAGCTGGAACGTCATGGGCGCAGGATAGAAGAACGTGTCGCTCAGGCTGATCACAGCCTGCGTCATGAACTGTTGGGTGGCGTCGTTGCGCTCCACCGGCGCGAGACCAGCACGCTCGCGGCTGATCTGCAGCAGCTCGAACAGTGTGCCGTTCAGGATGCGCACCAGGACCTCGCTGGCACGCTCGCGCTCGGCCTGCGGCACATTGTTCTCGAGGAAACTCGACACGGCCTGCAAGCCACCCTGCACCAGCGGCTTGGTGGTGGCCGCGCCGTTCACCGCAGTCGCGACCGTGATTTGAGCAGCAGGCTCGGTTCCGGCGAACAAGGCGAGTGCGCGCGTGGCCGAGGCCACCAGGGCTTCGGCCAGCTCCGGGCGCCCGTCTTCCACCGACGACAAGGCGTAGCGGCGCACCGCGAGTTCGCGCATCTGCGGGTCGTCGAGCGCGGCGCGCAAGCGCACGAAGCCGTCCATGCTGTCGTTCTCGTCCACCGGAATGCGCAGGTAGCGGAACGGCTCGGAAGGCGTCTCCCGCAGACCCAGCAGGTACATGCGCGCGCCCTCGATTTCCATCGGCAGCATGTAATTGTGGTATTCCACCGCCTGGCCGGCCGAGTCGCGCAGCTTGTAGGTGATGCTCGGGCCCACGTTGCGCAGGGTTTTTTCGGTGGTGGTCTTGTGACCACTGCCCAGGCGGCTTTCGATCGAGCTGCGCAGGTCAACCTTGCGCACATCCACGCCGTCCGCCGGGTTCACACCGGCAAAGTTTTCCACGTTGATGGTGCGCAGGCCGGTGAACTCCAGCATCAGCTTGTCGTCACCGTTGCTCAAAGCGCTCGAACCACCGATGGTGCCTTCAATCTCGAAGGGGCGCGTGGGCCGGTTCAGCGGCACGGCCTGCAGCTTCACGCGCGAGCCGCCGTCGTCAAAGCTCGACTGGTAGATGTTGATGCCGCGGTGGCTCGCCGGGTGGTTCACCTCCACGCGCGCTTCCTTCTTTTCGCCGGTCTCGAAATCGGTGATCACGATGTCGCTGGCGAACAGCTTGGGCATGCCGGTGTCGTAGTACTCGACGATGAATTTCTTCAGCTCGACCGAGAACGGCAGGTCTTGCAGCAACACGCCGGTGGGCTGAGCCAGAATGGCCGTGCTGGCGGACGTGCCCTCGGTCACCAGCAGGTTGGCGCGGAAGGTCGGGTTGCTGGACGAAAGTCGGTGTTGCGCCGGCACATCGGCAATCAGCCCGCCACCGGTGAACGCCGATTTGCCGTTGAACCAGGTCTGGGCCCGCACCATCAGGTCGCCGTCCAGCAGGCCACCAATGCAGACCAGCACGATGGCGCTGTGGGCCGCTATGTACCCGATCTTGTTGGCTGCGCCCGTCTTGGCCGCCACCATCCAGCCTTGCCCGACGGGCGTGTCGCGCGACTGCAGCTTGACCTTCCAGCCCGAGCCCAGCAGCGTTTGACCGATGCGGTTGGCTGCTGCCTGCGGTGTCTCGCTCAGCGCATTTTCAGCGCGGTGTGGAAACGCCTTCAAGCTCTGCTCGCGGATGTTTTCCTTGTAGACCTTGAAGTCGGTCAGGATCTTGGGCGTGTTGCGGGCGATGCACAGGCTGGTGCTGACCACCAGGAAGGCCAGAATCAGCAGAAACCACCACGCGCTGTATACCGAGGTCAGGTTGGCGCTGGAAAAGACGTCAGCCCAGAAAGGCCCAAACTGATTGACGTAATTGTTGAACGGCTCGTGCTGCTTGACCACCGTACCGATCACCGAGGCGATGCAGATGACTGTGAGCAGCGAGATCGAAAACCGCATCGACGACAACAACTCCACCGTCTCGCTGACGATGCGCGAGCGGGTGCGGATGTGCAGGCCTTGGGTGGAAACAGTCATGGAGCAGAGGAGAGAACGGTTCAACAAAAAGGGCGGCTCCGGTGAACCCGGAACACGCCCTGTTGTGATGCTGTTTTTTGCTGGCGGTTCAACGCCGGGAGCCACTATTGCATTGTGCCGTCAAATATTAACGATCGCTTATATCCCGGCAACAACCCAAGGCCAAGGCCCTTGGGCGGATGGTCAGCGCAAACCGGCGATGTAGTCGGCCACTGCCTTGATCTCGCGGTCGTTCATCTTGGCGGCCACGCCGGTCATCTGGACGTTGTTGGCTCGCGTGCCATCGCGGAAATGCTTGAGCTGGGTTTCGGTGTACTCGGCGTGCTGACCCGACAGGCGCGGGTACTGCGCAGGGATGCCGGCGCCATTCGGGCTGTGGCAGCCAGCGCAGGCAGCAATTTGACGGTCGGGAATGCCGCCGCGGTAGATGCGCTCACCCAGGCTCACGAGGTCCTTGTCGGTTGAAGCGCCGGGGGTGGCTTTCTGGGACGCGAGCCAAAAGCCGATGTTGCGCATATCGTCGTCGGACAGGGCGGCAGAGAAGCCCGCCATGATCGCGTTGTTGAGCTTGCCGGACTTGAACTCGTGCAGCTGCTTGATCAGGTATTCAGGGTGCTGCTGAGCCAGTTTGGGGTTGGCCGGCGTGGTGGAGTTGCCATCTGCAGCATGGCAGGCCACGCAGGCACCACCGAACAGTGCCGCGCCTTTGGCGAGATCGGGCTTGACCGACTGCGCCTGAACACTGAACGACAAAGCCACAGCTGCGGCGGCGCAAAAAAGGGAAACAGGCAATTTCATGACGGGGCGGGCGTCGCGAGCGACGCGTTCAGGTTGAAGAATTTCGCTATCTTTCTGAATACAGCCGTTCGATTTTACAATGCGCTCTCGGGAAACTCCCTTAATGACCCAGAACCACACTCCAGCCAATACCCCTGCTTTTCCGTCTGCAGACGCCAAAAGCCCCCAAGCCCGGACACCCAACGCTGGAAAACCCGCCGATCCGCTCAACCCGGACATCAGACAAGCACACGGGTGGTTGCACACCGCCCGGTTCCTCACCACCGCCCCGCAACTCGAACACCTTCCAACGCTCACGGTGCCCGAAGTGGCCTTTGTCGGTCGGTCGAATGCAGGCAAGTCCACCTGCATCAACACCCTGACGCAGCAAAAGCGACTGGCCTTTGCGTCCAAGACGCCGGGGCGCACGCAGAGCATCAACCTGTTCTCGCTCGGCAAGCAGGGTGTCACCGACGCGGTGCTGGCCGACCTGCCCGGCTACGGCTACGCGGCTGTGCCGCGCGAGGCCAAGTTGCGCTGGCAACGCGTCATGGGCAACTACCTGCTCACACGCGAAAACCTCAAAGGCGTGGTGCTGTTGATCGACCCGCGTCTGGGCCTGACAGAGCTTGATGACATCCTGCTCGAAGTGATACGCCCCCGCGTCCAGGAAGGCCTGAAGTTTCTGGTGTTGCTCACCAAGTCCGACAAGCTCAACCACGCCGAAGCCCAAAAGGCGCTGTCGATTGCGCGACTGCAGTCGGGTGGCGGAGAGGCGAGACTCTTTTCGGCCTTGAAGAAAAAGGGCCTGGACGAGGTGGCGCAGATGCTCTGGCACTGGACACACGATGCCAGCGCCCCGGTGGCGGCGCCCATTGCCGAACCCGAGCCCGAAGACGAGCCCCCCGCACTCGATTGACCGTGTGCGGGCACCAGGAGACAGCCCGCCATGATCGAGACCTTTCAACAAGCCCTGCCGCACGGCATCACGCTGAGCTGTCGGGCCGAGGGCCAGCGTGGTCGCCCTGTGATCCTGTTCCTGCACGGCTTTCCCGAAGCCGCGTTTGTGTGGGACGCGCTGCTCGAACACTTTGCGCAGCCCGAGAACGGGGGCTACCGCTGCGTGGCACCCAACCTGCGCGGCTTTGAGCACTCCAGCGCCCCCACCGAAGTGGCGGCCTACCGTGCCAAGCCGCTGGTGCAGGACCTCACCGCGCTCATCGAAGCCATCACGCGGGACAGCCCCACGCCGGGGCAACTCGCGTGTTTGGTGGCGCACGACTGGGGCGGTGCGCTGGCCTGGAGCGTGGCTGCGCAGCATCCGGCGGCCATGCGACGGCTCGCCATCGTGAATGCGCCCCACCCCGCCACCTTTCAGCGCGAGCTGGCGAACTCACCCGAGCAGCAGGCGTCCAGCGCCTACATGAACTTCCTCGCACGCCCGGACGCGCCTGCGCTGCTGGCAGAAAATGATTTCGCGCGCCTGTGGCCCTTCTTCACCAACATGGCAGCCGACAGTGGCCCCCTGGCCTGGCTGGACGAAGCCACGCGTAAACGCTACCGAGGGGTCTGGAGCCTTGGCCTGCACGGGCCCTGCGCTTACTACGCAGCCTCGCCGCTGCGACCACCCACCGCCAACGATCCTGGCGCGGCAGCCGTGCAGTTGCCGAGCGAACGCGTCACGGTGAACGTGCCCACGCTGGTCGTCTGGGGGCTGGGCGACACCGCTCTGCCCGAGGCATTGCTGCGCGGGCTGGATGGCTTTGTGCCCGACCTGCGCATTGAGCGTGTGCCGGACGCCACGCACTGGATCGTGCACGAGCAACCAAGACAGGTGGCGTCGCTGATCGGCAACTTCCTGCCAGCGTGAGCGCTTGTGCTCAGAGACCAGCGTAGAACGAGGGCTCGCCCTCGGGCCGCGTCTTGAAGCGCTTGTGCACCCAGTAGTACTGCTCGGGTGTGGCGCGAATGAAACCTTCCAGACAAGTATTCATCATGGCCGTGTCGGCTTCCACTTCACCTGTGGGGTAGTTGGCCCAGGGCGAATGCACCGTCACCTCGTAACCCTCCTTCGTCAATCGGCTGACCACCGGCACCACCCGCGCCCGGGCCAAGCGCGCAAAGCGCGACAGTGAGGTGATGGTGGCGGTCTGCACGCCGAAAAACGGCACGAAGACCGAGTCGCGCGTGCCGTAGTCCATGTCGGGCAGCAGGTACATCGGCAGACCCTGGCGCAGAGCGGCCACCAGCGGTTTGAGGCCCTGGCGCATGGCCACGATGTGGGGTTCGCCGAAACGCTGGCGGCCTTTCGACATCCAGCGGTCCACATCGGCATTGAGCTGCTCGGCGTAGATGCCGCAGAAGCGGCGCTCCAGGTGCGCGGTCAGCGCGGTCCAGCCGGCGTCCATGCCAACGAAATGCGGCGCAAACAGCACCGTGGGCTCGTTGCCGGCGAGTGCCTGCAGATCGCCGGTGAGCTTGAGGCGGCTGCGCACGGTCGCGTCGCTGGCCTCCCACAGCCAGCTGCGGTCCAGCCAGGCTTGAGCAAAAAACACAAAATGCTGGCGCACAGCGTGATGGCGCTCGGCAGCGCTCTGCTCGGGGAAACACAGGCTCCAGTTGGTGAGCGCGATGCGCCGGCGACGCGCAGCGACCAGATGCAACGCATGGCCGAGCATCCAGCCCAATGCGCGCACCCAGGACAAGGGCAGGCTCGCCAGCAGCCGCATGAACACCACGCCCAGCCGGTTGGCGATGCCGCCGGGCGGCAACTGGTGGGCGGAGACGGGAATGGGATCGGACATCAGCGCGATGGCGGTGGATTCTTGTAGCGGTCGTAAGACCACAGGTACTGGGCCGGGCATTCTCGCACCAGCGTTTCCATCGCCTGGTTGATCTGTCGCGCGGCCACCGCAGGGTCGCCATCAAGCGAGCCCAACGGTCGCACGTGCACCCGAAAGCCCCGACCCCAGTTCAACCGCTCACCCCAGCTCACCAGCACCTGCGTGTGGCCTGCCTGGGCAAGCCGCGCCGAGAGCGTCATGGTGTAGGCGTCGCGCCCGAAGAACGGCGCCCACACGCCCTGCCCCTCGGGCGGCACCTGATCGGGCAACAAGCCCACGGCATCGCCCGCCTTCAGTGCCTTGATGAGTTGCTTGACACCCGCCAGCGTGGTGGGTGCGGTGTGCAGGCCCGGGCGTCGCCGGGAGAGCGCCACCAATTCACGCAGCGCCGCCTGGCGCGCCGGGCGAAACAGCACCGTCATGGGATGCTGCGCACCGAAGCGCCGGGCGTAGGCCTGCGCCGTGATTTCGAAGCAGCCCATGTGCGGGGTGAGAAACAGCACACCTGCGCCGCTCGCCTGCGCAGCCTCGATGTGCGCCGCACCTTCCCAGACCACACGCACAGGACGACCCAGCCACAGCCTCGGCAGTTCGGCCACCAGCTTGCCAGCCTCACCCACCGAACTCAGCGCCACCGCGGTGGAATACCCGGCTTGCTTCGCATGGGCCAGCAGGCGGCGGCGGTAGCGGCCCGACAGCAGAAAGCTGGCCCAACCCAGCAACCAGCCCAGCCCATGCAACGCGGGTAGCGGCAACACGCTCAGGGCACGGAAGAGGAAGTGGACTAACGAGGCCAAGGAGGTGAGAGGAACATGACCCCCGTCGCGAGTGGTGCGGGGGTCGGGCGGGACAAGGGCCTTGGTCTAGAATTCGCCCATCGCCGAGTTACTGAACTAATTGCGGGGCGATTCATAAATTCCGCTAAAGCGTTCGCCGAACTCTGACAGACCGGCAACGCCGATCAACCAACTTGGAGTTTAACCATGGCGAACGATTTTCTTTTCACCTCCGAATCCGTCTCTGAAGGCCACCCCGACAAGGTCGCCGACCAGATTTCCGATGCGATCCTGGACGCAATCTTCACGCAAGACCCACGCAGCCGCGTGGCCGCCGAGACACTTTGCAACACCGGCCTGGTGGTGCTGGCTGGCGAGATCACGACCAACGCACACGTTGACTACATCCAGGTGGCGCGCGACACCTTGAAGCGCATCGGCTACGACAACACCGAGTACGGCATTGACTACAAGGGGTGCGCGGTGCTTGTGGCTTATGACAAGCAAAGCAATGACATCGCACAGGGCGTGGACCATGCCAGCGACGACCACCTCAATATTGGTGCCGGCGACCAGGGACTGATGTTTGGTTACGCCTGCGACGAGACGCCCGAGCTGATGCCAGCGCCCATTTACTACGCGCACCGCCTCGTGGAGCGCCAGGCCCAGCTGCGCAAGGACGGCCGCCTGCCTTTCCTGCGCCCCGATGCCAAGAGCCAGGTCACCATGCGCTATGTGGACGGCAAGCCGCACAGCATCGACACCGTGGTGCTGTCCACCCAGCACAGCCCCGACCAGAGCGAGACGCCCACCAAGATGAAGGCCTCGTTCAATGAAGCCATCATCGAGGAGATCATCAAGCCGGTGCTGCCCAAAGAGTGGCTGAAAGACACCAAGTTCCTGATCAATCCCACCGGGCGCTTCGTCATCGGCGGCCCGCAGGGCGACTGCGGCCTGACCGGTCGCAAGATCATCGTGGACACCTACGGCGGCGCCTGCCCGCACGGCGGTGGGGCTTTCTCGGGCAAGGACCCCAGCAAGGTGGACCGCTCAGCCGCCTATGCTGCGCGCTACGTCGCCAAGAACATCGTCGCCGCTGGCCTGGCCAAGCAGTGCCAGATCCAGGTGGCTTACGCCATCGGTGTGGCCCGCCCGATGAACGTGACGGTTTACACGGAAGGCACCGGCGTGATTCCCGACGAGCAAATCGCAGCGCTGGTGAACGAATACTTTGATCTGCGTCCCAAGGGCATCATCCAGATGCTGGATCTGCTGCGCCCGATCTACACCAAGACTGCGGCCTATGGCCACTTTGGTCGCGAAGAGCCCGAGTTCGTCTGGGAGCGCACCGATCGCGCCGCCACCCTGAAGAAGGCTGCAGGCCTGTAAGCATTCACTTACGAATCAAGGCAGATGCCCCGGTGCGCAAGCCCCGGGGCTTTTTTTCGCCAGAGACACCCCCGGTTCACCCCGCATTCCGGTGATCGGACCCGGCTGAATTTTTGCCACCAGCGACCGATAAGGAAGCAAGAGCAATGTTTTGCCCCGATCCGAACCGACCTGGAGCCTTCCCCATGGACACCTCTGCACCGACCACTGAGCAGCAGCTGGCACCCATCACCGACGAACTGCTGGCCGCCTTGAGCGCCGCACGCGCCCTGTATGACAACGCACCTTGCGGCCTGCTGGCCCTGGACACCGAGCTGCGTTGCGTCAACATCAACCAGACCTTGCTGGACTGGCTGGGCGCGGACCGCGACGAGGTGGTGATGTTCAGGAAGCTCACCGATCTGACCGCACCCACCTCGCGCGCCCCGGCGTCCATGCATGTGGAGCAACTGCTGATCAGCGGGCGCACCGAACCACTGACGCTGTCGCTGTGCCGCGCCAACGGTGACATTCTGCAAGCCCGGCTCACGTCCACCGCCGTCTACGACGCCGAAGGCCGCTTCCTGCACACCAGCACCATGGTGACCGACCTGGGTAGCGTGCCGGCCAGCCACACCGCCGACGCGCCGCAAGACGCCATCCTGCGAAGCATCACCGACCGCATCCCGGCCCGCCTGGCCTACTACGACAAGAACCTGATTTGCCGTTTTGCGAACGCCGCACACGCCCAACGCTACGCCAAGGAGCCCAAAGACATGGTCGGATCGCACCTCAGCGAGGTCGTGCGGCCCGAAGTCTTGCCCGAGATCATGCCGCGCGTGCTGGCCACGCTGGGCGGGCAGGCGCAAAACTTCGAAGCCGAACGCACCGCCGCCGATGGCGGGCGCAACTACTTCGAGATCCACTACCTCCCCGATGTGCAGAACGGCGAAATCGAAGGTCTGTTCATCGAGCTGCACGACATCACCGAGCGTCGGCGCACCGAAGAGTTTGTGTTGCACGCCAACCAGGACCTGGAAGACCGGGTTCGCGAGCGCTCCGAGGAGCTGTTCGCCAGCGAGCAGCGCTACCGCCTGATGGTTGATGCGATCCAGGACTACTGCATTTATTTTGTGGACGAGACCGGCGCGGTGACCGACTGGACCGAGAGCGCCCAGCGTCTGCACGGGCACCAGCGCTCACAGATCGTGGGCCAGTCGTACGAGACGCTCATGTGCGGCGACAACGCGGGTGAGGACGAGGTCGAGCCCAGTCAGGTGCTGCGCCTGGCCAAGGAGCACGGGCAATGGGAATCGCGCGGCTGGCGCCTGCGCGAGGATGGTTCGCGCTTCTGGGCTCACACCGTGCTCACTGCGCTGCGCAACGAAGCCGGCGAGTTGCAGGGCCTCTCCAGCATCACTCGCGACATGACCGCGGCAAAGAGCCTTGAGGATGTGATGAACGACCTCAACCGCGAACTGGAAAAACGTGTGGCCGAACGCACGCAGCAGCTGGTGGCGGCCAACAAGGATCTGGACGTGTTTTCGCACATGGTCTCGCACGACCTGCGCGCGCCGCTTCGCCACATCGCCAGCTTCGTGAGCCTGCTGCAGGAGCAAACCGGGGAGTCCACCGACAACCTCGCCCGCCAATACCAGACCTCGATCGCCAAGGCG
>JBBQSX010000020.1:0-29679 GCA_038213545.1 Burkholderiales bacterium
AGGTGCCGCACCGGCGTGTCGCCCAGTGAAGCGAGTGCGTCACTCAAGGTGTTGAGCGTGGTGACGGTGGAGCCGGAAGGCACCGGCACGCCCAGGCGGCGAAAGCTCGCGGCCTTGCCCAGGTGCACGTCGGCCACCAGCAAGGCGCTGTGGTCGGGGAGGAAGGCTGCGCCCGAGGAGTGCAGGCAGATCGACAAACCTGCGCCCAGGTGTACCGGCACCCAGGGCACGGGGAGCGGGATGTGTTTGATCAGAGCCGCGTCACCGGCAGCAGCAGGGCCAGGCTGTGTTCAAGGTTTTCGCTGGGCACCCGCTTGAAGCCGCTGCGCGCAAACCGCTGCAAACGGCCCACGCAGAAAGCGGTGACCACAGACGCATCGGCCTGCGCGTCCACCGTGGGAGTGGCCACACCTGCGACCACGGCTGCTTCGCGCAGGTTCTGGCGCAGCACCGATTCGATCTTGTCGAAAAACAGGTTCATGCGCTGTTGCAAACGCTCGTTTTCAAACACCAGGGCGTCGCCCACCATCACACGCGTCATGCCGGGGTTCTTCTCGCCGAACTGCAGCAGCAGCGTGACGAGCTTGCGGCAGCGCGAGTTGGCGTCGGGTTCGCGTTCGCCCAATTGATTGACCAACCCGAAAACCGATTGTTCGATGAATTCGATCAGGCCTTCGAACATCTGGGCCTTGCTCGCGAAGTGACGGTAGAGAGCGGCTTCGCTCACTTCAAGCCGTGCCGCCAGGCCGGCGGTGGTGATGCGCTCGGCACCGGGCTGCTCCAGCATGGTGGCCAGCGCTTCGAGGATCTGCACGCGGCGCTCGCCGGGCTTGGGTCGTTTGCGCCCGCCGTTGTCGGCGTGGGCCGCAGCTTCGATCACGCTGGCGGCCTCGAGCGCGGCGGCGTCTTCCGGCGATGGGGACTCGGGAACATTGGAGGTCATGGGCAGGCGGTCCGATCGGTGTGAGCTGACGGGTGCTGGTGGCCTCGGTGCCGGCCCGAGGTGTTGTTCTGTTACGAATTTTCGCACACCACCGGTCAGCAAGACACCCAACCGGGGCGGGGTACCGGATGTCAGTGGGCGATCGCATCCAGCACCACACGAACGCGCAGGCCACGGTCTTCGGCGCCGTGGTCAAGGAGCAGATGCGTGCCGTGCACCCGCGCGATCTCGTCGGCGATCGCCAGGCCCAGCCCGTTGCCCTCGCCAGCCGTGCCGGGCACGCGGTAAAAGCGCTGCAACACACGCAGGCGCTCGTCATCCGGAATGCCCGGCCCGTCGTCTTCCACCTCGATCCAGACCCGCTCGACCTGGAGCTTGGGTCCGCTGCCACAGCGCAGGGTGATGCGCCCGCCCGCCGGGGTGTACTTCACCGCGTTGTCCACCAGGTTGATCAACAGTTCGCGCAACAGCCAGGCGTGGCCGAGTGTCTGGGCGGGCTCGGTATCCAGCCCCAGGTCCATCTGCTTGCTGCTGGCGGCATCGAGGTAGAGGCCAAGGATGTTT
Source organism: Burkholderiales bacterium (assembly GCA_038213545.1). GTDB lineage: Bacteria > Pseudomonadota > Gammaproteobacteria > Burkholderiales > Burkholderiaceae_C > Hydrogenophaga. The sequence goes on from JBBQSX010000020.1 coordinate 1,508, forward strand.
TCGCACAGTTCGGCCAGGTCGACCTGCTGCAGGGCCAGCGCATCCCCGCCCATGGCGTCGACCCGGGACAGGGCCAGCAGCTGGTTGGCCAGTTGCGAGGTGCGGCGCGTGGCATCTCGCAGCTTCAGCACCTGGTCGGCGCGCAGGCTGAGCATGTCGTCCCCGCCGAGGCTGCGCGCAGCCTGGGCCCAGGCCTCCACCTGCGACTGCAGGCCGGCCAGCGGTGTGCGCAGCTGGTGTGCGGCGTCGGCCACAAAGCGCCGCTGCGCCTCGGTCTGCGCGTTGACCAGGCCGAACAGGCGGTTGAGCGAATCCACCAATGGCTGCACCTCCACCGGTGCGGTTTCTGCGCTGATGGGGCTGAGGTCGCGCGGCGAGCGGCGTTCCACCGCCTGCTTGAGATCGATCAAAGGCCGCAGCGCTCGGGCCACGCCCCAGGTGACCACGCCAGCGGCCACGAGAAACAAAACGAGATTGGGCAGCATCACGCGCATGAGCACAGAGCTGGCCCAGTGCTGCTGCGCGTCGGACCCGTCGGCGAGCAGCACGATGAGATCTCCCGCTGACGAGCGCGTGCGCTGTGCCACGACCCGGTAGGTGATGCCGCCTTCCACCACGTTCAAGAATTCAGCACCTTCGGTAGCGGGAAGAACGGTGGGCAACCAGCGTTCACCCAGGAGCTGGATACCCTGGGCGTCGAACACGCCAAAGGCTGAAAGGCCTTTGCGCTCCTGCAGAAACTCTTCCACCGGTGGCGCCAGCAGCAGGGCAAGCGCGGGCGCGTCGAGCACATCGTTGGCGCTGAGCAGCGGCTCCTCGAGCGAGGCCGGGCCACGGGCAGCGATGTCCATCACCACGACCGAGTCGGCCAGCAAGGGCACCAGCCGCAGCAGGCGTTGGTCTTGTTGCAGGGCGGCGGTGCCAGCGCTCTGGAAATGGAACGCCACGCTGACCGCTCCAATGAGCGCGATGGTGATGAGCAGCAGCACCAGCAGGCGCCGCTGCAGCCCCCAGATCATGCCGGGGGCGGGGTTGCCTTCAGGTCGAAGCCACATCGCCAGTGGCCACGGTCATTTCCAGCCGGTAGCCGAAACCCCGGATGGAGCGCAGGCACACGCCCGCTGGCTCCAGGCGGGCGCGCAGGCGGGAGATGTAGACCTCGATGGTGTTGGGCGTGATCTCCTTGTCCCACCCGGTGAGCGCCTGCAGCAGCTTGTCTTTGGCGGCGGGTTTGGGCGCCTGCAGCAGCAGGTATTCAAGCACCGTCCACTCGCGCGGGCCCAGCTCCAGCGGCTCGCCCGCGAGCGTGATGCGGCGCAGCGCCGTGTCCATCTCCAGCGGGCCGAAGCCCAGCACAGCGGAGGTGGCGGCCTGCGAGCGCCGCAGCAGGGCGCGCAGGCGCGCCAGCAGCTCGGGCAATTCGAAGGGTTTGACCATGTAGTCGTCGGCACCAAGGTCCAGACCCTGCACGCGGTCGTGCAGCGCATCGCGCGCGGTGAGTATGAGCACCGGCATCTTCAGCCCCGCGGTGCGCAGGCGCCGCGTGAGCTCCAGCCCGTCGATGCCGGGCAGGCCGATGTCGACGATGGCGAGGTCAAAGCTGTCGGTCTCCAGCGCGCGCTCAGCGCGCTCGGCACTGGGCACCCAGTCCACCGTGTACCCAGCGTTGCACAGCCCCAGCTTGATGCCGCTGGCCACCATCACGTCGTCTTCAACGAGCAGCAGGCGCATGGGTCAACGTTTCGCCGCCGGGCCGCCCCAAGGCGAAACAGCCCCACTGGGGGGCAGCGGACCTCGCGCAACGGGGGAGCGTGGGGGCCTCATCAATGAGACCGGATCATGGTGCCGAAGGGCTCGTTGCCCAAAACCTCCAGCAGCAACGCATGCGGCACGCGGCCATCGATGATGTGCACCGCATTCACACCGCTCTTGGCCGCATCCAGCGCGCCGGCGATCTTGGGGATCATGCCGCCGGAGATGGTGCCGTCTTCCACCAGGGCGTCGATCTGCCGAGGAGTGAGTTCGGTGAGCAACTGGCCGTCCTTGTCGAGCACGCCGCGGATGTTGGTGAGCATGAGCAGCTTCTCGGCCTGCAACACGGTGGCCAGCTTGGCGGCCACCACATCGGCGTTGATGTTGTAGCTCTCGTTGTGCTCACCGAAGCCGATCGGGCTGACCACGGGAATGAACTGGTCGTCCTGCAAGGCCTTCACCACACTGGGGTCGATGCTCACGATATCGCCGACCTGACCCACATCGTGCTCCATGCTCGGGTCCTTCGGGTCGGCCAGGCGCAGCTTCTGAGCGCGGATCATGGCGCCGTCGCGCCCGGTGAGGCCCACGGCCTTGCCGCCAGCCTGGTTGATCAGGCCCACGATGTCCTGCTGCACCTCACCGCCCAGTACCCATTCCACCACCTCCATGGTTTCTGCGTCGGTCACGCGCATGCCCTGGATGAACTGCCCTTGCTTGCCCAGTCGCTTGAGCAGCGTCTCGATCTGTGGACCCCCACCGTGTACCACCACCGGGTTGATACCGACCAGCTTGAGCAACACCACGTCTTCCGCAAAGTCCTGCTGCAACGCCGGGTCGGTCATGGCGTTGCCACCGTATTTGATGACCATGGTCTTGCCGTGGTACTTGCGGATGTAGGGCAGCGCCTGGGCCAGGATCTCGGCCTTGTCGCGTGGGGGAATGGTGGTGAGGTCGGGGGGGGTGGTCATGGCGTCGAACTTTGAGGGGTGCCGAAATTGTAGGCGTCGGCCGTTGGGTGGGTTGACGTCAATCGGATGAAGAAAGTCCCAACACAGCTTGAAACAATGCCTGCCGAGCTTGCACGACAACCCTGGCTTTCCACTCATCCGTGTCCACATAAAACGCAGCCAGCACCCGCGCCTTGATCGAAGCGCGCAAAGCCTCGGGCGCATCCGGATGCAAGCGCAACCAATGGTCCCCCCGCAAGGCGTCGATCACCTCCTCGATCGGCACCGTGCCGTATTCCATGGCGATGCCGGTGTACCGTGCCTGCGGGCACTCCTCGTAAGCAGCGCTCCACATCAGGCCCGTCAACAAGGCCGAAGTGGATGAGCCGTCGTAGATGGAGGTCACAGGTGTCTGACCACCGCCACCCCACCAGGCGCGGGCGCGCTCGAGTGCCTCCGCTTCGTCGCGGCAGGCGCAGATGCGTTCACCCAGCCCGCTTTCGCCCAGGCCGGTGTGCAGGTCGATCCACGCCAGATGGCGGGCCTGCTGGCCGTGTCGGCGCAGCACCTCGCGCAGCGTGCGGTTGCTCCAGGTGGCGTCCACCCCGCCGTAAAAAAGGCCGTCGGCAAATGCGTGCTGGCCTTGCGACACCGCCGCCTGAAAGCGGGTGAGGCCGTGGGTCTGGATATAGGCGCCGATGGCCGCAGCGTTGTCCTGGCCGGGCGGCCATTGCGCAGGCAGCAGGAGCTCGTGAAGCTCGGCGTAGGCCTCGTTGACGGGCAGCGGCTGACTGAAATCCTGAAAGTTGCGGTTGAGGTCGACGTTCTCGTGGGTGACGCGGCTGCCCCATGAAAAACCGTGTGGGTTGAGCGCGTGGACGTAGAGCACGGCCACGCCGGCCTCACGCGCGTGCTCGCGCCACTCCGCGTCGTGCAAGGCGAACACCTGTACACCGGAGCCGCAGTAGCCCTCGACCCCGTGACAGGCGCTGCTGACGATGAGCAGACGTTCGGAAGTGGGATCGCCGTGGAGCGCCACGTCCATCGCCAGTGCTTCACCGTCTCGACCAGGCAACGGATGGTTGTGGCTGCTGGTCGCCATGCCGGCGATGGCAGCCGCTTCCAGAAACTTCACCCGGGCCCGGGCATAAGAAGAAGAGAACGCGTCGGCTGGCGCAATCAAGCCGCCGCCCCCGGGCGCGGGCGGCTCAACCATTTTTCGGCCAGCTGCACCCAGTAAGTGGCCCCCAGCGGAATCAGGTCGTCGTTGAAGTCGTAGCTGGGGTTGTGCAACATGCAGGGGCCGCCTCCGTGGCCCATTTCGCGGTGGGCACCGTCGCCGTTGGCGATGAAGGCGTAGCAGCCCGGTCGGGCCTGCAGCATGTAGGCGAAGTCCTCGGCCCCCATGGTGGGCTCTTGTTCCACCACGCGGTCGGCACCGACGATGTCGGCCATGACCTCGCGCGCAAACGCGGTCTCGGCGGCGTGGTTGATGGTGGGTGGGTAATTGCGCTTGAACTTGAACTCCACCGTGGCGCCGAAGGCCGCGCTGGTGTGCTCGGCCACTTCCTGCATGCGGCGCTCGATCATGTCGAGCACGTCAAAGGTGAAGGTGCGCACTGTGCCCTGGATCTCGCAGCTGTCGGGTACCACGTTGGTGGCCTCGCCGGTGTGGATCATGGTGACCGAGATCACGCCCGCATCCACCGGCTTCTTGTTGCGCGAGATGATGGTCTGGAAGGCCATGACCATCTGGCAAGCCACCGGCACCGGGTCGATACCGTTGTGCGGGAGTGCGGCGTGCGAACCCTTGCCGCGGATGACGATGTGGAACTCGTTGCTCGAGGCCATGACCGGGCCGGCGCTGGCGGCGAATGTGCCCACCGCCATGCCGGGCCAGTTGTGCATGCCGAACACCGACTCCACCGGGAACTGCTCGAACAGGCCGTCCTTGATCATCTCTCGCGCACCGCCACCGCCCTCTTCGGCCGGCTGGAAGATCAAGTAGACCGTGCCGTCGAAGTTGCGGTGTTTCGCAAAGTGCTGGGCCGCGGCGAGCAGCATGGCGGTGTGGCCGTCGTGGCCGCATGCGTGCATCTTGCCGGCGTGCTGGCTGGCGTGTGCAAAGGTGTTGTGTTCCTGCATGGGCAGAGCGTCGATATCGGCGCGCAGGCCGATGGCGCGACCGCAGGCACCGCCATCACGGCCGTGCACGATGCCCACCACGCCGGTGGTGCCCATGCCCCGGTGCACCGGAATGCCCCACTCGGTGAGTTTGTCCGCCACCACGTCGGCGGTACGCACTTCCTTGAAACAGAGTTCGGGGTGGGCGTGGATGTCTCGTCGCACGGCAGCGATACCGGCGGCTTGCGTGAGGATGGAATCGATGAGCTTCATGGGGGTCCTTTGCTGGCCGTCGCACCAGCCGCGAGCACAAAAACCCATGGTACCCAAGCAAACCCGACAACGAGGCCTCACTGGCGACATCCCCGCCATCAGCCGGGTCACATCGTCACCGGCAGCCTCACTCCTTGCGCCGGATCACGCTGGCGCGCGCCGCATCGTCCTTGTAGACGTAGGCGCGTTCGCCTCCCTGCCAGGTGCCCAGCCACAACATGTTGGCCGAGATGGCGTCGTGGTCGGTGTTGCTGAACGGGCGGTCGTAGGTGGTGACCACGCCACGGTAGGGCTGCTGCAGGTTCTCCAGCGACTGCTTCAGGCTTTTGCCGGTGATGTTGCCCTTGGTGAGGAACATGGCGCGCAGCAGCAGGTGCACCGAGTCGTAAGTCTGCGCGGCCGACATCATGGAGCCGATGGGGCGTTCCTTGGAAATCTTGGCGTAGCCGCGCAGGAAGGTGCTGTTGCGTTCCATGAAGGTGTTGGGCAGCACGGTCTGGACCACAAAGGTCCCTTCAACTGCGCCCTTGGACGCATCAAAGGCCGAGGCGTGCGACAGACCCCAGGGACCGTATTGCGGCACGTTCCAGCCGGCGGCGGCGCGGCTGGCTGAAATCACGCCCTGCTCGGGACCCACGGTCCAGCCGATCAGCGCGTCGGCGCCGGAGTCCTTGAGTTGCTTCATCTCATCGGCCAGGGTTTTCACACCCACCTTGAAACGCACGACGATGTGGGGCTTGAGGCCAACGGCCTGCAGCGCCGCCTCCAGGTCCTTCAGGCCGCCGTCACCGTAACCGGTGGTGTCCACCAGGAGCGCCACCTTTTTCAGGTTGCGCTTGACGATGTCGGCCACGAGAAACTGCGACTGCAACTGGTCGCGCGCCGAGGTGCGGAAGATGTAGCTCTCGGCCGCCGGGTACTTGGCGGTGATGGCGGTACCGGTGGCACACGGCACGATCAGGATGTGCTGGTTCTTCTGGAACACATCCAGCGCCTTCATGGCCACGCCGGTGTTGCAGAAGCCCACGGTGGCCGCCACCTTTTCAGTAAGCACCAGTTCTTCCGCATGTTTGAGTCCGGCGTCGGGGTTGGCCTGGTCGTCGCGGATCACCAGCTCCAGCTTGCGCCCGAGGTAACCGCCCACAGCGTTGATCTCGTCCACCGCCACCTGTGCGCCCACGCGCGCGCTGTTGCCCATGTCGGACGACCCCCCCGTGAGCGGCAAGATCAAGCCCAGCCGGATGAGCTTGGGGTCGTTTGTGGCGGGCGAGGCACTGGAAGGCGCAGGCGCCTGGGCCCAGGTTGACGAAAGGCTGGCCGACAGCGCAAGCGCGACCAGATGGCGAAAAGGCATGTGCATCAAGGACCTCCAGAGCGATGGGGAGTACTTCCACCTACTGTGGCAGGCTACAGCGCATCGCTTTGCGGCGGCAATCGGGCCAAACGATCTGTCGGGTACAGCGCCACTGGCTTGAATGCGGGACGAATCCAGCCCGATCGGGCCGCCTTGCCGCGTTGCGGTCGATCGGCTTACTTCAAATCAATGACACAGGGAGCATGCATTTGAGATATTCCGACACGAAGGTATTCATCAAGTCCGATGCACCCGAGGGGTCCTCGCCGCCGCCGGGACCGCCTCTTTTCAGACGAACACCCCCACTTCGCCGACGACCTGTGATGCAAAAGTGCAACGCAGGCGCCGCAGCAAGCTCAGCGGCGTATGCGACCGTCTTCGGTGAGCAAGGTGAGTTCGACAAACCGCGATCCCATGTGTTTCGTGGGGCCGAAGTCGACCGGGAAGCCGCCGAGATTGACGTTCTGCATGCCCTGCACCGCGTTGATGAAGCCCTCGCGCGTGAGTGCCCTGCCGGCGCGGCGCACACCTTCGGTGAACACCTTGGCCGCAACGAAACCTTCCATGCCCGAGTAGTTGGGCTCCACGCCGCGCTTGTCCTTGATCGCCAAAAGGTACTCGCCCGACAGCGGGGTGGCCGGCGTGTACGGAAAGGGCATCACCTGACTCACAGACACACCACGCGCCTCGGCACCGAGCTCGTCGATGAGGGCCTGCGTCCCCACGAAAGACACGTTGTAGAAGTTGCCGTTGAACCCGGCGCGTCGCGCCTGCCGCACAAATGTGGCCACCGCCTTGTAGGCTCCGATCTGCACGATCGCTTCGGGCTTCTGGGCCATGATGTCCTTCACCGCTTGCGCCACCTCGATCGTGTTGCGCTCCACCGTGCCCAGGGATGCAGGCTGAAGACCCAACGTGGACATGGCCCGCGTGACACCCTCCAGCCCGGTCTTGCCGTAGGCATCGTCCTGGTAGAAGACCGCGATTTTCTTGATGCCGGTGGAGGTGATCTGGCGAACGATGGCGGCTGTTTCGTCAAAGTAGGACGCCCGCACGTGGATGGCATAGCGGTTGAACGGCTCGCGCAGCGCCTGCGCACCGGTGAAGGGCGCAAAGAACGGCACTTTGGCGGTCGACGCCAGCGGCAATGCCGCCAGGCTGGTGGGCGTGCCGATGTAGCCGAACAGCGCAAACACGTCATCCGCAATGAGCTGGCGCGTGTTGGCGGCGCAGCGCTCGGGCTCGTAGCCATCGTCCAGCCGCTTGATTTCGATGGTGCGACCATTCACCCCACCCTTGGCATTGACAGTGTCAAAGTACGCCTGCGCGCCCAGGTGGAACTGAAGGCCCAGCTGCACGGCCGCGCCGGTAAAGGGCGCTGACTGCCCCAGAACGATGCGCGTGTCGGTCAGGGCAGCGCTCTGTGCACGGGCAGAAGCGCCCCATGTGGCCAGCGCCCCCGAACCGACCCACCTGCACACAGTGCTTAGGACTTCGCGACGCTGCATGCGGACACTCCTGATATGCTGATTTCGGAACGCCTCAGGGTATAGCAAGCGCCCTGCCAAGTCCGAGCCAGAAGTCACGAGACCCATTCCTTCCGATGAACCCCACCGTGCACACGATCCGCGGCGCCTGTCCCCACGATTGCCCCGACACCTGCTCCCTCGTCACCACGGTTGAAAACGGGGTGGCGGTGCGCGTGCAGGGCAACCCCGAGCACCGACACACCGACGGTGCGCTGTGCACCAAGGTGTCGCGCTACACCGAGCGCACCTACCACCCAGATCGCCTGCTTCACCCGCTCATGCGCACCGGCCCCAAGGGCAGCGGGCAGTTCAGGCGCGTGGGCTGGGACGAGGCACTGGACGCGATTGCCGAGCGCCTGGAAGACATTGCCGCTCGAGATCCGCAGGCCATCGTTCCCTACAGCTACGCGGGCACCATGGGCCAGGTGCAAGGCGAGGGCATGGCGGCGCGCTTCTTCCACCGTCTGGGCGCCTCGTTTCTGGATCGCACCATCTGCGCATCGGCTGGCGGCGAAGGGCTGATCCAGACCCTGGGCGGCAAGGTCGGCATGAAAGTGGAGCACTTTGCGGATTCGAAACTCATCGTCATCTGGGGCAGCAACTCCATCGGCAGCAACCTGCATTTCTGGCGCCTGGCGCAGCAGGCCAAACGCAACGGTGCGCGGCTGGTCTGCATCGACCCGCGTCGCTCCGAAACGGCCGAGAAGTGCCACGAACACATCGCCCTGCGTCCGGGCACCGACGCCGCGCTCGCGCTCGCGCTCATGCACCAGCTGATCGCCCACGAATGGCTCGACCACGACTACATCGCGCAACACACACTGGGCTGGGAAGGCCTGCGCGAGCGCGCGCTGCAGTGGCCGCCCGAACGCGCTGCCGAGGTGTGCGGCATCCCGGTGCAGCAGATCACCGACCTGGCTCGCGATTACGGCACCACCAAGCCCGCCGCCATCCGCCTGAACTACGGCATGCAGCGCGTGCGCGGTGGCGGCAACGCGGTGCGAGCCGTGGCCTGCCTGCCCGCGCTGGTGGGCGCCTGGCGCCAGCCGGCGGGCGGCATGCTGCTGTCCAGCTCGGCGCAGTTCCCGGTGAACCGCGCGGCCCTGCACAAGCCCGAGCTGCTGGACGGACACACACCACGCACCATCAACATGAGCACCATCGGCAACGACCTGTTGAACCCAGGCTCGGCCGCCTTCGGACCGAGAATCGAAGCGCTCATCGTCTACAACAGCAACCCGGTGGCCGTGGCACCCGAGTCGGGCAAGGTGGTGCAGGGCTTCCTGCGCGAAGACCTGTTCACCGTGGTGCTCGAACACTTCCAGACCGACACCGCCGACCACGCCGACATCATCTTGCCGGCCACCACGCAGCTGGAGCACTGGGACATCCACACCAGCTATGGCCACACCGACGTGCTGCTCAACCGCCCGGCCATCGCGCCGGTGGGCGAGTCCCGCACCAACACCGACATCTTTCGTGCGCTGGCCGTACGCATGGGTTTTGACGATCCGTGTTTTGCTGACGATGACGAGACTTTGTGCCGCACCGCGTTCGGCACCACAGTGGACTTCCAGACCCTGCTCGATCAGGGCTTTGCCACCCTGGCCATTCCCGAAGCGCCCTTCGCACACGGGGGTTTTCCGACGCCCTCGGGCCGCTGCGAATTCTTCAGCGCGCGCCTGGCTGCACAAGGCATGGACGGCCTGCCCGACCACCTGCCCAACCACGAGTTGCAGGGCACGTCGGTCGCCTTCCCACTGGCCATGATCTCGCCACCGGCACGCAACTTCCTCAACTCCAGCTTCGTCAACGTGCAAAGCCTGCGAGACATCGAAGGCGAACCGCTGCTGGAGATCCACGCCGACGACGCACAGTCGCGCGGCATCGAAACCGGTCAGATGGTGCGTGTATTCAATGACCGTGGCGAGTACCGCTGCAAGGCCAAGGTGTCCACCCGCGCCCGACCCGGCGTGGTCAACGGCCTGGGCATCTGGTGGCGCAAGCTCGGGCCCTCCGGCACCAACGTGAACGAAGTCACCAGCCAGCAGCTCACCGACATGGGGCGGGGCCCCGTGTTCTACGACTGCCTGGTTGAGGTGGCGGGCGTGCGCTGAGGACTCTTGTGAGAAAGCTGCTGGCGCTCGCACTCGTGGCCTTGTTGAGCGCTGGTTGCGCCAGCAACACCACCGGCGTGGGCTACTACTGGCAGTCGGTCACGGGACACCTGAAGCTGATGCAGGCGGCGCGTCCGGTCGACGACTGGCTGGCCGACGACGCAGCGTCGCCCACGCTCAAGCAACGCCTGGAAAACGCCCGCCGTATCCGTGCGTTCGCAGTGAGCGAACTCGCCCTGCCCGACAACGCCAGTTACCACCGCTACGCCGACCTTCAGCGCCGCGCCGCCGTGTACAACGTGGTGGCCGCACCGGCGCTCTCACTCAAGCTCGAGACGTGGTGCTTCCCGGTGGCTGGCTGCGTGGGCTACCGCGGCTACTTTCTGGAATCGGACGCGCGCGCCTTTGCCGACAGCCTCGACCCCGCACTGGAAGTCGCTGTCTACCCGGTCCAGGCCTACTCCACGCTGGGCTGGATGAACTGGGCCGGTGGCGATCCGCTGCTCAACACCTTCATCACCTACCCCGAGGGTGAACTCGCGCGCATCATCTTTCACGAGCTCGCGCACCAGGTGGTGTATGTGCAGAACGACACCGCCTTCAACGAGTCGTTTGCCACCACGGTCGAGCGGCTGGGTGGTGCGCGCTGGCTGACCCGCTCCACCGACCAGGCCCGCGCCGACTACGCCACCTTCGACAACCGCCGCCGCGCTTTCCGCGCGCTCACGCGCTCGACCCGGGAACGCCTCAAAGCCATCTTTGAAGACGCCGACCTGCCGGACGACACGAAGCTGCAGCGCAAAGCTGCCGCCATGGACGACTTCCGCCAGCGCTACGCCGAGCTCAAGGCCGGCTGGAACGGTTATGCCGGCTACGACCCCTTTGTGACCCGGGCCAACAACGCCAGCTTTGCCGCACAGGCGGCCTACGACGAATGGGTACCCGCGTTCGAGGCTTTGTTCGAACGCGAAGGCCGAGACTTTGCGCGGTTCTATGATGCGGTGCGCATACTGGGCAACCGACCAAAAGAAGAGCGCCTGGCCACCTTGCGCGAGCTGGCGCCCACGGCCCTGGCCGCCGCCGACCCCGCTCGCCCCTGACAACAACACACGAGACAACCATGGCCGACATCCACATCGAACGCGATCACCAACTCGGCATGGGCGGCGCGCGCAAGCTCGCCTGGCGCTGGGCCGAACAGGCCGAAAACGACTTCGACATGAGCTGCACCTACGAAGAAGGCGAGGACTGCGACGAGGTGCAGTTCACCCGATCGGGTGTGAGTGGCACGCTCAAGGTGTCTGCAGACAAGTTTGAGCTCGATGCGCGCCTGGGCTTTCTGCTGGGCGCGTTCAAGGACCGCATCGAAAGCGAGAGCGTCAAGAACCTCGACGAACTGCTGGCAGCGAAAAAACCCGCCGCCAAAAAGAAAAAGGCCGGTTGAACAACCGGCCCGGGTCTCAGCACCGACTCAGCTGAGTTCCTGGATGAGGTCGATGTACTGCTGCATCGCATCGTCCTTGCCCGTGCCTTTGAAACCGTTCCAAGCGTCCCACTTGGCACGCCCGACCATGTCGCCAAAACCGGGCTTCTTGCCTTCGACATCGCCGTCGGTGGCTTGCTTGTAGAGCGCGTAGATCTTCAGCAGCGTGGCGTTGTCGGGGCGCTCGCTCAGGTTCTTGGAGTTCGCCACTGCGGCGTCGAAAAGGGCTTTGAGATCGGCCATGAATGCTCCTGTTGTTGAAATGAACCACCCCGGCAAAACGCGCCGGGCTTAGGGCTCTCCCGCTATCTTACGGTTGGCGGCCTCTGCACAATAGGCCCACAAGTCAAGACCCGCACAGCCACCCGAGGAGCATCCATGGTTCAACGTGTTGCCGCCCGCAGCGGCACCTCTCTGGCGCGTGCCGGTCGCCCCGGCGCAGCCCGCAAAGCCGCACCCAGCGGCGCAGTGATCGGCGTGCTGCCTGCGGTGAAGCAGGCGCTGTCAACCACACTGGGGCTGGAGGGCGAACGCATGAGCAAGGTCGACACGGCCTGGCTTCGCATGGACTCCCCCAGCAACCTCATGATGATCGTCGGCGTTTGGATCCTGAAGCCCGGCATCACCATCGAGGCCTTGAGCGAGCGTGTGCGGGAGCGCTTGCTGCCCTACCCGCGCTTTCTGCAGCTGGCGCGCGAAGACGCTGCCGGCGCGCACTGGATCCACGACACCGATTTCCGCCTCGAGCGCCACGTGGTCACGCACCGGCTCTCACAGACCGGCGTTCAAAGCGAACAAGACGCGCTACAGGCCCGCGTGGCCGAACTCGCCATGCAGCCGCTGGACCGCCAGCACCCGCTGTGGCGTTTCGAGCTGATCGAACAATACGGCGGCGGCTCGGCATTGGTCGCGCGCATCCACCACTGCATCGCCGACGGCATCGCGCTCATCAGCGTGATGATGAGCCTGGTGGACGGTGGTGGCGCGCCCCCGCAGCGCAGGAGTCGCAAGACCAGCAAGCCCGGTCTGGACGGCGCGGAAGACTGGGTGGTGGACACGCTCATCCGGCCCTTCGGCGACCTCACCGCCAAAGCCCTGGAGGCTGCCGGCGGTGGCGCAGCCAAGTCGTTTGCCATGCTGGCCTCGCCCCAGCAAAGCCTGACCGACTCGCTGGGCCAGGCGGTCGATCTCGCACGCATGGGCGGCCAGCTTGCCAGCGATGTGGCCGCGCTGGCACTCATGCCCGACGATTCGCCCACCCGGCTGAAGGGCCAGCCCGGCAACACCAAACGGGTGGCCTGGTGCGAACCCATTGCGCTCGATGAGGTGAAGGCGATCGGGAAAGCCCTCAACTGCTCTGTCAACGACGTGTTGCTGGGCTGCGTGGCCGGGGCCATCGGCGCCTACCTGCAGAGCCTGGGCGACGACACGCGGGGCAAGGAGATCCGCGCCATGGTGCCGATCAACCTGCGCCCGATGGAAGACGCCTGGAAACTCGGCAACCGTTTTGGCCTGGTGCCGCTGGTGCTGCCCATCGGCTGTGCCAACCCGGTGGAACGCGTGTTCACCGTGCGCTCGCGCATGAACAACCTCAAAGGCAGCCTGCAACCGCTGCTCACGTTCGGCCTGCTCTCGGTGGCAGGCTTGCTGGTGAAACCGGCGCAAGACGCCATGCTCAGTCTGTTCGGCCGCAAGACCACGGCGGTCATGACCAACGTGCCCGGCCCGGCCACCAAACTCCAGGTGTGTGGCTCCACGCTGGAACAGACCATGTTCTGGGTTCCGCAAACGGGGACCGTTGGCCTGGGCGTGTCGATCCTGAGCTACGGTGGCGGCGTCCAGTTCGGCGTGATCGCCGACACCACCTTGTGCCCCGAGCCGCAGCGCATCATCGACGAGTTCGAACCGGAGTTCCGGCGACTGCTGACATTGACACTGATGCTGCCGTGGGGCGAAAGCAAAGCCTGATCAGCGGACCGGCTCAGGCCAGCGCCAGCCGGCGCGAAGCCATCTCCAGCAGCCCGTCAAAGATCAGCCCCTCCACCAGCTCGACCTGCAGCGCCATGCTGGGCGCCATCTTCCAGCCGGCGCCGCCGGTCATGAAGCACACCGGCTCATCGCCGCAATGGCGGCGCAGGTTGTCCACCATGCGCTGCACCGCACCGGCGATGGCGAAAGTCCCCCCGCTGGTGAGCGCGTCGCTGGTGTTGGTGGGAAAATCGCGCACCTCGCCGGTGGGCACATGCAGCCCGGCTGTGCCCGATTCCAGCGCACGCAGCATGATGCCGTGGCCAGGCAGGATGATGCCGCCCAGAAAACGACCTTCGGTGTCGATGGCCTCCACCGTGACAGCCGTGCCGACCATCACCACCACACAAGGCTGCTTCAAGCCGCGCGACACCAGTCGCTGGCGCGCCCCGATGATCGCGACCCAGCGGTCGGCGCCCAGCCGGGCCGGGTGGTCGTAGCCGTTGACCACCCCCGCCTCGGCATTGCCGGACACCACCCATTGAGGCGTCACGTCCCACAACTCCAGCTGCTCTTCGACCCGGCGTTTGACCGCATCACCGGCGACCACACAGCCCAGCACCCAACGCGGCGCCGGCAGGTCGGCCCAGTCGCCTTCGGCCAGGGTTTCGATGTTTTCAAGGAACTGCGCGCCCTGCGCCAGCAGGCGCGAACCGGAACGCGGTTCTTCATACAGGGCCCACTTCAGGCGGGTGTTGCCAACGTCCAGGGCCAGAAATGTCATGCGCGGATTATGACCACGCAAACCCGTGGGAGTTTGCGCAGTGCAGCATGGTCTAGATCAATCCAATCCAGCAGGCGCGCTGCACGGCCGCCAGCTTGTTGTCGGTCTTGAGCTTGGCCATGGCGTTGGCCAGGTGGTAATTCACCGTGCGCTCGGAGCAATCCATGCGCAAGGCGGTTTCGCGTGCGGTGAGGCCTTCAAACGCCATGTTCAGGCTCTCCATCTCGCGCGGGCTCAAATTCACCCGCGCTTCGGCGATCGCGCGGCGCAGCATGGGCCAGATGTTGAGGGCCGACCAAGCCAGGGCCGCGGCTTCGGAACGGTCAGCGAAGGCGCGCGGGCTGAACATGAAGCATTCGAACGCCCGGCCTGCGGGCAGGCTGAAGGCCACCCGCACCAGCGTCTGGTAGCCGTGCGCCAGCCACAAACGCCGCCAGCGGCTGGACTGTTCAAACACCGATTTGGAAATGTCCTGCCAGGCCACCAGAGGCGCATCGCTGTCGCGCCAGCTGGCGCCAAAATCAGCACTGTCGGCCAGGGCCTGCGCAGCCGAGAGCAAGCGGGGCGGATGCACCGCCAGCACCTCGCGCTCGTCGCGCCCCCCGGTGGGCGCTGGACCCAGCACCATCACGGACTCCACCCCCTGGTCGTGCAATGCACACACCCAGTCGGCCAGGATGCTGTCCAGGCTCACACTGTCAAAGTTGACAGGCAGGGTCATGACCGCAAACACTCCGTTGCAGACACAATGCACCGGGCATTGGAGCAGCCAGCACGGGCAACAGATGTTCTGCAATCTAAGGAGTACATATTGCCTCTGGTCCGGTTGAGGTTGCACAGAGCCAGGGCGCGGTTGTGGCGATGGCTGCTGGACGAGGTGGTTCATGCCCCACTGGAGCCGATTTTGCACCCATCCCGTGCCCGGCTGCAGTACCTCGGCGCATTCACCATCCTGGGCCATATCGCGTTCGGATGGATCTGGATCACCCTGTTGCCCCAACCCTACGAGAGCCTGGCTGCCCGCCTGGCCATGGCCAGCCTGGGCATCCCTTTGCTGATCGGCGCGGTCAACCGCGATCTGACGTCCAGAACCACCATCTGGGTGTTTTCAATGGCGTGCTGGCTGCAGCTGCCGATGTTCTTCTCACTGATGTACTGGCTCAACGGCGGCAACGACGTCTGGTTGGCCAGCATGGCCTGCATGCTGGTGATCTATTACCACCTCACCGACTGGCGCCTGGCCACGCTGGGCTCGGTCGCGGGTATCGCGGTCAGCCTGCTGCTGACCCGCAGCCTGCAGGTGGAGCTGAGTACCCAGGCCACAGCCGCCGATCACCTGGTGGTGCTTGCATTTGCCTGGGGCGCGGCCCTGATGCTGGGCGCCTCCAGCGCCAACCTGCGCCGCACCCGCCTGATCAACACCCTGAGCACCATGGGCGTGATGGCGCACGAGCTGCGCACGCCGCTGGCCACCGTCAACCTCATGGGCGATGTGCTGCGCAACCTTTCGCAACACGATCTGCCGGAGTCCAAGCAAAAGAAGTTCGACGAGCTGGCCACACGGCTGCAGAACCTGGTGCGCAGCATGAACCGCCAGATCGACACCCAGATATCCAACGCACAGCTCACCCGTCTGCCGCGCGACCAGTCGTTGATCCGTGCGGCCGAGCTGGTGCAGGAGGTGGTGTTGAACTACCCCTACCGCTCCTCACGCGAGCGCGATTGCGTGCAGGTACACATCCAGCAAGACTTCCATTTCGTGGCCTCGCGCCCGCTCTTTTCTCAGGTACTCACCAACCTGATCAAGAACGCGCTGCACGCGCTGGCCTCAGCCAGCCAGGCGCCCAGCCCGGGCGACCTCCGGCTGGATGTGGGCGTGCACCACGGCAAGGGCCGTATTGCAGTGTCTGACGACGGAATCGGCATTGCGCACGAACAGCAGGCGAGAATCTTTGAACCATTTTTCTCAACCTTGGCGGGCGCCAGCAATGGTCTGGGCCTGACTTTCTGCAAAAACGTGGTGGAAACTGCCCAAGGCAGCCTGAGTGTGCATTCAGAACCTGGACTGGGCGCGGTCTTCATGATCGATCTCCCGCTCAAGGATTCCCGCTCCTCTGCTTCTGCTCCCACCGCCGCATTTCCTCCACGCTGACGACACGATGGCACTGACGATTCCCCTTTTCCACCGTCCCGGCAGCATCCTGTTCCTCGACGACGACACCGATTACCTCGACATGCTCGGACTGGTGATTCCGACGCATTGGCAGGTGGAGCTGTTCTCGCGCCCCTCGGGTTTCTCGAAGCGCATGCAGCAGGAGCCGGCGCGGTGGGAAGCCGATGCCATGGTGCAGCTGCAGATGATCGAACGCTGGCGCCAGGGCCAGCCACTGCTGCCACAGATCCTGCGCTACTGGGCGGTGAATCCGGCGCGCTACCAGCTGGTCAAGACCTGCGTGGTGGACTACGCCATGCCGGGTACCGATGGCCTCAAAGTGCTCAATACCCTGCTGGATTGGCCAGGCTCGCGTGTCTTGCTCACCGGCCAGGCCGACGAGCAGATTGCCATACAGGCCTTCAACAACGGCCTGATCGACCAGTTTGTGCCCAAGCAAACCACCGACATCACGCGACATTTGCTCGGCGTGCTGCGCAAACTGATACACGCACCGCACCCGCGCCTGAACACGCTGTGGCGCGGCGCCATGCAGCCATCACAGCAGTCGCTGCTTCAGATCCCGTCGATCGCAATGGCACTGCAGGCCTTCACCAGCCAGAACTGGGTCGAATATGCGGTGCTGGGCGAGCCGTTCGGGCTGATCGGTTTGGACAGCGCGGGCGATGCCCACTGGCTCCAGCTGGAGCCCACCAGCGGTCTGGGCGATCTGGCCGAGCTGGCCGGGTCGGCCGGGTTGGGCTTCGACGTGGTTCGTGCCATCCAGTCGGGCCACCAGCTCGCCGCCGTGGAGCTGCACCAGCAGCTGAGCCTGAGCGGCCCGATCCGCACCGCGCCCGCCTTTTCGCTGGGGGAGGACAAGCTGGTCACAGGCGCGGTGTTTTCGCTCCAGCCTGCCGACCTGTCCCAACCCATCTATGGCTACCGGCGTTTTCTGGATGCCGAGGGCCACCGCAGCGTTCAGGACAACTGAGCGCAGGCGGCGCGGGCGCGCCGCGCAATCGGCCAGTCCCAGGGTTTGACCAGCGGCGCCACCTCGCGCGCCGCGGCGGCCACGTGATCGAGCTCGGCGCCGGTGAGCGCGGCGTGCAGTGTGAGCCGCACCATCGTGCGGTTGCGGCTGGTGGCGGGCGCGCAGAACACCGCGCCGAACACATCCCGCTCCTCCAGCAGGTCGCGCAGCACCATGGTGGCCGGCTCGGTGCCGGCTTCCAGCGCAATGATCTGCTCGGTGCCCTGGTGGATCGGGTAACCCAGGTCGCTGAGCATGCCGCGCAGCTGGCGCGTGTGGGCGTGCAGGCGAGTGCGCTCGGTGTCGCAGCGCCGGATCAACTCCAGCGTGGCATCCAGCGCGGCGATCTCGTGCGGCAGCAGGCACGAGCTGAACATGTTGGGGTAGCTGGTGCTCAGCACATAGTTGCGCATGGCGGCTGGCACGCTCAGGAAACCCGCCCGGCCCGCGAACGCCTTGGCCAGACTGGCGGTGATGAAGTGCACTCGGTGGCTCAGGCCGAGCTCGGCGCACAGACCCGCTCCTTGCGGGCCGTGGGTACCCAGCGAATGCGATTCGTCCACCAGCGTCATGCAGCCCCGGCGTTCGGCCACCTCGACCACCTGCACCAGCGGCGCCACGGCTCCGGTGGTGCTGTAAACCGAGTCAACCACGATCAGGCCGGCGCCGTGGCGCTGCACCAGACGGTCGAGGTGCTCGGCGTCGTTGTGGCGAAAGGGGTGGGTCGTGGCACCAGCGCGACGCGCACCTTCCCACAGCGAGGTGTGGGCCAGTGTGTCCATGTAGATCACGGTCTTCTCGTCTGCGATCGACTGCAAAAGACCCAGGTTGGCGGCGTAGCCCGACTGACAAATGAGGCCGTCCTCCTGCCCGAGCATCTGGGCGAGCTTGAGTTCGAGCTTGCGCGCGGGGTGCTCATCGAGGAGGAACACACCCGACTGGATCACGAATTCGGCATCGGTCTTGATGGCCAGTGTCTGGGCCTGGACGATGTCCTGGTGGCCGGTGAGGCTCAGGTAGTCGTTGCCGTTGAGGCGCACAGCACCGGGTCCGGCCTCTCGCCCGTGCAACAGTGAGCGCCCGCTCCAGAGCGTGTCCCAACGGGTGGTGAATTCACGCTGGATGCGCCCGGCCAGGTGCTCGGAGATGGGTGGGTGGGCGGGTGCTTTCTCGCGGGGGCAGGCCAACGACGTCATGGGGGAATCCTTTGAGAACGGAAAACCCCATTGAAAAAAGAAATGTGCGAAAAATCACGGGAACCCTGTCAGGCCTGACAGGGGCTGTGAATCTTTCTTCTCAGTTTGAGCGCAAGCAAACCGACCGGCGGTTGCATCGCCTTCAAATCGCCGGACGGAAGCGGCTCAGTTCTGCCGCCAAGGCAGGGCATGGTGGCGCCAGCCACCTTGCTGCCCGCGATGCGCATGCGCGTCGGGGTCGCCTTCGAACCCCTCTAGGATGTTGTAGGCCTCCAGGCCGAGTTCGGTGGCGCGTTTGGCTGCTGCAATCGAGCGCACGCCGCTGCGGCACAACAACACGATCTTTTTGCCGGCGGCCGCCTGTCGCAC
Source organism: Burkholderiales bacterium (assembly GCA_038213545.1). Lineage (GTDB taxonomy): Bacteria > Pseudomonadota > Gammaproteobacteria > Burkholderiales > Burkholderiaceae_C > Hydrogenophaga. Next base: position 20,592 of record JBBQSX010000020.1, read on the forward strand.
CTGGGCGTCGAAGTCGGGGTTCAACGCCATGCCGGGCCATTGTTTGAAGGCCACCGGCACTGCACCGGGGACAAAGCCGACCCACTCGCGCTCGGCATCGGTGCGCACATCCACCATCACCGCCTCACCGGTTTGCATCCACTGCCAGGCGAGCTGGGGTGTGACGTCACCCGCGTAGCTGCCCTGGTGCGGGCCGGTGGCCGGCCTGGGCTCCATGAACAAGACACCACCGGCGTCCTGCCGTTGACCGGACATCCGGTTGGCGGGCACCGCCTCGTCCATGCGCCGCGGCCTGGGCAGGTTGAGCGACTCCATCAGGGCAATGAACTCCGCTTCGGTCTTGCCCGCCACGCGTTCGTTGTGCCGCTTCTCCGAACCGATGGTGGAGTGGTGGCGCCCGTGGTAGTCGTGCCCGGGCCAGACGGTGGTGTCGTCGGGCAAATCGAACAGCACCTGGGTGATGCTGTGATAAAGGTTCTTCGCACTGCCGGACTGGAAGTCGGTGCGGCCGCAACCGCCGATCAGCAGCGTGTCGCCGGTGAACACATGGTGGCGCCAGACCAGGCTCATGCTGCCGGCGGTGTGCCCCGGCGTGTGCAGCGCGCGCACCACCTCACCGCCTAAACTCAAGGTTTCGCCGTGGGCCAGCTGCACGCCCGCGGTGCCGATGTCGCATCCCTGCGGTGCCGCGGTCTTGGCGCCTGCAAGTTCGGCCAGCTTGCCGGCGCTGGTGATGTGGTCGGCGTGCGCATGGGTCTCCACCGTCCACACCAGCTTGAGGCCGTACTCGCGCAAGATGGCCAGGTCGCGTTCGATCTGCTCGTCCACCGGATCGATGATGAGCGCGTCGCGCGTGGTCAGGTCGAACAACACATAAGTGAAGGTGCTGGAAGCGGCATCGAAGAGCTGGATCGGTTTCATGGTGCGTAGCATGCCACCGACTGAACGCTCCAGCGGAATTCGCGCTTTTGCGCTGCGCTAGCGCAAGTCAACCTTGCACAGGACTTACAACCCATTGCCCACTCGGCCCATTGCCTCGCCAACCGCGCAGATAGTTAGCATGCAAACCCTTTGCCACGCGGCTTTTTGTACGCGAATCTGGCGGCGCAGAAGCCGCAAAGTACATCGAACGATTGGTGGTCGGTGAAAACCCTCTCGGAAAGTCTGCTTCATGGGCCGCATCATGCGTGACCCTCAACCCAGACTGGAGACAAACCCATGTCAGACAAGAAAACCGTGACCTCACGCCGCGGCATGCTCAAAGGCGCGGCCGTCGCGGCAGGCGCCATGTCGGTGCCGATGATTGCCACCGCCCAGACCACCTCGCTGCGCTTCCAGAGCACCTGGCCTGCCAAGGACATCTTCCACGAGTACGCCAACGACTTCGCCAAGAAGGTCAACGACATGGCGGGTGGCAAGCTCAAGATCGAAGTGCTGCCATCGGGTTCGGTTGTTCCTGCTTTCCAGTTGCTCGAAGCTGTGGGCAAGGGGACTTTGGATGGTGGTCACGGCGTGCTGGCCTACCACTACGGCAAGAACTCGGCACTGGCCTTGTGGGGTTCCGGTCCAGCCTACGGCATGGACCCCAACATGGTTCTGGCCTGGCACAACTACGGCGGTGGCAAGGCCCTGCTGGAAGAGATCTACGCCAGCTTGAACCTGGACGTGGCCTCTTACGTGTACGGCCCCATGCCCACCCAGCCTCTGGGTTGGTTCAAGAAGCCTGTGGCCAAGGTGGCCGACATGAAGGGCCTGAAATTCCGCACCGTGGGCCTGGCGGTGGACATATTCACCGAAATGGGGACCGCCGTGAACCCGCTGCCCGGTGGCGAGATCGTGCCCGCACTCGACCGCGGCCTGATCGATGCAGCCGAGTTCAACAACGCTTCGTCGGACCGCCTGCTGGGCTTCCCCGACGTGGTGAAGAACTGCATGCTGCAGAGCTTCCACCAGTCGGGCGAGCAGTTCGAGATCCTGTTCAACAAGACCAAGCTCAATGCACTGCCGACCGAGTTGAAGTCCATCGTGGAGTACGCCGTGCAAGCGGCCAGCGCCGACATGAGCTGGAAAGCCATTCAGCGCAACTCGCAGGACTACATCGAGCTGAAGAAGCAAGGCGTGAAGTTCTACAAAACCCCCGACGCAATCCTGCGTGCACAGCTTGAGGCTTGGGACAAGACCATCGCCAAGAAGGCGACAGAGAACGCGCTCTTCCAGAAGGTGCTGGACTCGCAAAAGGCGTTTGCCCAGCGTGCAGGCCAATGGCAAAACGACTACATGGTTGATTTCAAGATGGCGTACAACCACTACTTTTCCAAAGGCGCCAAGAAGTCCTGATCGGGCTTCTCTGAACTCGGGGCGCCTTCGGGCGCCCTTTTCTGTTTCTGGAAATTCACATGCAAAAACTGTTACTGGCCGTTGACAGCCTGTCGACCTGGTTTGGCAAGGCCTGCGCCTGGACCGTCATCGGGCTCACTCTGTTGATCACCTGGGAAGTTTTTTCCCGGTATGCCCTCAACAATCCCCACGCCTGGGTGCTTGACGCCCAGATCATGTTGTACGGCGTGCTCTTCATGAGCGCCGGTGCCTACACGCTGGCCAAAAGCGGCCACGTTCGCGGTGATGTGCTCTACGGCTTTTTCAGCCCGCGCACGCAGGCCGGGTGGGACCTTGCTCTCTACATCCTGTTCTTCCTGCCCGGCATCGTCGCCCTGACCTACGCCGGCTGGTTCTTCGCCAACGAATCGCTCGCCATCCGCGAGCAGACCTTCAATGCCGACCCCCTGCCGGTCTACCCCTTCAAGTTCGTGGTGCCGATCGCTGGTGCCTTCCTTCTGCTGCAAGGCATTGTCGAAATCATCCGCTGCATCATGTGCCTGCAGACTGGCGAATGGCCCCAGCGCGCGCAAGACGTCGAAGAAGTGGACGTGGACAAACTCAAAGAAATGGTGAACGTGAAAGATGCCGACATTGAAGCGCTGGACTCCATCGTGGTGAAGCAGGGAGCCAAGCCATGAAGATTCGCAAGGAACTTTGGTTCGGCTTCTCGCTGATGGCGCTCATCGGCGCAGCCGCACTCACCATGGTGTTCAGCGTGGACACCATGACCAACGGCCACTACGGCCTGCTCATGCTCTCGCTGGTGGTGGTGGCCATCATGCTGGGCTTCCCCACCGCCTTCACCCTCATGGGCATGGGCATGATGTTCGCGTTCTTCGCCTACCACTCGGGCACACAGACCGCGAGCGGCGCCATGCAGCAGACGCTGGACCTGATGGTGCAGCGTGCCTTCTCGGTGATGGGCAACGACGTGCTGATTTCGATCCCGCTGTTCGTGTTCATGGGTTACCTCGTGGAACGCGCCAACCTGATCGACAAGCTGTTCCGCAGCCTGCACCTGGCCCTGGCCCGTGTGCCGGGTTCGCTGGGCGTGGCCACGCTGGTGACCTGTGCGGTGTTCGCCACCGCCACCGGTATCGTGGGAGCGGTCGTCACGCTCATGGGCCTGCTGGCCTTGCCTCAGATGCTGCGCGCGGGTTACGACGTGCGACTGTCGGCCGGTGTCATCACCGCCGGCGGCTGCCTTGGCATCCTGATCCCGCCGTCGGTGCTGCTGATCGTCTACGGCGCCACCGCCGGTGTGTCGGTGGTGCAGTTGTACGCCGGCGCATTCTTCCCCGGCATCATGCTGGCCGGTCTGTACATCCTGTACGTGATCATCATGGCCAAAATCAAGCCGGACTGGGCGCCTCCGCTCACCGCCGCGCAGCGATTCGTGCCCCTGGCCGCACCGCTGACGGCCATTGGCGCCACCGGCGACGGCTGGGCATTGTCCAAACTGGTCAAGGCACTCAACGGCAAACGCAACCAGGACGTGTCCACCAAATACCTGTTGGGCCAACTCAGCATTGCGCTGCTGCCTGCGATCCTGTTCGCTGCCGTGGCCTTCGCCAGCTACCAGAGCGCCACCACCGTGGTACCGGTGGAAACCTACGAAGAGCTGCAGCCCATGGGCGCGGGCTCCACCACAGACGAAAACACCAACGAAGGTGGTCTGGCCGAACCCGCAGCTGAAGAAGGGGGCCTGGCAGAGCCACCGTCCGATGGCGCGGTGGCCGAGCCGCCCGGAGCGCAGGCCGATGCAGTGGCTGAACCACCCGGCGCGGAAAAAGAAGCCGCTGCGGCAGGTGCGGCGCCCAATGCCGTGGCCGAGCCCGCTGCCGCTGCGACTGCAGCCGATTCGACCGAACCCGCAGCCACCACCAAGCCCGCTTCCATGAGTTTCTGGATCGGTCTGGCTGTGGGTCTGCTGGCCTTGGTGGTCTTCTACGCCATCTTGAGCTTCACCCGATTTGAAGTCTTCAAGATGCTGCTCTCCAGCTTCTTCCCGTTGCTGGTGCTCATCCTGTCGGTGCTGGGTTCAATCGTCCTCGGCCTGGCCACGCCAACGGAGGCGGCAGCGGTCGGAGCGTTCGGTGGTTTCTTGCTGGCCGCAGCTTACCGGCAACTCACTTTCGGCGTGATCAAGGAGAGTGTGTTCCTCACAGCCAAGACCAGCGCCATGGTGTGCTGGCTGTTCGTGGGTTCGGCCATTTTCTCGGCGGCGTTTGCGCTGCTGGGCGGGCAGGAAATCGTCGAAACCTGGGTGCTGGGCATGAACCTGTCCAAGACGGAGTTCCTGATTCTGTCTCAGGTGATCATCTTTATCCTGGGCTGGCCGCTGGAATGGACCGAGATCATCGTGATCTTCATGCCCATCTTCATCCCGCTGCTGGACAACTTTGGCGTTGACCCGCTGTTCTTCGGTCTGCTGGTGGCACTGAACCTGCAAACCGCCTTCCTGAGCCCCCCGGTAGCCATGAGCGCGTTCTACCTCAAGGGTGTGGCACCCAAGCACGTGACGCTGAACCAGATCTTTGCAGGCATGCTGCCCTTCATGGGTATTCAGGTGTTGGCCATCGTGCTGCTGTACCAGTTCCCGGCCATTGGCCTGTGGCTGCCCCAGGTGCTCTACCGCTGATCCAGCGGGTCGAGGACTGAAGTTCCAAAGGGGCGCGCGAGCGCCCCTTTTTTGGTCCAGACGCGTTAACATGACGTTTACGTAAACGTCAATCAAACGGGCTCGGTACACCGCACCCGTGCATCCCACGGAGACCCATCCATGCCCAGCCCCAGCGACGCCACCCTGCCCTTTCCAGCGCGTGCCATCCAGGCAAGCAAAGGCAGCCCGTGGCAGGACTGGCAGGTGGCGCCCAACAACGGAAGCAAAAAACCCAAAGGGGTTTCGCTCAAGTCGTTCAAGCCCGACGCCAAGCCGTTTTCGGTGGGCAACAAGACCGCCGATCAGGCGGCACTGGCCACCATTGCCGAAGAGCTCGACGGGCTGCAGAACCTCTTCTACGCCGACGGTCGTCACAAGCTGCTGGTGGTGCTGCAGGGCACAGACACTTCGGGCAAGGACGGAACGGTGCGCGGTGTGTTCGCCCGCACCAGCCCGCTGGGTGTGCACACCGTGGGCTGGAAAGCCCCGACAGAGGACGAACGCGACCACGACTACCTCTGGCGCATCCACCAGAAGGCCCCGGGCGCGGGAGAGATGATGATCTTCAACCGCAGCCACTACGAAGACGTGCTGGTGCCGGTGGTCAACGGCTGGATCACGCCGCAGCAGACGCTGCAGCGTTACCAGCACATCAACGACTTTGAACGCCTGCTGGCCGAAACCGGCACGGTCATCCTCAAATTCATGCTGCACATCACCAATGAAGAACAACGCAAGCGCCTGCAGGAACGCGTGGACGACCCCGAGAAGCACTGGAAGTTCAGCCTGGGCGACATCGAAGTGCGCAAGCAATGGGACGACTACCAGAGCGCCTACGAGGCGTTCCTGAACGCCACCAGCACCCCCTGGGCTCCGTGGACCGTGGTACCCGCCGACTCCAAGACCCACCGCAACCTGATGATCGCCACCATCGTGCGCGACACGCTCAAGGCGCTGGAGTTGCGCTTTCCCCCCGAAGACCCGAAGCTGACCGGGTTGAAGATCGCCTGAAGCCAGACACCGCTTTTTCGCCACCGACAGAGAGACAGACACCATGAGCAACCTCGCCGCTGAATACCAGGCCCTGGCCAACTACCGCCCCACGCACAAGGTGCGTTTCGTCACCGCCGCCAGCCTGTTCGATGGTCACGACGCGGCCATCAACATCATGCGGCGCATCCTGCAGGGCATGGGCGCCGAGGTGATCCACCTGGGCCACAACCGATCGGTGGACGAGGTGGTGACCGCAGCGCTGCAGGAAGACGCGCAGGGCATCGCGATCAGCTCCTACCAGGGCGGCCACGTGGAGTACTTCAAGTACATGGTCGATCTGCTCAAGAGCCGCGGCGGTGAACACATTCAGGTGTTCGGTGGCGGTGGCGGCGTGATCGTGCCGAGCGAAATCCGCGAGCTGCAGGACTACGGCGTGACGCGCATCTACAGCCCCGAAGACGGGCAGAAGATGGGTCTCGCGGGGATGATCGGCGAGATGGTGATGCGATGCGACCGCGACCTGAGCCCCTTTGCGCCCACCTCGCTGGCGGCCATCGAGGGCCAGGGCGAGATGAACTGGCGCGCGCTGGCGCAGCTGATCACGGTGCTGGAAAACGGGAACGCAGACAAAGCCATCGTGAATGCACTGCGCGAACAGGCCAAAACCAAAAAGGTGCCCGTGCTCGGCATCACCGGCACCGGCGGCGCAGGCAAGTCCTCGCTGACCGACGAATTGATCCGCCGTCTGCGCCTGGACCAGGACGACAGCCTGCGCGTGGCCGTCATCTCCATCGACCCTTCGCGCCGCAAGAGCGGCGGCGCGCTGCTGGGTGACCGCATCCGCATGAATGCGATCGGACCCTGGCGCACCAACACTCCCGTTCGCCCTGAGCCTGTCGAAGGGCTCACCAACACCGGGGGCGAGGCTTCGACAGGCTCAGCCCGAACGGAGGGGGGCTCAAGCGGAACGGAGGATTCTGGTCAACGGGTTTTCATGCGCAGCCTGGCCACGCGCGACTTCGGCAGCGAGATCAGCGCCGCCCTGCCCGACGTGATCGCGGCCTGCAAGTGCGCGGGCTTTGACCTCATCGTGGTCGAGACCTCGGGCATCGGCCAGGGCGACGCAGCCATCGTGCCGCACGTGGACCTGCCCCTGTACGTGATGACGCCCGAATTCGGCGCAGCCAGCCAGCTGGAGAAGATCGACATGCTCGACTTCGCCGCGTTTGTCGCCATCAACAAGTTCGACCGCAAGGGCTCACTCGACGCCCTGCGCGACGTGGCCAAGCAGGTGCAGCGCAACCAGGAAGCCTGGAGCACGCCACCCGACCAGATGCCGGTGTTCGGCACCATGGCCGCGCGCTTCAACGACGACGGCGTGACCGCGCTCTACCAGGGTCTCAAGGCCCGCTTGATTGAACTCGGCCTGCCGCTGAAAGAGGGCCGTCTGCCCATCGTCAAGGTCCGCCACAGCACCAACCAGACGCCGATCGTGCCGCCTGCTCGCACGCGCTACCTCGCCGAGATCAGCGACACGGTGCGGGGCTACAAGAAAAAGGCCATCGACCAGGCGCGGCTGGCGCGCGAGATCCAGCAGCTCAACGCCAGCGCCGCCATGCTGCGCGTGGAAAAACCCGAGCGCTCACGCGCTGCCGAGGCCGTGGTCGATCTGGCGCAGGTGCGTGAACTTGACCAGGATCCCGCCGCGCGCAAGCTGCTGGTGCAGTGGCCCGACATGCAGAAGGCCTACGCGGGCGACGAGTACGTGGTGAAGATCCGTGACAAGGAAATCCGCACCGCGCTCACCACCAAGAGCCTCTCGGGCACCACCATCCGCAAGGTGGCGCTGCCCAAGTACGAGGACCACGGTGAAATCCTCAAGTGGCTGATGCTGGACAACGTGCCGGGCAGCTTCCCCTACACCGCCGGCACCTTCGCCTTCAAGCGGGAGGGCGAAGACCCCACGCGCATGTTCGCCGGCGAGGGCGACGCCTTTCGCACCAACACGCGCTTCAAGCTGCTTTCGGCCGGCACACCGGCCAAGCGCCTGTCCACCGCGTTCGACTCGGTCACGCTCTACGGAAACGACCCCGACCCGCGCCCCGACATCTACGGCAAGGTCGGCAACTCGGGTGTGAGCATCGCCACGCTGGACGACATGAAGGTGCTCTACGGCGGCTTCGACCTCTGTCACCCCGCCACCTCGGTCTCTATGACCATCAACGGCCCGGCGCCCAGCATCCTGGCCATGTTCATGAACACCGCCATCGACCAGAACCTGGAGAAGTTCGAGGCCGAGAACGGCCGCGCACCCACCGACACCGAAGCCGCCAAGATCCGCGAGTGGGTGCTGGCCAATGTGCGCGGCACGGTGCAGGCCGACATCCTCAAGGAAGACCAGGGCCAGAACACCTGCATCTTCTCCACCGAATTCAGCCTGAAGGTGATGGGCGACATCGCCGAGTACTTCGTGCACCACGACGTGCGCAACTTCTACTCGGTGAGCATCTCGGGGTACCACATTGCCGAGGCCGGCGCCAACCCGATCAGCCAGCTCGCGTTCACGCTCTCCAACGGCTTCACGTTTGTCGAGGCGTACCTCGCGCGTGGCATGCACATCGACGACTTCGCGCCCAACCTTTCCTTCTTCTTCAGCAACGGCATGGACCCGGAGTACACCGTGCTCGGTCGGGTTGCTCGAAGGATTTGGGCCGTGGCCCTGCGCGACCGCTATGGCGCCAACGAACGCAGCCAGAAGCTCAAGTACCACGTGCAGACCAGCGGCCGCAGCCTGCACGCGCAGGAGATCCAGTTCAACGACATCCGCACGACGCTGCAGGCGCTGATCGCGGTCTACGACAACTGCAACAGCCTGCACACCAATGCCTTCGACGAGGCCACCACCACCCCCACCGAAGACAGCGTGCGCCGGGCGATGGCGATCCAGATGATCATCAACCGCGAGTGGGGCCTGGCCAAGAACGAAAACCCCAATCAGGGCGCTTTCATCATCGACGAGATGACCGAACTGGTCGAAGAAGCGGTGCTGAGCGA
>JBBQSX010000021.1:0-29169 GCA_038213545.1 Burkholderiales bacterium
GACAGGTCGGCCAGTGCGGTGCTGCGGTCGGTGCTGGCATCGAAGAGCAACACCACGCGCTGCAGTTGCGGTGCGGTGGCCAGCACGCCCAGCTCGTGGCGGCAGCCCTGGTTGCGCGCCTGGAAGCCCCGCAGGTCCATCAGCACCACGTCGGCCTGCGCCACCAGCGCGGCCAGCGCCTGCTGCCAGGTGCTGTCGAAGCAGTAGCACTCGTTGACGCGGTAGCGGCCGTCGGGGTCGAACGCCAGATCAAAGTCGCGCAGGCGTTCGGCCACCTGCGCCTCGTTGGCCACGAAACGGTCGGCCAGGCGCCCGTTGAGGAAGGTGAACACGTCGTCGGGGTCGATGGTGCGGCTGAGCAGGTCGGTGCCGGCGATCAGCACCGTGTTGCCCGACAGGCGCCAGCGCTCGACCACGCGGTCGAACAAGGTCTGCACGCCCACGTCTTGCTGGAATACGCGCAGCACCAGCAGCGTGGGCGGCGCGCCTCGCGGGGCCAACCAGCCGCGCAAGCCCCAGGCCGCCAGCGGAATCCACAGCCAGGGAATGAACTGCGTGAGTGCGATCCAGCCCACGCCCTGCAGCGCCGGCAAGGCCGAGGCACCCAGCACCACCAGCCAGTAGGCCGCGAGCAGGTACCAGAGGTCGGAGAAGCGCTTGGCCCGGTAGGCGCGCGCCAGCGCACGCGCGATGGCCCAGGCTGGCCAGGCGAGCAACAACCACGGCGCCAGGGCCATCAGCCCGATGGCGGGCCACGCCCCCACAGCGCCCACCAGCGAGATGACCCAGCCCGGCGGGTCTTGCACACCATTCACCATCAGCTGCAGCGCCAGCACCGACGAGGCCGCCAGCAGCATGAAGATCGGCAGCAGGTACGGCGCTACCGCGCGGATGCGGCCGCTGGCGCCGATCACCAGCGTGACCACCACCGGCAGCAACACCAGCCCTCCGAGCCAGCCCAGCGAGGTGGCCAGGGGCTGCGGCGACACGGAACGCCACAGCGTGAGCGCCAGCATGGTCAGCAAATACAGACCGATGGCACCCAGGGTGCGCAGCCACGACCAGCGCCGCACCAGCCCCCAGGTCAGCGCCATCGGCCAGGCGTAGACCACGCCCAGCGTGAGCGCGCGGCCCACGCTGAGCAGCTCGGCGCCATAAACGAACAGCAGCGCCAGCACCGACTGGGTGATCCCGATCAACAAACTGAGCGCGCTCACCAAGAACAGGTAGCGCCCGCTGGCGCGTCGGTTGGCCGCTGGGTCCAGCATGGCGGCAGGCCTCGCAGGCGCGGGCAGTCGGGTGTTGACAACGTGCTGCGCTGGATCGGGCGGCGGCGACCGTTTCATGAGCGCCAGCATGCGGCGGCGGTACAGGCCAGACACCACCCACGAGGCCGCGCCTGTGAGCAGCACACCCAGCACCATGGCGGTGAGGATGGCGCCGGTGTTCATCTCCATGCGGCCCCCTTTTTGGTTCGCGCCAGTATCTCGCCGGCGTCACGGGTCAGCAAGACCGCACACCCATAATTCGTCCATGTCCGAGACCGCCAGCGCCCCCCTCGCCCGCCCGACCTGGGCCTTTTTGCTGTCCCACCCGGCCCACTTCATCGCGCTGGGCGCGGGCGCCGGTTTGAGCCGTTTCGCGCCCGGCACCGTGGGCACGCTGTGGGCCTGGGCGTCGTTTCTGCTGCTGCAGCCGCTGGTATCGACACCCGCGTGGGCAATGCTGATCGGCGCAGGCACTCTGGTGGGCTGGTGGGCCTGCACCGTCACTGCGCAGCACATGCGCGTGGCCGACTCGGGCCACATCGTGTGGGACGAGGTGGTGGCCTTCTGGCTGGTGCTGTGGCTGATCGCGCCCGCAGGCTTTGGCGCCCAACTGGTGGCGTTCTTGTTGTTCCGCTTTTTCGACGCGGTGAAGTTTGGGCCCATGGCCTGGGCCGACCAGACCTTCAAGGGCTTCGGGCCGCGCGGCGGCTTCGGCATCCTGCTCGACGACTTCGCTGCAGTGGCCTGCACGTTGCTGGTCATCGCACTCTGGAAATTCTGAACATGAACACCTGCGATCTGGTGCTGGAGCTGGCGCGTGAACTCAAAAGCCACGGCCTCATGATGACCACCGCCGAGAGCTGCACCGGTGGCCTGATCGCGGGCGCCTGCACCGATGTGAGCGGATCCAGCGACTGGTTCGAGCGCGGCTTCGTCACCTACTCCAACGCCGCCAAGACCGAGCTGCTGGGTGTGCCCGCCGAGCTGATCCACCAGCACGGTGCGGTGAGCGAGCCGGTGGCCCGCTCCATGGCGGCGGGCGCACTCGCCCACTCGCCCGCGCAGCTCGCGGTCGCCGTCACCGGCGTGGCTGGCCCCACCGGCGGCAGCGCCGACAAACCGGTGGGCACCGTGTGGTTCGGCTGGGCCACACCAGCGGGCACCTTCACCGAGCACCAGCGCTTTGACGGCGACCGCGCCGCCGTGCGCGCGGCCACTGTGCGGCACGCGCTGGCCGGCTTGCTGCAACGTCTGCCCTGAGCGCTCGCCATGGAGCCGTTCAAGAACCTGATCAACGCGGGCACGGTGTGCACGGCCGGTCAGCACCTGCAGCGCGCGTGGACCGGCTTTGACCGCCAGCGTTTCGAAGCACTCGCCAACCAGGGCCTCGACGCGCTCGAACTCAAGGCGCGCATGCTGCAACTGGCCGATGCCATGCGCGCCACGCTGCCCGACGACTTCACTGCCGCCTGCGCGGTGCTGGAGACCAGCCTGGCGCCACCGCTGCCGATGGATGCCAAAGGTGAGCCCGTCGGCCTGTCCAAGGCCGATGCCGACTCGGGCTTGAGCGGCTGGGTGATCTGGTCCATGGGCGAATTTGTGGCGCGCCACGGCCAGCACGACCCACCGCGCGCGCTGACCTGCCTGCACGCACTCACCCAGCGTTCCACCGCCGAGTTCGCGATCCGCCCCTTCATCCAGCAGCAGCCCGAGGCTGTCTGGCCCGTGCTCGCGCGTTGGGCCAACGACCCGAGCGCGCACGTGCGCCGGCTGGTGAGCGAAGGCAGCCGCCCGCGCCTGCCCTGGGGCCAGCGCCTGCAGGCGCTGGTGGCCGACCCCACGCCCGCGCTGCCGCTGCTGCGCGCCTTGCAGGACGACCCCAGCAGCTACGTGCGCCGCAGCGTGGCCAACCACCTCAACGACATCGCCAAGGACCACCCGGATCTGGTGGCCGGCTGGGTGCAGGACCACCTGATCGAGGCGACACCCGAGCGCGGTGCGCTGCTGCGCCACGCGAGCCGCAGCCTCATCAAACAGGGCCACGTGCCCACGCTCGCGGCCTGGGGCCTGGCCAGCGGGCTCAGCGGCCAGGCCAGCCTGACGCTCTCGGCGTCACACGCCTCGGTGGGCGACAGCATCGGGCTGTGCGTGACGCTGCGGTCCACCGCGCGCAAGCCCCAGCCGCTGGAGATCGACTACGCGGTGCACCACGTGCGCGCCAACGGCAGCACCTCGCCCAAGGTGTTCAAAGGCTGGAAGCTCACGCTGGCGGCGGGTGAAGAACGCGTGCTCGAAAGGCGCCACAGCCTCAAGCCCGTGACCACGCGCACGCTCTACCCGGGCTTGCACCGCATGGAAGTGCTGGTCAACGGCAAGGCGCTGGACGAGGCTGCGTTCGATCTCAGGTCTTGAGGATGTGGGCCTCCAGCCCGCGCCGTGGCGACGGCTGGATCACAGGCGCGTAGCCCAGCCGGGTCCACATTTGCACCGTGAAGCGGGGCGCGGGCGCGCCGAGCAACTGGTGGATCTCGCCGTAGGGCCCGGCCTGTTCGGGGTATTCCTGCAAGGCCTGCGACAGCGGCTGCATCGACAACCCCACCGCAGTGGCCGCCAACTGCGCACGCACGTAGGCGCGGCCCGCGTTGATCTGCGTGGCGCGGTCGTTGCCCTCGGTCACCATCCAGAAAAACGCGGGCGTGGCGGCCATGTTGGCGTTGAAGTCCTTGATCTGGGTGGTGGTCGACATGTCGTCGGGCGAGGGCGCCTTGCTGCGGTCAAACAGGCCCACGGCGGCCAGCGCCCGCACCATCGGGTCGTTCAGCGAAATGCCGTCGCGGTGCCGGGCAATCTCTGTCGGCCCCACACGCAACACCTTGATGGACTCCATCACCGTGCGCGGCGTGACCAGCTCGATGCGCCAGGCCTCCATGGCGATGCGGCGGTGCTGTTGCAGCAGCTCGGGCTGCGAGCTGCCCACAAACCCCGTGCGCACGACTTGCCCGGTGGTGCTGGCGGTGATGGCCTGCAAGGCGTCGGCAGCAGGTTCACGGGCTTCGTACGCCTCGCGGTTCGTTCGGCGCAAAAAGATGTGCACCCACAGGGCGTCCGGTTTCACCGAAGCGTCCGGCACCAGGCGGATGCGTGCCGTGGGCCTCGCGTCCACCGTGGTCGGGGCAAACACGCCTTGCGGAAACAAGGTGATCTCGGCACGCAGACCCTTCTGCTTCGCGGTCAGGTCCAGCAATTCCAGAAATGTGCCCTGGCTCATCATCATCTGGCGCGAGAACGGGTCGGTCTCTGGCAGCAGGCGGCCGCGGTCGATGAACAGCGTGATCTCGTCGGGCACGCTCAGGTCCACCAGCCACGACTGCAGGTTGTGCGAATGCGGCGCCAGGATGGCGTGCGCGAGGATCCAGCGGCGCACGTCGGGCTCGTTGCCCGGGCCTTGCCAGGCAGCGACGGCCTCGGGCGGCAGCGCGCTGCTGCAGCCAGGCAAGGTGGTCGCAGTGGCAGCTGCAATGACACCGCCACCGGTGATGCGAAGAAAGCTTCTGCGGTCCATGGAGCGCTCCTGAGGTGGGGATCGGGTGGGTCTGGCGGGTACCAAAAAGTGGACCGCCATGGAACGCATTGTGGAAACTTGAGAGCCCATACACAATTGCCTGAATACAAACACCAGACATGCACAAATGCATACCGCCGATTTCAACTGGGCACTGATTCCGTCGTTCCTCGCCGCCTTGGACTGTGGCAGCCTGATGGCCGCCGCCCGCCAGCTCGACACCAGCCAGCCCACGGTCGGGCGCCACATTGCAGAGCTGGAGGCACAACTGGGTGTGGTGCTGTTCGAGCGCACCGGCCGCGGGCTCGTGCCCACCGCGCACGCCCACCGGCTGGCCGAATCGGCGCGAGCCATGTCGGGGGCGGCCGACCAGCTGGCGCGCCAGGCCTCCGGCGCACAGGACGACACCCGGGGCACCGTGCGCATCACCGCCAGCCAGCCGGTCACCTGCGTGCTGCTGCCACCGCTGCTGGTCCAGCTTCGCCAGGCGTATCCCGACGTGCAGCTGGAGCTGGTGGCCAGCAACGCGGTGAGCAACCTGCTGCAGCGCGAGGCCGACATTGCGCTGCGCATGGTGCGACCCGACCAGAGCTCTCTGGTGGCCAAACGGGTGGGGCAAGTCGCCATCGGCACCTACGCCCACCGCGACTACCTGCGCCGGCGGGGCACGCCGCGTGTGCCCGAAGACCTGATGAGCCACGACCTCGTGGGCAACGACCGCAACACCGACATCCTGCGCGGCTTCGCCGGCATGGGGCACCCGATGGAGCGGGAGGACTTCGCGGTACGCACCGACGATCTGAACGCCTACCAGGCCGCCGTGGATGCCGGTCTGGGTGTGGGCTTTCTGGCCCGCTACGTGGCCCGGCAGAACCCAGACCTCGTGCCGCTGCTGCCCACGCTGGCGATCCCGCCGCTGCCCATGTGGCTGGCGGTGCACCGGGAGATCCGCAGCAACCCGCGCATCCGCCAAGTGTGGGATTTTCTGGCGGGAGCCTTGCCACATGCGCTGGCCTGATATGCCCATTTACGAGGCCTACACTTGAACGCAGGAGACAAACGCATGACCCCCAACTGGTTTGCCGGATTCGAGCTCCAACAACTGGAGACTCAAGGAGCGCATGCCACGGTGCGCGTGGGCGGCCGGCCCGGCGGCCCCGCGCTGGTGCTGCTGCACGGATTCCCGCAAACCCACGTGATGTGGCAGCGCGTGGCGCGGGAGTTGGCGCCACACTTTCGTATCGTGATGCCCGACCTGCGCGGGTATGGCGATTCCTCCCATGCACCCGGCCTGCCCGACCACGCCAACTACAGCAAACGCGCGATGGCGCAGGACGTCATCGACGTGGTGGACGCGTTGGGCATCGACACCTTTTACCTGTGCGGCCACGACCGTGGCGCCAGGGTGGCGCACCGGCTGGCGCTGGACCACCCCGAGCGGGTGCGCAAACTCTGCGTGATCGACATCGCGCCCACACTGGACATGTACGCCCGCACCGACATGGCGTTTGCCCGCGCCTACTACCACTGGTTCCACCTGATCCAGCCCGCGCCGCTGCCCGAACTCATGATCGGTGGCAACGCGCAGGCCTACCTGCACGCCAAGCTCGGCGGTTGGGGCTCGGCGCAGGGCGGCCAACGCCTGCCGCACATCGAACCGCAGGCGCTGGCCGAGTACGAACGCTGCTTCTGCCGCGCAGAGGCCATCCACAGCGCTTGCGAGGACTACCGCGCGAGCGCCGGCATCGACCTCGATCACGACCGCGAAAGCCGCGAGCGGGGACAACGCATCGCCTGCGACACGCTGGTGCTGTGGGGTGAGCGGGGTGTGGTCCAGAAGCTGTTTGATCCGATGGCCCTGTGGCAGGCTCAGTGCGCCGGCACCGTGAGCGGCCATGCCATGCGGGCGGGCCATTTCATTCCCGAAGAACTGCCCGAGGCCACCGCGGCGGCGTTGCTCGGCTTCATGCCCCCCACCGACTGAAAGACCCCCATGCTCACCGTCCACCACCTCAACAACTCGCGCTCGCAGCGCGTGCTCTGGCTGCTCGAAGAGCTGGGCGTGCCCTATCAGATCGAGCGCTACCAGCGGGACCCCAAGACCATGCTGGCGCCACCCGCGCTGAAGAAAGTGCACCCGCTGGGCAAGTCGCCGGTGGTCACCGATGGGCAAGCCACGCTGGCCGAGTCGGGCGCGATCATCGAATACCTCGTGGAGCGCTACGGCGAAGACAAGTTCTCACCCGAACCCGGCACGCCTTCGTTTCTGCGCTACCGCTACTGGCTGCACTACGCCGAGGGCTCGCTGATGCCGCCGCTGCTGATGAAGCTGGTGTTCGACGAGGTTGAAAAAGCCCCGCTGCTGGTGCGCCCGATTGCCAAGGCGATCTCGGCCACGGTGCACAAACGCTTCATCACACCCAACCTCACGCAGCACCTGGACTTCCTGGAAGGTGAACTCGCCACGTCGAACTGGTTCGCCGGGCGCTCGTTCAGCGCGGCCGATGTGCAGATGAGTTTTCCGGTGGAAGCCGCTGCCGCGCGCGCCGGGCTGAACGAGAGCCGGCCCAAGCTCATGGACTGGCTGCGCCGCATCCACGCGCGCCCGGCTTACCAGCGCGCGCTGGTGCAAGGCGGGCCGTTTGAGTTGAAGTGAGGCGTCTGGGTACCGGGCGAGGGCTTCGACAGGCTCAGCCCGAACGGAAGCAGGCTCAGGCCGCACCGACAGGGGCTCGGAAGGAGCCTTCTGAATGACCTAGGCGCCGTGGCACTTCTTGTATTTTTTTCCGCTGCCACAGGGACAAGGATCGTTGCGCCCCGGCGTCTCGGCCTTGCGGATCGGCTCCACGCGCGGCCCCAGGCTGCGGCCGATCTGGGCCAGGTCGTACACCGCCCAGATCGCCGCGCCGAACGCATTGAGGCGCTCGTCGCTCACGCTCGGCGGGCCGTCTTCGGCGTGCATGTTCACCGTGGGTTTGCCGGTGTCGTCTTCGGTCAGGGCCACCAGGTGGCCCAGCGCCTCGTCGATCCAGGCTGCGGTGTCCTTGTCGCGCGGCGGCTCCCAGTCTTCGGGCCAGTTTTCCACCACGAACATGAAGCCCAGCGCCCACACCTGGGCGTAAGCAGGCAGCTCCTGGTCTTTGAAATCTGCGCGCTCGGCCTCGGGCAGGGCTGCCACGGCGCCGCGCACGTCCATGAGTTCGGGGTGGTAGCTGCGCTCGTCTTCCAGGGTGTCCACCGGTGATGCCAGTGACACCGAGACCTCGGCACTGCGTCGCGCCCACAGCGCCATGAATTGTTCGTACTGCGCGGTGTTGGCGAAGTGTGTGCCGTCTTCCTGCGGTGCGGTGGGCAGGGGGCCGGTACCCAGCAGCATGGGCAGGAACTCGGCTGGCTCCACCGGACGGCGCGTGCAAAGCAGTGCCGCCATGGCGCCTTCGCAGAACTCCCACTGCGGCACGTCTTCGCCGCGCGTGCGCAGGTCGTCCAGGATGGCGTCGAGCGCGTCGTAGTCGTCGTTGTCCAGCGCGATGGCCGGGTCCAGGGGGGTGTTCATGGAATGGGTGAAGCCTGCAGAGGCCCGGGTTTTATGATGGGCTGAAGTGTATTCCGCACCCTCTGCTGAAAGCCCGCATGCTCGACCGCCTCAACGCTCTCTACCCCGTGCGCTACACCGCGCTTGGCCTGTGTGTGGTGCTGGCCTTGCTGAGCCTGTTCACGCTGATCGCCGTCGGCAGCGGCGGCTTCTGGTTTCTCGTGTTCACCGGCCTCTCGGTGCTCGGTGTGTTCGATCTGCGGCAGACCAAGAGCTCGGTGCTGCGCAACTACCCCGTCATCGGCCACCTGCGCTTCATGCTGGAGAAAATCCGGCCCGAGATCCGCCAGTATTTTCTGGAGAGCGACACCGAGGCCACGCCGTTCTCGCGCAGCCAGCGCAGCCTGGCCTACGCGCGCGCCAAGGGTGAGACCGACAAGCGCCCCTTCGGCACGCAGGTGGACCAGAACGCCACCGGTCACGAGTGGCTCAACCACTCGATGGCACCCAGCCTGATCGCCTCGCACGACTTCCGCCTCACCATCGGCGGGCCAGGCTGCACGCAGCCGTACGAGGCCAGCGTCTTCAACATCTCGGCCATGAGCTTCGGCGCGCTCTCCGCGAATGCGATCCAGGCGCTCAACGCGGGCGCGAAACGCGGCGGCTTCGCGCACGACACCGGCGAAGGCTCGATCTCGGCCTACCACCGGCTGCACGGCGGCGACCTGATCTGGGAAATCGGCTCGGGCTACTTCGGCTGCCGCGACGAGAACGGCCACTTCAGCCCCGACCGCTTCAAGGCCAACGCCATCGACCCGCAGGTGAAGATGATCGAGATCAAGCTCAGCCAGGGCGCCAAGCCGGGCCACGGCGGCGTGTTGCCGGGGCCGAAGGTCACGCCCGAGATCGCCGCCGCGCGTGGCGTGATCGTGGGTCAGGACTGTGTGTCACCGGCTGCGCACAGCGCGTTCTCCACACCCATCGAGCTGATGCATTTCATCGTGCGCCTGCGCGAACTCTCTGGCGGCAAGCCGGTGGGCTTCAAGCTGTGCATTGGTCACCCATGGGAATGGTTCGCCATGGTCAAGGCCATGCTGGAAACCGGCATCACGCCCGACTTCATCGTGGTCGACGGCGCCGAAGGCGGCACCGGCGCGGCGCCGCTGGAGTTCACCGACCACGTGGGCGCGCCGCTGCAGGAAGGCTTGCGTCTGGTGCACAACACGTTGGTCGGGGTGAACCTGCGCGACCGCATCAAGATCGGTTGCGCCGGCAAGGTCATCAGCGCCTTCGACATCGTGCGCGCCATGGCGCTGGGTGCCGACTGGTGCAACAGCGCGCGCGGCTTCATGTTCGCGCTGGGCTGCATCCAGGCCCAGACCTGCCACACCGGGCAATGCCCCACCGGGGTGACCACGCAAGACCCGGTGCGCCAGCAGGCGCTGGTGGTACCCGACAAGGCCGAGCGCGTTCACCAGTTTCACCAGCGCACGCTCATGGCGCTGCAAGAACTCATCCAGGCCGCCGGCCTGCAACACCCCGGCGAAATCACCGCCCACCACCTGGTGCGCCGCGTGAACCAGAACGAGGTGCGCCTGCTGGCCAACCTGCTGCCCGAGACGTTGCCGGGCGCCTTGCTGCATGAGCTCACAGGCCAGCACGCGGTGTTCACCACCTACTGGCCGCAGGCGCATGCGGACCGGTTCGGATTGGGGTAAGGGCATCCCACCAGCCGTCGGCTCCCGTGCGGGTGGCGGGTGGCAAACACCTGTCGGCAAAATTTACACCTCGGCTCTGGCTAGTACAAAGGTTCCATACACAGCGTTGATTTCTCTGGATATTTTCTTTTGGCACGTCGTTCGATAATCCTTTAGTTCCAACAACCACATGGAATGAAATGATGAAAGCAGTTACGAACGTGTTTGCAGGCCTGACCCTGGCCCTGGCCACCAGCGCTGCGCTTGCAGCACCGAACCTTGTCACCAACGGCAGCTTCGAGAACGGCCTCAATGGCTGGAGCATTGGCGGCACCGATCCCCAAGGCTACCCACCCGTCGCCATCTTCTACAACACCGCGGCCCCGTACCCTGTCAGTGCGGTGGGTGAAGCCATCCCACAAAACAACGCTCCCACCAACTCGCCCGACGCGGTGGGCGAGCGCGCCGCCTATTTCGTCAGCGATCTTGCCAACGACCAAAGCCTTTCACAGTGGATCTCGGTCGTGGATGCGGGCTGGTACCAGATCGGCTTCAGCGCCTATGCGCCAGCCAACGGCTATGCCAACCTGTACGACGCCACGTTCACCGGTGTGATCGCATCCATACCGCTCGCGGACTACGCCGTGAGCGCGGGCCCGGTCACGACATGGCAGACCTTTGCAGGCGCGGCCAACCTGGCTGTGGGCAACTACCTGGTTGAGTTCGTGTTCAACACGAGGACGGAACCGGCCAAAGACGTGGTGATCGACCAGGTCTATGTGATCGCCGGCAACCCACCCATCAGCGTGCCTGAGCCAGGCTCCCTGGCCCTGCTGGGTCTGGGCCTCACTGGCGTGGCTGCAGCCTCGCGCCGCGCGCGAAAACTGCGTTGATCGTTCTCTGGAACCGTCAGCATCAAAAAAAGGGTGGCTCTGCCACCCTTTTTTGTTTTCGCACCGCTCCCGTCCAGCAACAGCACAGAGCGGTTGTGCGAGCCACCCGGCCTCCCCACCAAGCCTTCCCCGCTTTGCTGTCACCACAACCGTCGCTGTTCAGATGCGCGAGCCGTCCTCGAGAAACCGCTCTTCGCGCACGAACACGCCTTGCGCGTCGTACGACTTGCGGCGCAGCAGCACACCACGCTCGCCGTGTTCGTCTTCCGCCGAGAGCAAGCCCGCTTCGGTGAAGTATTTCTGCCAGCCCAGCAAGCGGCCGTTGCGCTCCACATTCACCGCCGCGGGCAAGCCGTTGTCCCAGAAGCTCTCGGTCGTTCGGTCCTGGTTGCGGCCGTCGCGGCGGATCTGCTGCCGGGCTTTTTGTTTGCCATTGAGGTACCACTGCTGGATCCGCTGCTCGTAGCCGTCGGCCCAGATGGTTTCTTGCGTGAGCTGACCACGCTCGGCCCACTCGCGTGCAACCCCTTCGCGGCCTTCGCGGCTGTTCGGGTCGCGCTCGATGAAATCGGCCTCCGAGCGCAACTGACCCGATGGGTAGAACACCCGCTTGATGCGCCGGCCATCCTTGAGCTCTTCGTTGCGGACGAGGCGCCCTTCTCGGTCCAGAACGCTCAGGCGCTGCATCTGGCCCTGCAGGTAGCTCACCTTGCCAGCGGGCTGGCCGTCTGCGCGGTACAGCGTCACATCGCTGGCGCGCCCCGCATGGCCACAGACCTCACGGTCGGGTGGCACCAGTGTCACGGCGGCACAACGCAGCTCGGTCAGGCGACCGTCGGCGAGGTAGCCGATGGTGAGCACGGTGCGCCGTCCAGCCGCAAAGTGCAGCTCCTGCAGGTGGCCGGCCTCGGCAAAGTTTTTCTGCACGCCCACGGTGGTGCCGTCTTCGAAGTTTTCTTCCTTGCGCAGCGTTCCCTTGCCGTCGAAGGTGCGCGCCACACCGTCGCGGTTGCCACGTTCGTTGAGGCTGTACTCGCGCCGCTCGCCGTCGGCCAGCACCATCAGCACCGGCCCCACGGTCTTGCCGTCTTTCAGCGTCTGGTCGAGCCGGCGCACCTGCCCGCTCTCGTCGGTACACCGCATCACGCCGCTCTTGCCGGCGGTGGTGTGGCCGTTGGCACGGCTCACGCTTTCGCCGTTGAGTTCACAGCTCTGAACAGCCCAGGTGTTGGCACCGAGCATGGCGCCCAGGGCCAGCAGCAGCATGCGGACTTCAATCAACATGGGTCGGACTCCATTCACGACACACCTGCACACCGACGCGCGCCAACCGCTTGGCCATGCACAGCACAGCGTCGTCCTTGCTCACCAGTGTGGCGCGGTGCGCCGTCGCCAGATCAATGAACTTCTGGTCGTCGGGGTCTTTGCAGGTGTACGCCGCCTTGGGCGCCTCGGGCACGAGGCGCGTGCAGCGGTCGAAGGCGTCGAGCACGTCCTGCGCAGGCCGGGTCTGCGCTGCGAGGCGGCGCGCGATCTGCGGGTAGGCCAGCACGCGCAACAGCTCTTCGCGCATGGCGGTGGTGGCGATCCAGGCACCGTCCGCGCGCTCCACCTTCTCGCGCAAAGACCCGGTGGCGCTGTCCTGAAACACAAAGAGGTCAAGCGCGATGTTGGTGTCGAGCACCAGCGCCTCGGTTGTATCGGGCACCTCAACCACGCTCAATCCTCGGCGTCGGGCTCTGGCTGCGGTTTTCGGGCCATCAGGTCGAAGCGGAACAGGCGGCACTCGATCGGGCCGTTCCACAACGGTACCCGGCGCGACTCCTTGAAGCGCATCTTGCCGGGCAGCTTGAGGTCGGGCGTGAGCAGCCACGCGGTCCAGCCGGCGTAGTGGCTTTTCCAGTGGGCGGCAAGCTGGTTGAAGAAGTCGCTGCCGTCGCCACCGTCGGGCATCTGTGCGCTCTCACGGCCCAGGCCGGGTGCGGGTGGCGCGGCTTTGCCGACCGTGAACGTGCGCGGCTCGCGCGGCGCCATGCGCTGGGCGCGGGCACTCGCGCGGTCTTCCGAACTTTGACCGGCCACACCGGCGGCGGCAATGCGCTCGCCATACGGCGGGTTGAGCAGCATCACCCCGGGTTTGTCGCTGGGCGGCATGCGTTGCAGCGCGTCACCGCCGCGCAGTTCGATGGCGTGGGCCACGCCCGCGCGCTCGGCGTTGCGCTGCGCGAAGTCGACCATGCGGAAGGACACGTCGCTGCCGAAGACGATGGGCGCGTGGTCTTCGGGCCAGTCGCGTTGCTGGCGCTCGGCGTCATCCAGGATGGGTTGCCACACGTGCGGCTGGAACGGCAGCAGCTTCTCGAACGCAAAACGGCGCAGCAGGCCGGGCGCGATGTTGAGCGCGATCTGCGCCGCCTCGATCACCACCGTGCCACTGCCGCAGCAGGGGTCGTACAGCGGCACGATCTCGTCCAGGGGCTGGTCTGCGCAAGCGTCCCAGCCGGTGGCGGCGATCATGGCCGCGGCCAGGGTTTCCTTCAGCGGGGCGTCGCCCTTGTCCTCGCGCCAGCCGCGCTTGAACAGCGGCTCGCCCGAAGTGTCGATGTACAGGCTCACCGTCTCGGTGGTCAGGTGCACGTAGATGCGCACGTCGGGCCAGGTGGTGTTGACACTGGGGCGTTCGCCGCGCTTCTCGCGGAAACGGTCGCAGATCGCATCTTTCACCTTGAGCGCGGCGAAGTTCAGCGAGGTCAGCGGGCTGTGCTGCGCGGTGATCTCGACCTTGATGGTCTGCGCGGGCGTGAACCAGATCTCCCAGGCCACTTCGCTGGCGGCGTGGTACAGGTCTTGTTCGCTGCGGTAGCCGCCGTGCCAGAGCTGCAACAGCACCCGCTGCGTGAGGCGGCTGTGCAGGTTCAGGCGCATGGCGTCACGCCACGACGCGTTGAGCGCCACACCGCCGCGCGCCTTGTGCGGCGCATCCACGCCGGTGATTCGCTTGACCTCGGCGGCGAGCATGTCCTCCACGCCGGCGGCGCAGGGCAGGAAAACCTGCAACTGATTCACAAAGACTTTCTGAGGTTGGCGGGCGCGATTCGCAGCGCCTCGCGGTACTTGGCCACGGTACGGCGCGCGCACTCGATGCCCTGCTCGCGCAGCAGATCGGAGAGCTGGTTGTCCGACAGCGGCTTGGCGGCTTCTTCGGCGGCGATGAACTGCTTGAGCAGCGCGCGCACCGCCGTGCTGGAAGCGTTGCCACCGGTCTCGGTGCCCAGCGACGAGCCGAAGAAGTACTTCAACTCGTAGGTGCCGAACGGCGTGGACATGTACTTGGCCGTGGTCACGCGGCTGATGGTGGATTCGTGCAGTCCGAGTTCGTCGGCGATCTCGCGCAGCACCAGCGGGCGCATGGCGAGTTCGCCGTGCATGAAAAAGTTGCGCTGGCGCTCCACGATGGCACTGGACACGCGCAGGATGGTGTCGAAGCGCTGCTGGATGTTCTTGATGAACCAGCGCGCCTCCTGCAGGCGCTGCTGCATGGCGGCGTGGCCGGCCTCGCCACCGTTGTCGCGCCCGCCGCGGTTCTGGCGCATGGCGCTGGCGTACACGTCGTGCACGCGCAGGCGCGGCATCACCTCGGGGTTCAGCAAGACCTTGAAGCCGCGACCGGCGCGCGTGACCAGCACGTCGGGCACCACCACGTTGCGCTCCACGTCCACGAAACGACGGCCAGGCTTCGGCTCCAGCCGGGCAATCAGCCCGAGTGCGCCGCGCACGGTTTCGTCGTCCAGACCGCAGAGGTTGCACAGGCGCTTGACATCGCGCTTGGCCACCAGCTCCATGGACTGGCCGCAGATGGCCAGTGCCGCACGCGCTTCGGGCGTGTTGCGCATCTCCAGGATCTGCAGGCGCAGGCATTCGGCGAGGTTGCGAGCGCCCACACCGGTGGGCTCCATGTGCTGCAGCAGCTGCAGGGCCATGGCCAGGCGCTGCTCCAGGGCTTCGCGTTCTTCGAACCCTTCGTTCGGATCGTCGGTTTCCATCTGGCCCGACAGGGCTTGCCAGGCCGCGGCCAGGGTGGCCAGGGTGTCTTCGATGTAGCCGTCGTCGCTGAGGGACTCGATCAGGAAATACAGCGCGGCGCGGTCTTCGTCGGAGAGGCGCAGGCAGCGCGCCTGGTCGTGCAGGAAATCCTGCAGGCTGATGTGCGCACGGGCCAGGTCAGCGGCGCTGGCGGTGTCTTCGTCGCCCGACGAATTGTTGTTGCGCGCGGGTGCGTCGCCGCCCCATTCGCTGTCGTCCGGCGCCATCTCCACCGTGCCGTCGCCCTCCCAGCTTTCTTCCACCGGCGTGGCACCGTCGAGCTTGCCTTCGATCGCATCGCCCTCGCTGGTCTCGCTGCTGATGCTGCTGTTCGATTCGCTGCTGGAGAGCATCGGGCCCGGCGCATCGGGCATGTCGGGCGCCACCGAGGCTTCAGCGATCTGTTCGCCCGCGCTCACCGGTACATCCGTCTGCTCCAGCCCGAAGGTTTCGCGGTCGGCCGCGTCTTCGGAGCGCTCCAGAAACGGGTTCTCATCGAGCATTTGCTCGACCTCCTGCGCCATCTCCAACGTGGAGAGTTGCAGCAGACGGATGGATTGCTGCAGCTGGGGCGTGAGCGCCAGGTGCTGCGAAACACGGAGGGACAGGCCTTGTTTCACGGCCTCACATCCTGAAGTGTTCGCCGAGGTACACCCGGCGCACGTCGGCGTTTTCCACGATCTCGGCCGGCGTGCCGCTGGTGAGCACGTGACCGTCGTTGATGATGTAGGCGCGGTCGCAAATGCCCAAGGTCTCGCGCACGTTGTGGTCGGTGATGAGCACACCGATGCCGCGCGACTTGAGGAACCCGATGATGCGCTGGATCTCGATCACCGCGATCGGATCGATGCCGGCAAAGGGTTCGTCGAGCAGGATGAAACGCGGGTTGGTGGCGAGCGCCCGGGCGATCTCGACCCGGCGGCGTTCACCACCCGACAACGCCGGGGCGGGCGAATCGCGCAAATGGTCCACGTGCAGGTCCTTGAGCAGCTCGTCGAGCCGGGTCTCAATAGCCGCCTTGCTCAGGGATCTGCCAGCGTCGTCCTCCTGCAGCTCCAGCACGGCGCGCACGTTGTCTGCCACGTTGAGCTTGCGAAAGATCGACGCTTCTTGCGGCAAGTAGCCCAGCCCCAGGCGCGCGCGGCGGTGGATCGGCAGATCCTGGATCGCCTGGCCGTCGAGCAGGATCTGCCCGGCGTCTGAACGCAGCAAGCCCACCAACATGTAGAAGGAGGTTGTTTTGCCAGCGCCGTTGGGACCGAGCAGGCCGACCACTTCGCCCTTGAAGACCGCGAGCGACACATCCTTCACGACCTTGCGGCTGCCGTAAGCCTTTTGCAGGCCCTGGGCCTCCAGGCGACTGATGTCGGGGACAGGCACCGGGCGCTTGCCCGGGCGCACGGCCTTGGCCGAGGGCATCGCCATCACTTCGGGCCCTCGCCAAGCTGGTTGCTGGGGCGCAGGCTGGCCGGTGGCGCCGGCGTGGCGGCGGGCGCGCCTTCCTTGGGCACGGGCGTGAGCATGGCGCGCACACGGCCGGTGGGGTTGCTGGCGGTGCGGTTGGCCACGCCGCCGTCCACTGTGAACACATCGCTGGTGTTGTTGTAGACGATCACGCTGCCGGTGGTTTCGTCGTTGAGCTGGGTGCCCTTGAAGCGCTTGAGCACGGCATCACCCAAAAAGCGCACGGTGTCGGCCTGGCTGTCGTACTCGATGCGCTGGGCCGTGCCTTCGATGAACTCGTCCACCCCGTCTCGCTTCTGGCGGAAGAAGCCGGGGCTGCCGTTGACGATGCCGAACTGGTTGCCCTGTGCGTCCTGACGCACCTCGACTTTGGCACCGCGGATGACGATGGTCCCCTTGGTGATGACCACATTGCCAGTGAAGATGCTGGTCTGGCGTGCGTCGTCGTAACGCAATGCGTCGGCCTCGGCGTTGAGCGGCAAGTTGCGGTCGGCCTTTTCAGCCTGCGCTGCGGCGGCGGACAACAGGCCGGCCAGAAGGCAGCCGGTCAGAAGCAGGGGTTGAAGAAGGCGCATGGAGGTGGGGAACGGCAGGGGATGGAAGGGCACGAAACTTGCATTCATTGTAACGACGGGATGTCCCCGGAACGGGTGAGGTCGCTCCTTTACGCCGTCTTTTCTCGCAGCGATTCAAGAAGTTGAGCCGAGCGGGCCTCACCATGTACGAGCGCCAAAGAAAAAGCCCGCGGTGCGGGCTTTTTCTTTCTCCAGCGGGGCAGGACCCATCAGCTTTTGCGTGCCTCGGCGATCAGGGCGTCGGCCACCACCAGCGTGCGCGGGCCCTGGCCATTGACGTAGTAGCGACCGGCCACGCCCAGCGACGGCGTGCCTTCAACCTTGTAGGCGTCCTGCAACTGGGTGGCCTTGGTGGCCAGGCCGGAAGCGGCGCCGTTGAAAAACGCGTTGAACCGGGCCATGTCCACACCACCCTGCTTTTCAATCCAGGCGGTGATGGCGGGCTGGGTGGTGAGTTGCTGGCGGTCCACGTGGATCGCCTGGAACACCTTGCTGTGCAAACGGTCCACCAGCTTCATGTTTTCCAACGTGAAGTACAGGCGCTGCATCGGCACAAAGGCGGGGCTGAAGGCCACAGGCATGCGCCGCACATTCACACTGGCGGGCTGCTTTTTCAGCCACTCATCAAAGATCGGTTCGAAATTGAAGCAGTGGATGCAGCTGTAGGCGAAAAACTCCACCACCTCGACCTGGCTGGCCGGGCTCTCCACCGGCGCCACGGGATTCACGCGCACAAACTCGGTGCCTTCCTTGGGGCCAACGCGCTGGGCCAGCGCGGGAGTGAGCGTGAACCCGCCGGCAGCGGCCAGTGCGGTGGTGCCAGCGGCCACCAGGGACCGGGAAAAGTCGCGACGTTGCATGAAATCAAGCTCCTTGAATGAACGGGTTTGGGGCTGGCGTGGCGGCAGAAAGTTCCCGGCAGGGCCTCGGCCAGGCATCAGCGCTGAACGCGCACCAGCGCCGCCTCAACGCCGCTGACTTCCAGCTGCTCCTGGGTCAGGTCGGCCAGGGCCTTCTGGTTGAACGGCCCCACGCGCACGCGGTACACGGTCCGGCCCGACTGTTCGCGCTCACTCACCTCGGCGTTGATGCCCAGCATGGCCAGCTTGGCGCGCTGGGTTTCGGCGTCTGCGGGCGTGCGGAAAGCGCCGGCCTGCACGAAGTAAGTGAATGGGTCCGCGCCGGGAGCGGGCGGTGTTGCAGCGGCGCCAGCGGCCGCAGCCGGCGCCTGGCCCAGCTTGGACTGCACAAGGTCGCCCAGCGGATCGGCGGCTGGGCGGTTGCCTGTGGCCAGGGCCGGGGGCAGGCCCTTGCCGTCGGCCGGCGGCACCACGATCGCACCGGCCGCCTCGGGCGGTGCGGCGGGCGCGGGCGCCGGGGTTGCAACATCACCGTTCAAGGCCTTGTTGGGGTTCCAGCCTTTGTTGCGCTCGGCCTCCAGGGCGTCCTGGCCAGCGTTGCGCGACACGTTGCGGTCGACAAAGGGAATCGGCACGCGGGTAACGTAGACCGCCACGGCCAGCGCCACGCCCAGACCCACCAGCAGGCCCACCACGAAGCCAATCAGGGTGCCACCGAGCGAGCTCGAGGTCTTGGCAGGTTTCTTTTTCATCGCTTGTTTCGTCATCACATTTTTTGCGGGGCATCGACACCCAGCACGGCCAAACCATTGTGCAACACCTGCGCGGTGGCAGCGACCAGCGCCAGGCGCGCCGTCTTGACCGCCAGATCGTCCACCAGAATGCGCTCGGCATCGTAGTAGCTGTGGTAACTGGCGGCCAGCTCGCGCAAGTAGAAGGTCACGTCGTGCGGTGCGAGGTCGCGCGCGGCGTCGCTGAGCATCTCGGGGTATTTGGCCAGCAGCAGCATCAGGGCCTGGGCCGGTGCGCTGTCCAGCGCCGACAGATCGACGTCTTTCAGCGTGGCCACGTCACCACCCCAGGTGGCCAGCACCGAGCAGATACGCGCGTGAGCGTACTGCACGTAGTAGACCGGGTTGTCGTTGTTCTTCTGCACCGCCAGGTCCACGTCGAAGGTGTATTCGGTATCGGGCTTGCGGCTGAGCAGGAAGAAACGCACCGCGTCCTTGCTGGTCCACTCGATCAGGTCGCGCAGGGTCACGTAGCTGCCTGCGCGCTTGCTGATCTTGACCTCTTCGCCACCCTTGACCACGCGCACCATGGTGTGCAGCACGTAGTCGGGGTAGCCATCGGGGATGCCGACGTTGGCGGCCTGCAGGCCGGCGCGCACGCGGGCAATGGTGCCGTGGTGGTCGGTGCCCTGGATGTTGATGACCTTGTTGAAGCCGCGCTCCCACTTGCTGATGTGGTAGGCCACATCGGGCACGAAGTAGGTGAACGAGCCGTCGGACTTGCGCATCACACGGTCCTTGTCGTCGCCGTAGTCGGTGCTCTTGAGCCAGAGTGCGCCGTCCTGCTCGTAGGTCTTGCCGGCGTCAATGAGTTTTTGTACTGTGGCCTCGACACGCCCGCTGGTGTACAGGCTGGACTCCAGGTAATAGTGATCGAACTTCACCGCGAAGGCCTGCAGGTCCAGGTCTTGTTCGTGGCGCAGGTAGGCCACCGCGAACTGGCGCATGCCGTCGAGGTCGTTGATATCGCCGCTGGCGGTGAACTCGCGGTCATCGGCCGTCACGGTTTTCTTGGCCAGGAAGTCGGCTGCGATGTCGGCGATGTAGGCGCCGTTGTAGGCGTTGTCAGGCCACTGCGGGTCACCCGGCTTGAAGCCCTGAGCGCGCAGGTGGGTGGAGGTGCCCAGCGTTGCGATCTGCACGCCAGCGTCGTTGTAATAGAACTCGCGGTGCACGCTCCAGCCCTGGGTCTGGAACAGGCTGCAGATGGCGTCACCCAGCGCGGCCTGGCGGCCATGGCCCACGTGCAACGGGCCGGTGGGGTTGGCAGAAACGAACTCCACCATCAGCTTCTGGCCGTTGGGCTCGGCAATACCGAAACGCGCACCAGCATTCAGCACCTCTCGCACGATCTGCTGCTTGGCCGAAGGCTTGAGGCGTATGTTGATGAAGCCGGGGCCGGCGATGTCGATGTCCGACACCCACTGCTCGTATTCCACGCGGGCTCGCAGCGCACCGCGCAGGGTCTCGGCGAGCTGGCGCGGGTTGAGCTTGAGTGGTTTGGCCAGCTGCATGGCCGCGGTGCTGGCGAAATCGCCGTGCGCCGCCACCTTGGGCGACTCGAACGCCGCGCGCGCGGCAGCGCCGGGCAAAAGTGTGTCGAGCTCGGCGGCGAGGCCGTCGAGCAGTTCCTGTTTGATCTTGAGCATGGGCCCAATTTTAGGCGTCGGGCTCCGGGCTCATACGGGCACGGGCCGCAGGTGGCGCGCGGCCGCTTCCTTCACCGCCGCCGTCAGCCGTTGCGCCGAGACCGATTCGTGCGCCCAATGCTGCCAGTACAGCACCACATCCACCGTCGCGTCGGGCAGGATTTCCTGCAGGCCGGGGCGTGCGGCCAGGTGCTGCTCGGGCACCATGCCCCAGCCCAGACCGAGTTCGATGGCGGTTTCGAACGCTTCCACGGCCGGCGCGAAGTGGCGCGGGTAGTTGGGCTGGCGCAGGCCGAAGTGCTGTTCGAGGAAAGCGTCCTGCAGCGCGTCCTTGCGGTTGAAGATCACCGCGGGCTGTGCCAGCATTTTGTGGATGGACACAGCGCCGCGCGGCGTGCGGCAGCGCTGCACCACAGCGGGTGCGGCCACGCAGCGGTAGCGCATGACGCCCAGCGGCTCGGCCACACAGCCGCGCATGGCGGTGGTGAGGGTGGTCACGCAGCCGGTCACGTCGCCGCTTTTCAATGCGTCGTGTGTGTGGTCCTGGTCGTCGATCAGGATCTCCAGCAGCAGGTGGTGGCGTTGCAGCAGGGCCGCCACGCCGGGCAGGAACCAGCTGGCCACCGAGTCGGCGTTGATGGCCACGCCCAGGGTTTGCCAGCGCACACCCCCCTTGGGCTTCGCACCACCTTGCAGGCCGTCGAGCAGATCGGCCTCCATCAGCCGCACCTGTTTCACATGGCCCAGGAGGGCCTGCCCGGCGGGCGTGGCGCGCACCTGCTTGCCGCGCACCAGCAGGCGCTGGCCCAGTGTGTCTTCGAGCGACTTGATGCGCAGCGAAACGGCGGCCAGCGTGATGGAGAGGGACTTGGCGGCGGGGCCGAAGCCGCCGTGTTCGATCACGGCGTTGAGGGCTTCGAGTTGGCGGGCGTCGAGCATGGCGCTTGAGAAAAGCTCAACCCGATGGGGTTTGGTCAGGCGCAGTTTAAGTCTTGCACCGGCCCCGGTGGGCCCTCGCTTCAGGCCAACCGGGGGGCCTGTGCAACCGTGGGCAACCCCGTGAGCGGCAGGCCGCTCTGGTCCTTGAGCCCCACGCCGGTGAGGCCCAGGCGGCGGCTCTCGCCGAGCAGCCAGGCGAGGCGGCGCGCGGCTGTGTCCAGGTCTTGCCCGGCCGGGCGCACGTTGGAAATGCAGTTGCGCTGCGCGTCGCTGCAGCCCACGCGCGGCGCGTGCGTGAGGTAGATGCCCACGCTGTCGGGCGAACTCAGCCCCGGGCGCTCGCCCACCACCATGGCCACCGCTGCGGCGCCCAGGCGCTCGCCCACCTCGTCGGCCACGGCCACGCGCGCCTGTCGCACCACCACCAGCGGCCCGAGGCGCAAGGCAGGGTCCACAGCACGGCGGATCGCGCCCAGCAGTGCCCCACCGTGTTGCTGGATGCCCAGCGCCGAGAGGCCGTCACCCAACACCAGAACCAGGTCGGGGCGCCCGGCCGCGGCTGCGCCGAGCCGCTCCACGCTGGCGGCGTCCAGCCGCCGCCCGAGGTCGGGGCGCAGCAGGTATTCGTGGCGGTCGCGCGCCTGGCTGTGCAGCAGCAACGGCGCGGGCCAGCCCTGCTGCTGCAATTCAGCGCACAAGGCGTCGGTGTCCAGCGGCAGGTGGATGGCGTCGCGCGCCTGCGCGTGGGCCAGCGCAAAGTCGAGCAACTCGCGCGTGGGCAGGCTCACGCCGGTACGCCCCAAGGCGATGCGCGCCGAGGTGTGCTGGCGCAGGTGGGCCCAGGGGTCGCGCGCGGGGGTGGTCATGCGACGGGGGATGTCCAGAGGAGTTGCGGCAGCGCGGGCTGGCTCGGCGCGGGCAACAACTGGCCTTGCGCACCCGTGACGCCCGCGCGCTGCAGCCAGGCCTCGAACTCGGGCGCGCGTTTGAGGCCGAGCATCTCGCGCAGCACCAGCGCGTCGTGGAAGGAGGTGCTCTGGTAATTCAACATGATGTCGTCGGCACCGGGCACGCCGATCAAAAAGTTCAGCCCCGCCGTGGCCAGCAACACCATGAGGTTGTCCATGTCGTCGCTGTCGGCCTCGGCGTGGTTGGTGTAGCAGATGTCGCAGCCCATGGGCAGACCGAGCAGCTTGCCGCAGAAGTGGTCTTCCAGCCCTGCGCGGGTGATCTGCTTGCCGTCAAACAGATACTCGGGTCCGATGAAGCCGACCACGGTATTGATCAGCAGCGGGCGGTAGCGCCGAGCCACGGCGTAGGCGCGCGCCTCGCAGGTCTGCTGGTCCACACCGTGATGCGCGTTGGCCGAGAGCGCGCTGCCCTGCCCGGTCTCGAAATACATGACGTTGCTGCCCACCGTGCCGCGCCCCAGTGCCTGCGCCATGGCGTGGGCTTCATCGAGCAGCGCGAGGTCGATGCCGAAGGACGCATTGGTGGCCTGCGTACCGGCGATGGACTGGAACACCAGATCCACCGGCGCGCCCAGGTTCATGGCCTGCATGCTGTTGGTGACGTGGGTGAGCACACAGCTTTGCGTGGGGATCTCGCCGCGCGCCAGCACGTCGGCCAGCACGTGGTTCAGGCGCACCAGGTCGGGCACGCTGTCGGACACCGGGTTGATGCCCACCACCGCATCGCCTGCGCCGTGCATCAGCCCATCGATCATGCTGGCCACGATGCCGGCCGGGTCGTCGGTCGGGTGGTTGGGCTGCAGGCGCACCGAGAGGTGGCCGCGCAGGCCCTGCGTGTTGCGAAAACGCGTGACCACTTCGCAGCGTTTGGCCACCAGCATCAGGTCCTGGTTGCGCATGAGCTTGCTGACTGCTGCCACCATTTCGGGTGTGAGGCCTGGGGCCAGCGCGCGCAGCACCTCGGGTGTGGCGTGGGCCGAGAGCAGCCAGTCGCGAAAGGCCCCCACGGTGAGCGAGGCCACGGGCGCGAAGGCCAGCGCGTCGTGGCTGTCGATGATCAGCCGCGTGACTTCGTCGTCTTCGTAGGGAATCAGTGCCTCGCTGAGAAACGCGGCCAGTGGCACGTCGGCCAGCACCCAGCGTGCGGCCACCCGTTCCTGCTCGGTGGCCGCAGCCACCCCGGCCAGGCAGTCGCCCGAGCGCAGCGGCGTGGCCTTGGCCATCACCTCGCGCAGGCTGGCGAACCGGTGGCTGCGTCCTCCCAGCGTGGCGCTCAGGTTCATTCCACGGTGCCCAGCATGGCGTCCATGGGCGCTGCGTCACGCTGCCCGCTGGTGAAGTGGAAGTACAGGTAGGCCAGTGCCATCAGAGCCAGGAAGAGCACGGAGATCATGGCGTTGAAGTAGACCACCGCCACCAGGCAAACCACGCCGCAGAACAGCGCGATGGCCGGGAACACCGGGTAGAACGGCGCGCGGTAGGGGCGGTCGAGCTGGGGCTCGCTCACACGCAGCTTGAACAGCGAAGCCATGGAAACGATGTACATCACCAGCGCGCCGAGCACGGCCATGGTGACGATGTTGGCGGTGAGCGGCAGGCCGCCGAAGGTGACCCATTGGTCGCTGAACACGGCGATCACCCCCACCACGCCGCCGCCGATGAGCGCGCGCACCGGCGTCTTGAAACGCGGGTGCACCACAGCGAAGTAGGCGGGCAAATAACCGGCGCGGGCGAGAGCAAACATCTGGCGAGAGTAGCCCAGGATGATCCCGTGGAAGGAGGCGACCAACCCGAACAAACCGATCCAGATCAGCATGTGCAGCCAGCCGCTGGACTCGCCCACCACCATCTTCATGGCCTGGGGCAGCGGGTCGTTGATGTTGGAAAGCTTGCTCCAGTCGCCCACGCCACCGGCCATGATCATCACCAGAAAGGCCAGCACCACCAGCGTGAGGATGCCGGTGATGTAGGCAATGGGGATGGTGCGGCGCGGGTCTTTGGCTTCCTCGGCCGCCATGGCTGCGCCTTCGATGGCCAGGAAGAACCAGATGGCAAACGGAATCGAGGCGAAGATGCCCGCCCAGGTGCCCATGGTGAAGGTGTCGGATCCGGCCCAGCCGTTGGCGGTGAAGTTGGCCAGCGACCAGCCCGGCGCAACCACACCGGCAAACACCAGCAGCTCGCCCACCGCCAGCAAGGTCACCACCAGCTCGAACATGGCGGCAATGCCCACGCCCAGCGCGTTGAGGGCGATGAAGATCACGTAAGCGCCCAGCGCCGCGATCTTGGGATCGAGCCCGGGGAACTGCAGCCCCAGGTAGGCACCGATGGCCAGCGAGATGGCGGGCGGCGCGAACACGAACTCCACCAGCGTGGCATAGCCCGCGATGAAACCGCCGGTGGGCCCGAAGGCGCGCCGCGCGTAGGCGAACGGGCCGCCGGCGTGGGGAATCGAGGTGGACAGCTCGGTGAAGCTGAAGATGAAGGTGGTGTACATCAGCGCCACGAACAGCGTGGCCACCAGGAAGCCCAGGGTGCCGGCACTGGCCCAGCCGTAGCTCCAGCCGAAGTACTCACCCGAAATCACCAGGCCCACGGCAATGCCCCAGAGGGAGAAAGCGCCCAGCACGGGTTTGAGGTCCCGCGATACCAGCTTGGGTGTTGTTGACATGTTGTTGCTCGCATCAAGGATGGATGACGCCCGAAACGGCTCGGGCAGCCCGGCTGGCATCTTGGGCAATCCGGTGTGCGCCGTGGTATCCCGTTTGGGCAAGCGGCGCCGCGTCGGCGGCATTTTTTCCGATTCGGGATAGCGCACTGCTGTGGGGCATGCGGTGGCATGAAACTTGATGTACAAGACCGCTTGAAACACCGCCCGAAAGGAGCAAGCCATGTTGGTGCAGCCAGACGCTGCCACTGCCTGCTTTCGCGTCAAGCGCACGCAGGACGTGGACATCCACGCCAGCAACCTCGCGTCGTGGGAACAACACTACGAGCAGACCTCACCCGGCACCTTCAGCGGCGAAGTGCGCGAGCTCACCGACCACGGGCTGCAGGTGTTCGAGGAGGTCGCCACCTGCGCCACCAGCCAGCGCTGCCGCCCCTGGCCGGGCGGCGTGTGGGTGGGCCTGGCGGTGCCCGAAGCAGGCCATGGGCTGCGTTTCATGGGCCGCCCCTCGCACGGGCTGCAACTCATGCTGGCCGGAGCCGAAGAGCCGTTTGATCTGCAGGTGCCGGCTGGCCACGGTCTCTACGGCATGGTGCTCGACAAGGAGCAACTCGCGCGCCACGTGCAGGCGCTGCACCAGCAGCCCTGGCCCGAGCACTGGGCCGGCGCACCGCGCGTGCAGACCCTCACCGCGCTCCAGCGTTACCGCTTCGCCGGCATGGTGCGCGAGGTGCTGCGCTGCCTGCAGGAGCGGCCCGAGGCCCTGCACCACGAGGCCAGCCGACGAACGCTGCGCGAGGCGTTGCTCAACGTGCTGTGCGACGTGGTGATGCCGCAAACCCTGAGCGAGGCCGTGAACCCGCGCCAGCTGCGCCGCCAGGAGCTGGTGCGCAAGGTGCGCGAGCTGGTGTTCGAGCACCCGGAGCAGCCGCTGAGCGTGGCCGAGCTGTGCACGCGCCTGCACGTGACGCGCCGCACCTTGCAGAACGGCTTTCAGGAAACGCTGGGGACCAGCCCCGCCAACTACCTGCGCACCGTGCGGCTCAACGCCGTGCGCCGCGCGCTGCGCGAGCAGCCGCCGCTCTCATCCACGATTGCCGACACGGCCGCGCGCTGGGGTTTCTGGCACATGGGCCACTTTTCCCAGGACTACAAGGCGCTGTTTGGCGAGACGCCTTCGCGCACGCGGCAACTGGCCTGACGGCATGAGGGCACCGGGTTTTGCTTGCGATCCACATGCTCGCGTCACAGCTGTTCATCGCGGCCGCCGCATCAACCGGTAGACCACCGGCACCACCAGCAAGGAGAGCAACGGCGCGCTGATCATGCCGCCGATCATGGGCGCCGCAATGCGCTGCATCACCTCGCTGCCGGTGCCCATGCCCCAGAACAGCGGCAGCAGGCCGGCCACGATGGTGGCCACCGTCATGGCCTTGGGCCGCACGCGAAGCACCGCGCCTTCGCGGATCGCCTCCAGCAGCGAAGGCTCGTCGTTGCGCCCGGCATCCAGGCGCTCCTGCCACGCCTGCTTGAGGTAGATCAGCATGATCACGCCGAACTCGGCCGCCACACCGGCCAGTGCAATGAAGCCCACCACGCTGGCCACCGACAGGTTGTGCCCGAGCAGCCAGAGGAACCACACACCGCCCACCAGCGCGAACGGCAGTGTGGCCATGATCAGCAGCGCCTCGTCGAAGCGACGGAAGATCAAATACAGCAGCACGAAGATGATGAGCAGCGTGACCGGCACCACCAGTTTCAGCTTGGCCGTGGCGCGCTCCAGGAACTCAAACTGCCCCGACCACGACACCGAGTACCCAGCGGGCAGCACCACCTGCTGTGCCACCGCGCGCTGCATGTCGAGCACCGCGCCGCGCAGGTCGCGTCCGCGGATGTCCACGTACACAAAGCCGGCCAGGCGCGCGTTTTCGCTGCGCAGCATGGGTGGGCCTTCAGCAATGCGCATGTCGGCCACGTCAGACAACACCAGGCGCTGACCGCCCGGTGCCACGATGGGCAGCGCGCGCAGCTCGGGCAGTGAGTCGCGCAGCTCGCGCGGGTAGCGCAGGTTGATCGGGAAACGTTGCAGGCCTTCCACCGTCTCGCCGATGTTCATGCCGCCCACGCCGCCGGCCACGATGTCCTGCACATCGGCGATGTTCATGCCGTAGCGCGCGGCGTCCGCGCGGCGGATGTCCACGTCGATGTAGCGCCCGCCCGTGAGTCGCTCGGCCAGCGCGCTGCTCACACCGTCGACGTCTTTGACCGCGCGTTCGATCTCGCCGGTGAGGCGGTCAATGGTGGTGAGGTCGGGCCCGGCCACCTTCACACCCACGGGGCTCTTGATGCCGGTGGCCAGCATGTCGATGCGGTTGCGGATGGGTGGCACCCAGATGTTGGACAGCCCCGGCACACGCACAGTGCGGTCGAGCTCTTCGATCAGCGCCTCAGGCGTGAGACCGGCGCGCCATTCGCCTCTGGGCTTGAACTGGATGGTGGTCTCGAACATCTCCAGCGGCGCCGGGTCCGTGGCGGTCTCGGCACGCCCGGCCTTGCCGTACACGCTTTGCACCTCGGGAATGATCTTGATGAGGCGGTCGGTCTGCTGCAGCAGCTCGGCCGCCTTGGCGGCCGAGAGGCCCGGCAGCGCGGTGGGCATGTAGAGCAGATCGCCTTCGTCCAGCGGCGGCATGAATTCGCTGCCCAGCTGGCGCAGCGGCCAGATGCTGACCACGAGCACCAGCGCCGCCACCACCAGCGTGAGCTTCGGCGACTTCAGCACCGCGTCCAGCACCGGGCGGTACAGCGCCATGAGCGCTCGGTTCAGCGGGTTGGCGGTCTCGGCCGGAATGCGCCCGCGAATCAAATAGCCCATGAGCACCGGGATCAGCGTCACCGCCAGACCGGCCGACGCCGCCATGGCGTAGGTCTTGGTGAAGGCCAGCGGTGCGAACAGCCGCCCCTCTTGCGCTTCGAGCGTGAACACCGGAATGAAGCTCAGCGTGATGATGAGCAGCGAGAAGAACAGCGCAGGTCCGACCTCCGCCGCGGCGTCACCGATCACGCGCCAGCGGGGCTCGCCCTGCAAGGTTTCGCCGGGGTGCTGGTGCCCCCAGCGCTCCAGGTGCTTGTGGGCGTTTTCGATCATCACGATGGCCGCGTCCACCATGGCCCCGATGGCGATCGCGATCCCGCCGAGCGACATCACGTTGGCGTTGATGCCCTGTTGCTGCATCACGATGAAGGCCATCAACACACCCAGCGGCAGCGACACGCTGGCCACCAGCGCACTGCGCAGGTGGAACAGAAAGGCCAGGCACACCAGCGCCACCACGATGAACTCCTCCAGCAGCTTCTCGCCCAGGTTCTTCACCGCGCGTTCGATCAGGCCCGAGCGGTCGTACACCGGCACGATCTCCACGCCCGCCGGCAGGCTGCGCTGCAATTCGGCCAACCGTGTTTTCACCGCCGCGATGGTCTGCAGCGCGTTCTTGCCCGAGCGCATCACCACCACACCACCCACCGCCTCGCCCTCGCCATTGAGCTCTCCGATGCCGCGCCGCATCTCCGGCCCGGTCTGCACCCGCGCCACGTCGCCCAGGCGCACCGACACACCGCTGGCGCTGGTGATGAGCGGGATGGCGCGGAAGTCGTCGAGCGTTTTCAGGTAGCCGCTGGCGCGCACCGCGTACTCGGCCTCGCCCAGCTCCAGCACCGAGCCGCCGGCTTCCTGGTTGCCGCGCGCCACCGCCTCGGCCACCATCGCTTGTGTCACGCGGTAGGCGGCCATCTTGTCGGGGTCGAGCACGATCTGGTACTGCTTGACCATGCCGCCCACGCTGGCGACCTCGGCCACATCGGGCACGGTCTTGAGCTCGAATCGCACGAACCAGTCTTGCAAGGCGCGCAGCTGCGCCACGTCCTGCCCGCCTGTTCGGTCGATCAATGCGTACTGGTAGATCCAGCCCACTCCCGTGGCGTCGGGACCCAGCGAGGCACTCGCGCCGCGCGGCAGGCGCGCCTGCACCTGGTTGAGGTACTCCAGCACGCGCGAGCGCGCCCAGTACGGGTCCACATCGTCTTCAAACAGCACGTACACAAAGCTGTCGCCGAACATCGAGAAGCCTCGCACCGCGCGCGCGCCCGGCACCGAGAGCATGGTGGTGGTCAGCGGATAGGTGACCTGGTTCTCCACGATCTGCGGCGCCTGCCCC
>JBBQSX010000022.1:0-29089 GCA_038213545.1 Burkholderiales bacterium
CCTTTTTGCCGGCGCCGCCGGTGGGCCCGCTCCCCCCCCTCCCAAACACCCCCTAACCCTCCACCCCCCCCATCCTAACCATCTCTTATTTCCCCCCCCCCCCGGGCGCCCCCGCGCCTCCCTTGGGGCGGCCCGGCGGGAGTCGCAGTCATGAGCAATCTGTTGACCTTGAAGGGCGTCCACACCCACATCGGCGCGTACCACATCCTCCACGGCGTGGACCTCGTGGTGCCGGCCAATCAGCTCACCATGCTGCTGGGTCGCAACGGCGCCGGCAAGACCACCACGCTGCGCACCATCATGGGCCTGTGGCACGCGAGCCAGGGCACTGTGACGCTCGATGGCGTGGACATCACGAAACAACCCACGCCCGACACCGCACAAAGCGGCGTGGCCTACGTGCCCGAGAGCATGGGCATCTTCTCGGACCTCTCGGTGCGCGAGAACATGCTGCTGGTCGCGCGCGGCGCGCGCAC
This sequence comes from Burkholderiales bacterium, assembly GCA_038213545.1. GTDB lineage: Bacteria > Pseudomonadota > Gammaproteobacteria > Burkholderiales > Burkholderiaceae_C > Hydrogenophaga. Next base: position 477 of record JBBQSX010000022.1, read on the forward strand.
GCTCGACGACATCGACACCGCGCGGCTGGAATGGATCTTCGGCCTGTTCCCCGCCATCAAGAAGTTCTGGCTGCACCCCGCCGGCAAGCTCAGCGGCGGGCAGAAGCAGATGCTGGCGGTCTCGCGCGCCATCGTCGAGCCGCGCAAGCTGCTGCTGATCGACGAGCCCAGCAAGGGCTTGGCGCCCGCGATCATCCAGAACATGATCGCGGCCTTCCGAGAACTCAAGGCCGCCCAGACCACGATCCTGCTGGTCGAGCAGAACTTCAACTTCGCGCGCCAGCTCGGCGACTCCGTGGCCGTCATGGACGACGGCCGTGTGGTGCACAGCGGATCGATGGCCGAACTGGCCGCCGATGAATCGATGCAGTCACGGCTTCTTGGCCTTTCCCTGGGGGCACACCAATGACACTTCTCAAAGCCGACTTCGACTGGAAGCCGCTCGCATTGGTGCCCGCTCTGGCATTGATCGCACTGCCCGCCGTGGGCAGCCCGTCCACCTGGGTCACGCTCACCGTGGCCGGGCTGGCCATGGGCATGATCATCTTCATCATCGCCTCGGGCCTCACGCTGGTGTTCGGCCTCATGGACGTGCTCAACTTCGGCCACGGCGTGTTCATCGCACTCGGCGCCTTTGTGGCCACCACCGTGCTGGCCAGCATGACCAGCTACACACAAGCAGACAGCCTCTGGCTCAACCTCATGGCCTTGTTGCCGGCCATGCTGGTGGCCATGGCGGTGGCAGGTGCGCTGGGCTGGGTGTTCGAGCGCCTCATCATCCGCCCGGTGTACGGCATGCACTTGAAGCAGATCCTCATCACCATGGGCGGCATGATCATCGGCGAAGAGATGATCAAGGTCATCTGGGGGCCTGAGCAGATCGCGTTGCCGCTGCCCGAGAGCCTGCGCGGCTCGTTCATCCTGGGCGACGCGGCGGTGGAGAAGTACCGCCTGCTCGCGGTGCTGGTGGGTGCGGCGGTGTTCGCGGCCATGGTGTGGACGCTCAACCGCACCAAGGTCGGCTTGCTGGTGCGCGCCGGTGTGCAGGACCGCGAGATGGTCGAGTCGCTCGGCTACCGCATCCGCCAGCTGTTCATCGGCGTGTTCGTGGTGGGCCGCGCGCTGGCCGGCCAGGGTGGCGGGATGTGGGGGCTGTACCAGCAGACCGTGTTGCCGCAGATGGGCGCACAGGTCAATGTGTTGATCTTCATCGTCATCATCATCGGCGGCCTGGGCTCCACCACGGGTGCGCTCATCGGCGCGCTGCTGGTGGGCCTGATGGCCAACTACACCGGCTTCCTGGCGCCCAAGGTCGCACTGTTTTCCAACATTGCGCTGATGGTGGCGATCCTCTTGTGGCGGCCGCAAGGTGTTTACCCGGTCACGAACAGATGAGCGAAACAACCACCATGCCCACCAAAAATCATCCGTTCGGGCTGAGCTTGTCGAAGCCCTCGACGCAAGCAGCAACCCTTCGACAGGCTCAGGGTGAACGGCGGTTTTCATGCTGATTCGACTCCTCTCCAACGACCTGCCGCGCAGCCGCTGGCTTACCGCGCTCTTGATCGTGCTGTTCCTCGGCCTGGCATTCGCACCCTTCCTGTTCCCCGGCGTGAAAGCGCTCAACGTGGCGGCCAAGGTGCTGATCTTCGTGGCGCTGGTGGCCAGCTTTGACCTGCTGCTGGGCTACACCGGCATCGTGAGTTTTGCGCACACCATGTTCTTCGGCATCGGCGCCTATGGCGTGGCGATATCGCTGAACTCGGTGGAGCAGGCGAGCTGGGGTGCGCTGGCTTTGGGTGTTGTTTGCGCGCTGCTGATCTCGCTCGTGCTCTCGCTGCTCATCGGATTGTTTTCGTTGCGGGTCAAGGCGATTTTTTTCGCCATGATCACGCTGGCTGTGGCCTCGGCCTTCCTCACGCTGGCTTCGCAACTCTCCGATTTCACCGGTGGTGAAGACGGCCTGAGTTTCCGAGTGCCCGAGCTGCTGTCGCCCGGCTTCATGCTGCGCGAAGCACCGCTGGTGACGCCGCTGGGCGAGGTCGATCTGAACGGCCGGCTGATCACCTACTACCTAATCTTTGTGGCCGTCACAGCGATTTTCCTGACCATCCTGCGCATCGTGAACTCGCCGTTTGGCCGTGTGCTGCAGGCCATTCGCGAGAACGACTTCCGCGCCGAGGCGCTGGGCTACCACACGGTGGTCTACCGCACGCTGTCCAACGTGCTTTCGGCCAGCTTCGCCACGCTCGCCGGTTGCCTGCTCGCGATCTGGCTGCGCTACAACGGGCCCGACACCTCGCTCTCGTTCGAGATCATGCTGGACATCCTGCTCATCGTGGTGATCGGCGGCATGGGCACGCTGTACGGCGCGCTGATCGGCAGCGTGCTGTTCCTCGTGGCGCAGAGCTACTTGCAGGACCTGCTGCGCCTGGCGGGCCAGGTCACCGAAGGCATTCCCTTGCTGCCCGCCTTGCTCACACCCGACCGCTGGCTGCTCTGGCTGGGCGTGTTGTTCGTTCTCTCGGTCTACTACTTTCCCACCGGTATCGTGGGCCGGTTGCGGGAGCGCGCCTCGCTCGGGCGACTGAAGGGTTTGCAATGAAACCGCTGGCAGCAGTCACCCCCCGTTCGCGCTACCTCGTGTGCGAAGGCCGCGAGATCCACTTCATGGACTGGCAGCCCGACCACACGGACGGCCCGGTGGTGATCGCCTGGCATGGCCTTGCGCGCACCGGGCGCGACATGGACCCGCTGGCCGCGCACCTGAGCGCGCAAGGCTGGCGCGTGATCTGCCCCGACACCATCGGCCGCGGCCTGTCGCAATGGAGCCCTAAGCCCGAAACCGAGTACTGCCTCGACTTCTACAGCCGGATCGCAGCCTCACTGGCGGACCAGCTCGAACTGCAGCGCTTCCACTGGGTCGGCACCTCCATGGGTGGCGCCATCGGCATGGTGTGCGCGGCCGGCCCGCTGCAAGGGCGCATCGAGCGCCTGGTGCTCAACGACATCGGCCCCAAGACCGCGGACGCGGCGATTGCCCGCATCCGCAGCTACGCAGGCAACCCGGCCGCCTTTGACACCGTGGGCGAACTGCAGCATTACTTCCGCACCATCTACAAGCCTTACGGATTTTTGAGCGACTCGCAGTGGACGCTGCTCACCGAGAGCTCCACCCGCCGCCTGCCCGACGGGCGCGTGACGCCGCATTACGATCCGGCCATGGTGCAGCAGTTCACCCACCACCCTGACGACTACGAACTGTGGCCCACCTATGAGCGCATCAACGTGCCGGTGCTGTGCCTGCGCGGTGCCGACTCGGATTTGCTGCTGGCCGACACGGCCGAGGCCATGCGCGACCGCGGGCCGCGCGCGCTGGTGGTCACCATCGCCGGTTGCGGGCATGCACCGGCGCTCAACGTGCCCGAGCAGTTCGAGCTGGTGCAGCGGTTTCTGGCGGGGCACTGAGCCGCTTTCATGGAAATACGGCTCACGAGCCGGGCAGGGCGTGGCGCAGCAGCAGGGCGGCCAGCACCCACATGGTCACGCCGATCAGGGCGTCGAGCACCTGCCAGGCCTTGGGCCGCGCAAACCACGGCGCCAGCCAGCGTGCGCCGAGTCCCAGCAGCCCGAACCAGAGCAGGCTGGCCGTGCTGGCCCCCGCCACGAACCAGACGCGCAGGGCGTCGGGTTGTTGCGCGCCGATGCTGCCCACGAGCAGCACCGTGTCCAGATACACATGCGGATTGAGCAGCGTGAAAGCCGCTGCCTGCGCCAGTGTGGCGCCCCGGCTCATGGCCTCGCCGTTTCCGGACGCGACCAAGTGCTGTGGATGTCGTGCACGCTTCAGGGCGCGCCAGCCGTAGACCAGGAGAAATGCGGCGCCAGCCAGCGCCAGCGCGCGCGCAATGCCGGGGCTGCTTCCCAGCGCCTGCGCCATGCCCAGCACGCCGGCCGCAATCAGCACCGCGTCCGCCGTGGCACAGAAGATCACCACGGTGCCCACGTGCTCTCGGCGCAACCCCTGGCGCAGCACAAAGGCGTTCTGCGCTCCGATGGCCACAATCAGCCCCAGGCTCAGGGCGAGGCCCTGAAGGAAGACGGGCCAGGCGGCAAGCAGGGCTCAGTCCTTCGCGCCGATCGCCAGCGCCCGCTCGCGGCTGGCCTGCAGGTCCATGGGGTTGTCGGCGGTCTTGGTAGCCCAGCCTTGCAGGTGCAGCTCCGCCACATCGCTGAGCGCGCGGATCCACTCGGGCTGGTCGTTGAGGCAGGGGATGTACTGGAAGCTGCTGCCGCCCGCGTGCAGGAAGGCCTCGCGAGCTTCCATGTTGATTTCTTCCAGCGTTTCCAGGCAGTCGCTGGTGAAGCCGGGGCAGACCAGGTCCACGCTCTTCAAGCCCTTGCCCGCCAGCTCGATCAGCGTGGGCTCGGTGTAGGGCTCCAGCCACTTGGCCTTGCCAAAGCGCGACTGGAAGGTGACTTTGTAGCGGTCCTTGGGCAGACCCAGCTGCTCGGCCAGCAGGCGCGCGGTCTTGTGGCATTCGCAGTGGTAGGGGTCGCCCAGCTGCAGCGTGCGCTCGGGCACGCCGTGAAAGCTCATCACCAGCTGCTCACTCTGGCCGTGCGCTGCCCAGTGGGCGCGGATGGTCCTGGCCAGCGCCTGGATGTAGCCGGGGTGGTCGTGGTAGCGGTTGATGAAGCGCAGCTCGGGCAGGTTGCGCACCTTGGCCGCCCAGTTCATCACGCCGTCGATCACGCTTGCTGTGGTGGTGGCGCTGTATTGCGGGTAGGCCGGCAGCACCAGCACTCGGGTCACACCCTCGGCCCTGAGTTCGTCCATCACCGATGAAATGGATGGGTTGCCATAGCGCATGGCGTAGCGCACCGTGACCTGGTGACCGCGTTCGCCCAGGTAGCCGCGCAGCAGCGTGGCCTGGCGCTCGGTCCATACCTTCAGCGGCGAGCCCTCGGGCATCCAGATGCCGGCGTACTTGGCCGCCGACTTTTTGGGCCGCACCCGCAGGATGATCCCGTGCAGGATCAGCATCCAGACAAAGCGCGGAATCTCCACCACGCGCTGGTCGCCAAGGAACTCGGCCAGGTAGCGGCGCAAGGCTGGGGCGGTGGGCTCGTCGGGCGTGCCCAGGTTGCACAGCACGACGGCCGTGCGGGCGGCTTGGCCATGTTTGAAGGGCGGTTCGGTGTGGAAGGGCATGCGCTATTCTCTCGCAAGCATGAAAACCCCCATGAGTACAGACCAGCCCGCCGCGCCCATTGCGCTGGACCCCACCCGCATCCGGGCCATCAGCATCGATCTGGACGACACGCTCTGGCCCATCTGGCCCACCATCGAGCGTGCCGAAGCCATGCTGGCCAACTGGCTGGTGCAGCACGCGCCGGCCACCGCCAGGTTGTACGCCACGCCCGGGGCGCTGCGCGAGGCGCGCAACCACCTGCAGACCCTGCGGCCGGATCTGGCCTACGACCTCAGCGCCTTGCGCCGCGAGTCGATCCGATACGTGTTGCAGCGCGCGGGCGACGATCCCGCGCTGGCCGAGCCGGCATTCGACGTGTTTTTCGACGAGCGCCAGCGCGTGCAGCTGTTCGAAGACGCCATGCCCGCGCTCGAATGGCTGAGCACGCGCTTTCCGGTGGTTGCGGTGTCCAACGGCAATGCCGATGTGCACCGTGTGGGCCTGGGGCACCATTTCCACGCCGCCTTCAGCGCCCGCGAGTTCGGCGTGGGCAAACCCGATCCCCGTATCTTCCACGCTGCGGCCGACGCGGCCGGTGTTGAAGCTGCCGAGGTGCTGCACATCGGTGACGATCCCCATCTGGATGTGGTGGGTGGACTGGGCGCCGGCATGCAGGTGGCCTGGGTCAACCGCACCGGCATGGCGTGGGAGCACGCGCCGCTGCAACCTCACACGACCGTGGTCGATCTGATGGCCCTGTGCCAACAGATCGGCTGATCCTTGTCTTGCCTGTTTTCTTGCCCATGAGCCTCACTATTTACGGTATTGCTGCGTCCCGCGCTGTGCGCCCCCTCTGGGCGGCCGCCGAACTCGGCCTCGACTTCCACCACGTGAAGCTGGATTACCAGGGCGGCGGCACACGCACACCAGCCTTTCTCGCCATTAATCCCAACGGTCATGTGCCGGCCATCGTCGATGCGCGGACCGAGGGCGATGTGGTGGTGTGGGAGAGCATGGCGTGTGCGCTGTACATCGCGCGCCATCACGGTCCGGCAGACGGCCTGGGCATCACACCCGCCACGCCACGCGAAGACGCCGAGGCCTTGCGCTGGAGCTTCTGGGCCATGACGGAAACCGAAGATGACGCGCTGACCGTGCTCATGCACCGCATGGTGATGCCCGCAGCGCGCCGCAAGCCTGAGCTGGCAGAAGCTGCCGAGCGCCGCCTGGCTGTGCCGCTGCGCGTGATCGAGCAGCACCTGCACAGGCAGAAGGACGCAGGCCAGGCCTTTCTCGCGGCTGCGCGGTTCACTGTGGCCGACCTCTGTGCGGCCAGCGTGCTCAACTGGGCACGCCCTTCGCAGACATTGATGACCGACCACCCGCTCACGCACGACTGGATCCTGCGCTGCATGGCGCGGCCAGCCTATGTTCAGTTGCGCGAGTTCGACTGAACGTCGGCTGCTCGAAGGCCCTGTGCTCGCGTATCGCGATCCAGCCTTTCAGGCTCTGGCCAGGCGGGCCGCCGCCACGCCGCTGCGCACGGCCGCTTCAAGTGTGGCCGGGTAGGGTCCTTGAACGTAGTCGCCCGCAGCAAACAAGCCGGGCGCCATCAGCGCGGCGGGGCGCTCCAGGGCAGGCGTGCAGGCGAAGGTGGCGCGCTTCTCCACCACCGTGATCAGAGGCTGCAGGGTCAGGCCAAGCTGACGCTGGCCCTGCTGCAACACGCGCGCCTGCAGCTCGTCGCGCTCGCCGCTGCTCGCGCTCACCACAAAGGCCAGCAAGCCGGTGTCGTCGGGGCTGAGCTGCCCACGGTCGAACACGAACTGCGCGGGCGCGGCGTGTTCGTCGGGTTCGGCACGCAGCGCCAGCATGGGTGCCGACAGCCGCGCGCCGGGTGCCCAGGCATAGACGGTGGTGATGGCGGTGAAGCGCAGCGCATGGGCAGACAGCGCCCAGCTGGCCAAGGCTTCGTTGTCGTCGGCGTGGGCCAGCAGGGTTTGCGCGGCCACGCTGGCCGGTGTTGCCCAGACCACACGGTCGAAGGTCTCGTCGATGCCGTCGCCCGTCAGGCGCCATCGGCCTGCGTGGTTCTGCAGGCCTGTGATGCGGGCGCTTGTGTGAATGCGTGTGGTGTTGCCGTGGTGGCGCTGGAGCCACTGCTCGGCAGCCGCCGGAAACAGGCGTGTGAGATCGGTGCGCGGCAGCAGCAGGCTCGACGCGCTGAAGCCCGCCGCTCCCCGACCAAACAGGGCGTCGCGCATCACGCGCAGGAACACCTCTGCGCTCGCGTTTGAAGAGGGGAGGTTGAGCGCCGAGACGCACAGTGGTTCGATCAGCTCCTGCACCACGCGGTCGGGCAAGTTCTCGCACAGGTTTTCAACCGTGGCCGTGGGCTCGCAGCGAAAGCCCGCCATCTGCCAGCCCATCGAAGCACGGATCAGCGCCATGCGTTCGCTCCAGCGCCAGCCGCGAGCGGTGGCAATCGCTGCCAGCGCATCGAGCGGCGCTGGCCAGCGCGCTGCCCACGCCGGTGTCTGCAGACCCGTGCCGTCGGGGTAGGGCAGCGAGAGCGGCAGCGCCTTCAGCACCTGCGGCAGGTCCAGTCCCACGCGCTGCATCAGGGTCAGGGTTTCGCTGTAGGCGCCGATCAGGATGTGCTGGCCGTTGTCCAGCGTGATGGGTGTGCCGTCGGGCTTTTCGGTGTTCAGCGCGCGGGCGCGGCCACCCAAGGTGCGTGTGGCTTCGAAGACGGTGACGTCGAGCCCCGACGACGCAGCTTCCACCGCTGCGGCCATGCCGGCCCAGCCAGCGCCGACAACGGCGAGCTTCATAGCCTGCCGAGGGCTTGCACTTTCCAAGCCAGCCAGAACTTGCGCAACGGTGTAAGGCTAACGCGCTGCGTCAGCACCAGCAGCGGGTCGGCGGCGATCTCCTGCAGCAGGGTTCGGTAGATGCTGGCCATCATCAGGCCGGGCTTCTGAGCCCGGCGGTCGGCGGCGGGCAGCAGGGCGAGCGCGTCGTCGTAGGTCTGCAGCGCCCGGGTGCACTGGAACTGCATGAGCGCGGCGAAGCGGCGCTGGAAGTCGGCCGGGTCGCTGCCGGGTGCGGCGCCGCGCTGCAGCAGCTCGTGCGCTTTCACGTTGAAGCTTTGCAGTTCGTTGACCGGCAGGTAGATGCGTCCGCGCGCGGCGTCCTCGCCCACGTCGCGCACGATGTTGGTGAGCTGGAACGCCAGGCCCAGTCGGTGGGCGTAGGCGGTGGTCTGCAGCTGCGTCTGGCCGAAGATGCTGGCGGCGACTTCGCCCACCACCCCGGCGACCAGGTGGCAGTAACGCTGCAGGTTGGCGAAGTCGAGGTAACGGTTCTGCTCCAGGTCCATCTGGCAACCATCGATCACCGCGTTCAAGTGCCGGGCTTCGATGGCGTGGGCGGCGCTCAGCGGCATGAGGGCGCGCATCACCGGGTGGGTGGGCGATCCGGCAAACGATTGCGCCACCTCGCGCCGCCACCAGGCCAGCTTGGTCTGCGCCACGGCCGGGTCGCTCACCTCGTCGACCACATCGTCCACTTCGCGGCAGAAGGCATAAAAGGCGGTGATGGCGGCGCGCCGCTCAGCCGGCAGGAACAGGAAGGCGTAGTAAAAGCTGCTGCCCGAAGCTGCGGCTTTTTGCTGGACGTAGTCTTGAGGCGTCATGGTCGGTTTTTTCGACAAGTGTACGTACCGCCGCCCACCCGGGCACTTCCGGGGTTGGCGACTTTGCCTTGATCTGGCCGGCCGGCATGGCCCTTCCCAAAACCCCGGCAGCGCAATGGGCCATTGCCGCACTCAAGCGCTCGGGGCTGTCAGCCCGGGTTAATCCGGCTCGGCGTAGGATTCATGTGCAATCCTGCAATCCCCACGAGGTGACATATGAACGGTTCCAATCGTCGCGTCTTCATGCTTCAAGTTGCTGCCGCCAGCGGCACCGCGCTCATGGCTGCCAAAGCCCAGGCGCAGGCTGCCATGGTTGGCGAAAAAGACGCCCAGGCTGTGGCTCTCGGCTATGTGGCCGATTCCACCAAGGTCGACGCCAAGAAGTTTCCCAAGCACGCTGCCACGCAGCTGTGCAGCAACTGCCAGGTGTATGCCGGCAAGCCTGCCGACCCGGCCGGCCCTTGCGCGATCTTCCCGGGCAAGCTGGTGTCCAGCAAAGGCTGGTGCAGCGCTTACGTCAAGAAAGCCGGCTGACGCCCGGGGAGGTGGAGTGCTGGCGCTGCCAGCGCCTTACTCGAACGAGGGCTGGCGCTGCCGCCAGCGCCTCATGATGTCCCAGCCGTGTGCCAGGCCTGATGCGCTCAGGCACACGGCGACCCAAGGCCAAGGCGCGTCGCCCACGGCGGCGCGCACCGCCAGCATCAGGCACAGGCCTGAGACCATGTTCAAGGCGTATTCACTCAGGTCGAGCCCTTCACCCGTGAGCCGGTGGTACAGCCACAACCCCAGGCCCTCCAGCACGGTGAACACGATCACCGCGTCCAGCATCCAACGGATCTGCCAAAAGTCCGTCACACCCGCGCGAAGCCCAGCAGGTGGCTCATGTCTTTCAGGAAGATGCGCACGTGCGCCATGGGCTTCTTTCGCGTGAGCTTCTTGTTCATGTAGGACTCGAAAGTGAGCTGCTGGACGTCGCGGTCCTCGCAGATTTTCACGAAGCGCTCGCGGCGCTTTTCGTTCACATACCAGAACCACTGCATGATGCCGAGCACGGTGAACACCGTGCCGTGCAGTTTCATGAATCGCTTGCGTGCCAGCTTGAGAGCGCGAACATCGCCCGTGGTCAGCAACTCGTGTGCGGCCTGCGCGGCCAGCTCGCCGCCCAGCATGGCGTAGTAGATGCCTTCGCCTGACGCTGGTGCCACCACGCCGGCGGCGTCGCCGGCCAGCACCACATCTCTGCCGTTATCCCAGCGCTTCAGCGGTTTCATGGGCAATGGCGCGCCTTCGCGGCGCAGCGTCTCGCAACCCGCCAGGCCACTGGCTTCGCGCATCTTCTGGACCGAGCCGCGCAGCGAAAAACCCTTGTCGGCGCTGCCGGTGCCGATGCTCATGGTGTCGCCGTGCGGGAACACCCAGCCATAGAAGTCGGGCGAGAAGCGCCCCTGATAGTAGACATCGCAGCGTGTGCCGTCATAGCCGGCAGGCTGGGTTTCCTGTGTCGGCGCGCGCACGATCTCGTGGTACGCGAACACGTACTGCGTGTCTTCCACGCCCGGCACGCCACCTTGCCGCGCCACCTGCGACTTCGCACCGTCGGCACCCACGATCACGCGGGCACGCACCTGCGCTGGCGTGCCTTCGCCGCGCTGGTGGCGCTCGCGCTCGGTGAAGTGCACAACGCTCGTGCCGTCTGCGTCGCGGCTGAGTCTTTCAAACAGGCCAGTGCGGCGCACAGCACCTGCTGTGGCGGCCCTGGCCCGCAGCCACTCGTCGAAGGATTCGCGGTTGACCATGCCCACAAAGCCGTTGTCGATCGGGATGTCGACGTGTTTGTTGGACGGCGCGATCATGCGCGCGCACTGTGCCTTGGCCACCAGCAGCTCATCGGGAATCTCGAAGTCCTTGATCAGGCGCGGCGGTATGGCGCCGCCACACGGCTTGATGCGGCCAGCCCGGTCCAGCAGAAGCACCGAGCGGCCCTGGCGGGCCAGCTCATGCGCTGCCGTGGCGCCAGCGGGGCCACCTCCGATCACCACCACGTCGAAAATGTCGTCTGTTTTCATGACAGCTGCCTGGGGTTGTTGCCGACAGTGAAAGCGTCGGCGGCGTTGGAGAAAGAGGTGGTCCGGGCTGAGGCCCGGGCTGCGGGTGCGGAGATGCGCCAGGCCAGCGCGGCCGAGAGCAGGAACAGGAAACCTTCGAGGGCGAACACCGCAGCGTAGGCCGATCCGGGTGTGGCAATCAGCCAGCGCGCGAGATCGCTCGCGCCGGTGCCCACCAGGCCACCCAGGCCAAAGGCCACGGCCTGCGCCGCGCCCCACAGACCCATGCGCACACCTTCGCGCGACTGCCGACCTTCGCCCGCGAGCCGCATCATCGAACCGATGGCGCCAATGGAAAACGCGCCGTTGGCCAGGCCCAATGCAAACACCGTGGCTTTGAGCGGCGAGCCTTCGCCCTGCATGCCGGCCAGCGTGAGGCCGAAAAGCGCGAGGGCTGAGGCGATGCAGCCGCCAATGGTCCAGCCGCGCAGCGAGCCGATGCGGCCCAGCACCGGGTGTGCGGGGAAACGTGCAGCCAGCGCGCCCGCGAACGCCACCAGCATCATGCCGGCAAGTACACCGCCGTGTTGCACACCCGAGAGCTGGGTGGACGCGCCCGGCGAGTAGCCGAACACCGTGCCGGCAAACGGCTCCAGGATCAGGTCCTGCGCGCTGTAGGCCAGCATCGACACGAACACGAAGATGGTGAAGCGACGCGCAACCGGTTCGCCCCACACCTGTGTCATCGCTTCGCTGAAACGCGGCGAACCTCCCGCGGAGCGCTCGTAGCGGGCCTGCGCACCTTCCAGCCCGCGCAGCGCCACCAGCGTCAGGGCGAACGCCACCAACGACACGCAGGAGGTCACTGTCATCAGACGCTCGGGAGAGTAGGGCTCGAGAAAGTGCCCGGCCACGCCGGCGGTGAGCGCGAAGCCCACGATCATCATCATCCAGACCAGCGTGGCCGCCCCTGCGCGGCGCGTGGCCGTCACGCGCTTGGCCAGCATCACCAGCAGCGAGGTGCCGCTGGCGCTCACGCCCAGTCCCACCAGTGCAAAGCCGAGCACGGCCATCGCGATGCCCGCGCTTCGGTCGGTGGCCATCCACACCGTGCCCAGTGCCGCCACCACACCGCCGATGCCCAGCACCGCCATGCCCCCCACGATCCACGGTGTTCGGCGCCCGCCCACGTCGGAGCCGTGGCCCATGCGCGGTCGCGCGATCTGAACGAGGTAGTGCAGGGCAACGAGCATGCCCGGCAGCAGCGCCGGCAAGGCCAGTTCGACCACCATCACGCGGTTGAGGGTGGACGTGGTGAGCACGACGATGGCGCCCAGCGCCATCTGCACCAGGCCGAGGCGCGCGATGCTGCTCCAGCCAAACGGTGTCATGCGCCTGCTCCCGCCATGCCGCGCAACGCAAAAGCGCTGACCATCATTCCCGAGACGAACAGCGGCACGCCGAAGCCGCTGTACCAGAGTGCGCGCTCCACCGGTGCTGCAACGAACCGGTTCATCATGTAGTACTGCAGGGTGAGCAAGACTACCAATGCAGCCGCATGCAATTCACGGTGCCAGGAGATGAGCAGCACGATCACGATCATTTGCGGGATCGCCATGAACCAGCAGGCTACGTGTGCAGCGCGGTCCACACCGAGCTGCACCGGCAGCGATCGCACACCCATCTGGCGGTCTCCAGTGACGGCCTTGAAGTCGTTCAGGGTCATGATGCCGTGAGTGGCTGCGCTGTAGAGCGCGGCCAACACCAGCGATTCTCCGCCAGGCATGGCCCCGCCGGCCATCACGGCCGCACCGGTGATCCAGGCGATTCCCTCGTAGCTGATGCCACAAGCGGCGTTGCCCCACCAGCCGTTCTCCTTCAGCCGCACGGGCGGCGCGCTGTAGGCCCAGGCCAGCAGCAGCCCGAGGGCTGCTGCACCAAAACCCCAGGGGCCCAGCGCCGTGGCCACGGCCAGCGAAACCAGTGTCCAGCCGATGGCGAGGTAAAGACCCCAGTGACCGGGAATTCGCCCGGAAGGAATGGGCCGCTGCGGTTCGTTGATCGCATCCACATGGCGGTCGTACCAGTCGTTCACCGCCTGGCTGGTCGCACAGACCAGCGGCCCCGCCAGCGCCACACCCACCACCGCCAGCAACCAGCGCCCGTCCATGGACACGCCCGACGCCACCACTCCACAGGTGAAGGCCCACATGGGCGGAAACCACGTGATGGGTTTGAACAGTTCGGTGACGGCGGAAAGAGCGGGGAGTTGCATGGAAAAGGTTGTACATCTCCCATCAAAAAGTGTCAAAGAAAAATGACACTTGACGTGTAAACCAAGGGAAAACCCGGGTGAGTGCGAGCTGGCAATACAGCCATCCAGACGAAAAAAAACCAGCCGGAGCGACTGGTCTGATTTCAGGGGCACCGCGGAACCGGCTCCTCCGGTCCCAGGTGCCGCCTCCCTCCTGCCGCAGGCGAGAGAGGGGGAGCCGCAAAGCGGGGGGGTGCCCCATTTATCAATGCGTGTCTTCGCTCACACCTTCAAGAATGCCGAATCGGCGCAGCTTGATGTAGAGGCTTTGACGCGAGAGGCCCAGCATTTCAGCGGCCGAAGCGCGGTTGTCGCCGGTGAGCTCCAGCGCTGCTTCAATGCAGAGCTGCTCGATCAGGTCGGTGGTCTCGCGCACGATGTCCTTGAGCGGCAGGCGCCCCACCAACTCGGTCATCTGGCTGGCCGAGCGCGGCAGCTCTTTGCTCGCGCGGGTTTCGGTGCCCAGGCGACGGCCCACATCGCGGATGGTGAAGCCCAGGCAGCGCTGAGAACCCGCGTTGACTGCCACAGCAGAAATTTCCACCTCGGAGGTAGCTCCATATTCGCCACGCAGCTGCGTGGCAAACAGGCGCACGCTGCCGTGCTGGCGAAGGTTGGTGAGCAGCACGCGGAAATCGACTCCGGTGCGCCCCAGCCACTTTTCAAGCACTTCGCCGCGGGCCTGGTCTTCGCTGCCGAGCTGGCCGAGTTCAAGAAAGGCTCGGTTGGCACTCAGGATGCGACCGTCAAGATCGGTGACCACTAACGCGTCAGGCGCGCTCTCCATCACCTGCAGCAACTGGCTCTTGCTGGCCGACAGGCTGGGCGCGGCCATGTCCATCGGGCGGGTGAAACGCAGCAGGTAATGCAGCGTGTTTTCCTGGCGGAACTGCGAGGCCGCCACCACCATGTCCTGGTTGGAGTCGATCAGGCGGATCGTGCAGGGGTCGGCGCGGCCGCTGGAGCGCAGGCGGTCCAGCATGTCGCGCACAGCGGCCTGGCTGGCTTCGTCGAGGCTGCTGAGCAAGGTCCAGCCGGGCAGTCGGGAGGGCTCTCCGAACAGCTCGTGGGCGGCGGGGTTGGCTTCTTCGAGTTTGTCGATCGAGCCTTCAAGAATGAGCACAGGCTCGGAGGCCATCTGGAACAGCAGCCGGTAGCGTGTTTCCACCTGACGCAGCCGCCAGTAGTCGCGTTCCATGGACTGCTGGGCTGTGACCAGACGCTGCTGCAGCGCCACTTGGCCTCGCAGGTCGCGACCGAAGGCCACGCTGTGTGAGACCTCGTCGGTCTGGCCTTGTGCCTTGCGATGAACCTGCACCACCGAGTAGGACAGGGGCAAGTCTGCCCGATCGCTCATGGGGTGGTTCACATGGCGCCAGCGAACGCTGTCAGCGCCGGGTTTGTCGCGCTGACCGAGCAGATCGTCGATCTTTGGCTTGCTTTCGACCGTGACCGTTTGCGACCAAGGCTTGCCGATCCAGTCCTGGCAGCCAAGGCCCATCATGTCCTTGCCGATCAGGGCCAGATCCCGGATCACGCCTTCGTTGTCGAGGATGAGTACCACATCGGCGGAGGCGGTCACCAGTTCCGCAGCGGCATCTGCGTCCAGACCGGCGAGGAACTGGTCTGCCTTGTCAAACGGCCTGTGGACATAGGCTTGTGACGCCTGCGACATGTTGAACTTTCGTGGTGCTAGCAAAATCACTATGGGGGTGAAAGGATTCAAACCCGGCTGAGCGCCCGGCTGGCGGAAAGCAATTTTCCAGCCAGGCTCGGTGCAGAGGGGCCATCGGTGATGATGGCGTCGGCGGGCAACTGGTGGCCGAACTCCGGATGCAAACCAAAGATTGCACCGCCGGCAATTATAGAGACGCCGGGGTTGAGGCTTTTCTTTCGGACCTGGTTCATGGTTTCGCTCAGGCGTTCGATTCCGGACTCGCAGCCCAGCGAAAATCCGACCACGTCGAACCAGTCTTTCTGCACCATGGAGGGTGCGCCCTCCGACGCCACAAAACTGGTGACCACCTCCCAGCCGTCGCGGTGGAAGAACTCACCGACCAGCGACAGTCCGAAGGTGTGCTGTTCTCCTGGGCAGGGCATCAGCAACACCCGCCGGGCCTTGTTGCCGTTCTCCACGCCGGCAAACTCTGCGAAGGCGGTGCTGTTCTCCCGCAGGAGCTGCTGCAGTCGCCCCAGTCCCACAGTCACCTCGGTGAAGGTGCACAAATCGCGGTCCCACAACTCGCCGAGGTAGCGTGCTGCGGGCGCGAGCAGGTCCAGGAACACGGATTCAATCGGCACGCCCCGATCGCGAATGGCGGCCACGAAGCCACGCAAGGCTGCATCGTTCTCGTGCAGCACCAGTTCGGTAAACGGGATCACGTCTTCCTGGGCCACGTGCAGGCCTTCGGACAGGGGTTGAGCCAGGCCATCCCGCGTTACCCGATGGGCCAGCATCAGCCGAGGAATGATTTCGTACTCCACCGCCTTGGCGAGCAAAACCGAGCGCAACCCGTCGTCGTTGGATGCTTCCATGGAGTCCGTGCGCAAAAGGTCGTCGATGCCCGGAGTACCGGACGGGGAGCACACCGACTCTGCCCACCCGTCAAGAGGTGGCGTGCCAAAAAGTTCTGTCTCCGAAGCCGACGATTGCCGGGAATAAGAGCCCATGTGCCTGTCTCCTGGCGCTTTCGCGCTGTGCCGATACGCAGGGGCCACGGTGATTGCCGGAGCTTGTCTTACGAGATCAGAAGTTGCGGGGTGCTGTTCATCAAGGGCTGACTGGTTGGCCACTGGGCCGGGATCAGAACCCTGGAACGCGTTGTACTGCTGTCAACCGGGTGCGTCAAAACATTTCAAAAGATCATGGGAAAAACTTTAACGGGACCGCGTCGGAGTGTCAATTAAAAAATACGTCAAGTTAAGTTGACACAATGCGCGAGAGCATCTAAATTGGACCCAAGCGAGATTCATGGAGACAACCCAGATGCACCCCGAACGCCAACGGCCCGCCAGCCGCCCTCTGTACACACCCGAAGAACGGGTCCGGCGCGATGCCACGGTGTGGACGCTGGTGCAGGGCATTCTGGCTCCGGTGCAGTTCCTGGTGTTTTTGGTCAGCCTGGGCTTGGTGATCCGTTTCCTGCTCACCGGTGAGGGGCAGACTGCCGCCACCGTGTCGGTAGTTGTCAAGACGCTCACGCTGTACACCATCATGATCACGGGTTGCATCTGGGAGAAGGTGGTTTTCGACCGTTACCTCTTTGCGCCGTCCTTTTACTGGGAAGACGTGTTCAGCATGCTCGTGCTGGCGCTGCACACCGGCTATCTGGCTGCTTTGTTCACCGGCTGGCTGGACGCCCGAGGGCTGGCCTGGCTGGCTTTGGCGGCCTATTTCACCTATGTCATCAACGCCGGACAGTTCATTTACAAGCTGCGCATGGCGAGGCTCCAGGGCACCGGCAACGCGTCGCCTGTGCACGGTTCCGGAGCACCTGCATGAGCCCGGTCATTCCCATTCAGTCGGTTTCAAAGGGCTGCGCTGACGCGCCCGTGCTGAAGGAGAGGGGCCAGCGAGAGGTGTTTTGCGGCCTTACCGGCATCATCTGGCTGCACCGCAAGATTCAGGACGCCTTTTTCCTCGTGGTCGGTTCGCGCACCTGCGCCCACCTGATCCAGTCCGCCGCCGGCGTGATGATTTTTGCCGAGCCGCGTTTTGCCACCGCCATCATCGACGAGCGCGATCTGGCCGGCCTGGCCGACTGCAACGAAGAGTTGGACCGGGTGGTCACCCGCCTGATCGAGCGCCGCCCCGAGATCAAGCTGCTGTTTCTGGTGGGCTCCTGCCCGTCCGAGGTCATCAAGCTCGACCTGTCGCGCGCGGCGTCGCGCCTGTCTGGCCGGTTTTCGCCCGATGTTCGGGTGCTCAACTACTCGGGCAGCGGCATCGAGACCACCTTCACGCAAGGCGAAGACGCTTGCCTGGCCTCGCTGGTGCCGGTGTTGCACCAGACGGCCGCCAATGCCCCGGCTTCGTTGATGGTGGTGGGCGCGCTGGCCGATGTAGTCGAAGACCAGTTCGCGCGCCTGTTCAAGCAACTGGGCATCGGCCCGGTGCAGTTTTTCCCGCCGCGTCAGGCCAACCAGATGCCGGCGGTCGGCCCGAACACTGTATTTTTGCTGGCCCAGCCTTTCCTCGCCGACACGGCCGTGGCGCTGGAGGCACGCGGAGCCACCCGGCTGCCCGCTCCTTTTCCGTTGGGCGTGGAGGGCACTACCGCCTGGTTGCAGGCTGCCGCTTCGTCTTTCGGGGTTGACGCTGCCACGTTCGAAGTGGCAGTAGCCCCGGCACGCGACCGCGCCACCACCGCGGTGGCCCGCCAGCGCGCGCAGCTGGCCGGCAAGAGCATCTTTTTCTTCCCCGATTCGCAACTGGAGATTCCGCTGGCCCGCTTTCTCTCACGTGAGCTCGGCATGCTTCTCAGCGAGGTCGGCACGCCCTACCTGCACCGCCAGCACATGGCCGAAGAACTTGCGCTGCTGCCCGAAGGCACCTTTTTGAGCGAAGGCCAGCACGTGGAAAACCAGCTGGACCGCTGCCGCGCCGCCCAGCCCGACATCGTGGTCTGTGGCCTGGGGCTGGCCAACCCGCTGGAGGCCGAAGGGCTCACCACCAAGTGGGCGATCGAACTCGTCTTCACCCCCATCCAGGGCTTCGAGCAGGCGGCCGATCTGGCCGAACTGTTCAGCCGCCCGCTGGTCCGCCGGCTGCGCCTGGCTGCCTGAACCTCCAACAACACAACGACCATGCAACTCACGCTCTGGACCTACGAAGGACCACCCCATGTGGGAGCGATGCGCATTGCCACTGCCATGAAGGACGTGCACTACGTGTTGCACGCACCGCAGGGCGACACCTACGCCGATCTGCTGTTCACCATGATCGAGCGTAACGCCAAACGCCCGCCGGTGACTTACACCACCTTCCAGGCGCGCGACCTTGGTGGTGATACCGCCGAACTGTTCAAGAACGCGGCGCGGGAGGCCTATGCCCGCTTCAAGCCGCAGGCCATGATGGTCGGCTCGTCGTGCACCGCCGAGCTGATTCAGGACGACCCGGGTGGTCTGTGCAAGGCGCTTGACCTGCCGGTGCCGGTGGTGGCGCTGGAGCTGCCTTCTTACCAGCGCAAGGAAAACTGGGGCGCATCGGAAACTTTCTACCAGATGGTGCGCAACCTGGCCGACACCAGCGTCAAACGCGCACCGCGCGAAGCCGGCCAGCGCGCCCGCTGCAACATCCTCGGCCCCGCCGCACTGGGCTTTCGCCACCGCGACGACCTGCGCGAGATATCCGGTCTGCTCACCGAGATGGGCATCGACATCAACGTGACCGCGCCCCTGGGCGCATCGCCCGCCGACATGGCCCGCCTGGGCGACGCCGATTTCAACGTGGTGCTCTACCCCGAGATCGCGAATGTGGCGGCGGGCTGGCTCAAGCGCACGTTTGGCCAGCCGTCCACCCGCACGGTGCCGATCGGCTCGGGCGCCACGCGCGACTTCATCCGCGAAGTGGCAGAGCTTGCAGGCGTGGACCCTGCCGCTGTGTTGGCCAACGCCGAGGCGCGCGCGCCTTGGTACGCCAAGTCGGTCGACTCCACCTACCTCACGAGCAAACGCGTGTTCGTGTTCGGCGACGCGACCCACGTGGTGGCCGCCGCGCGCATCGCAGCGCAAGAGATGGGCTTCACCGTGGTCGGCCTGGGCACCTACAGCCGCGAGTTCGCCCGCGAAGTGCGTGAGGCCGCCGCGATCTACGGTGTGGACGCGTTGATCAGCGACGACTACCTCGAGGTGGAGGCGCGCATCGCCGAGCTGCAGCCCGAACTGGTGCTGGGCTCGCAGATGGAGCGCCACATCGCCAAGCGCCTGGGCGTGCCCTGCGCCGTGATTTCGGCCCCCGTGCATGTGCAGGACTTCCCCGCGCGCTACTCGCCGCAGATGGGTTTTGAAGGCGCCAACGTGTTGTTCGACACCTGGGTGCACCCTCTGATGATGGGCCTGGAAGAACACCTGATCGGCATGTTCCGTGGCGACGCCGAGTTCCACGAAGACGCCGCACCGTCTCACCTGGGTGGCGCCGTGGTGCCCAAGGCGGCGGTGGCTGCACCCGCCGCGCAGCCCGAGCCTGCTGCGGCACTGGTCGAGCGCCATGCCGCCAACGAAACACTCACGCCGCAGGAAGCCACCTGGGGCCTGGAAGCTGAAAAAGAACTGCGAAAGATCCCCTTCTTCGTTCGCGGAAAAGCCAAGCGCAACACCGAGCGTTTTGCCATTGACCGAGGGGTTTCACTGATCACCGTGGAGACGTTGTATGACGCCAAAGCTCACTATGGGCGCTGATTCCCAACCGGCAGGTACGCAGGTGCCCGTCCGATTGGTGGTCGTCACCATGGACACGCACCTGGCAGGTGCGATCGCCCGAGCACAGAGCACCCTGGCCCGCGAGATCCCGGGTCTCACCATGTCGCTGCACGCCGCGTCCGAATACGCCGGCAACGACGCCCTGATCGCGCGCTGCTGCGAAGATATTGCCCAGGCCGACATCGTCGTGGCCGGCATGCTGTTCCTGGAGGACCACTTCCTGCCAGTGCTCCCGGCGCTGCAGGCGCGGCGCGACCGGTGCGACGCCATGATCTGCATGGCTTCGGCCGCCGAGGTGGTCAAACTCACGCGGCTGGGCAACTTCGACATGGCCAAGCCCGCCAGCGGCCCGATGGCCATGCTCAAGAAGCTGCGCGGCAGCAAGGAAAAAGCGTCCACCGGTGGTGCCGCGCAGATGAAGATGCTGCGCCGCATTCCGCAACTGCTGCGCTTCGTGCCCGGCACAGCGCAAGACGTGCGCGCCTATTTCATGACGCTGCAGTACTGGCTGGGCGGATCGGACGAAAACATCCTCAACCTGGTGCGCCACGTGGTCAACCGGGGTGCCGATGGCGCACGCAAGGCCATGCGTACCGCCATCAAGGCTCAGCCGCCCATCGAGTATCCCGAGGTTGGCGTGTACCACCCGCGCATGAAAGGACGGCTGGCAGACAACGTGGCTGCGTTGCCCATGCCAACCGTGCGTCCCGTGGTCGGTACGGTGGGCGTTCTTGTGCTGCGCTCCTATCTGCTGGGCGGCAACTCGGCCCACTACGACGGCGCCATTGCTGCCATGGAAGCGCGTGGCCTGCGCGTGGTGCCTGTGTTCTCGGCCGGCCTCGATGCCCGGCCTGCGATTGACCAGTTCTTCTTCTCCGAAGGCCAGACCACAGTGGATGCGGTGGTCTCGCTCACCGGCTTCTCGCTGGTCGGTGGCCCGGCTTACAACGACGCCAAGGCGGCTGAAGAGATTCTGGCCAAGCTGGATGTGCCTTACGTCGCAGCCCACCCGGTGGAGTTTCAGAACCTGGCGCAGTGGGGCGGCTCCGAGCGTGGCCTGTTGCCGGTGGAGAGCACCATCATGGTCGCCATCCCCGAGCTGGACGGCGCCACCAGCCCGATCGTCTTCGGAGGTCGCGCCGGGCCAGTTGGCGTGGCCTGCACCGGCTGCCACCATGGCTGCACCTTCACCGAGAGCGACAGCGCGCAGGACATGCAGTCGTGCCCGGAGCGCGCCATCATGCTGGCCGCGCGTGTGTCGCGTCTGGTGAGCCTGCGCCGCAGCGAGCGCGCCCAGCGCCGCGTGGCCGTGGTGATCTTCAATTTCCCACCCAATGCCGGCAACATCGGCAGCGCTGCCTACCTGTCGGTGTTCGAGTCGATGTTCCACACCCTGGCCGCCATGAAGGCACAGGGCTACTCGGTGGACATGCCCGAGAGCGTGGATGTGCTGCGCGACAGCGTGCTGTTGGGCAACGCCGCGCTGCACGGAGCGGACGGCAATGTGCACACGCTGATCAACGCCGACGACCACGTGAAACGCGAGCGCTGGCTCAGCGAGATCGAAGCCCAGTGGGGCCCGGCTCCTGGCAAACAGCTGAGCAACGGCAGCGACATCATGGTGCTGGGCAAGCAGTTCGGCAACGTGCTGATCGCGGTCCAACCCTCCTTCGGCTACGAAGGCGATCCGATGCGCCTCCTGTTTGAAAAGGGCCTCGCTCCCACGCACGCCTTCTCTGCCTTCTACCGCTACCTGCGCGAAGACTTCAAGGCCCACGCCGTGCTGCATTTCGGCACCCACGGCGCTCTCGAATTCATGCCAGGCAAGCAGAGTGGCATGTCGGGCTCCTGCTGGCCAGATCGCCTGATTGGCGATCTGCCCAACATCTACCTGTATGCCTCCAACAACCCGTCCGAAGGCGCTATCGCCAAGCGCCGCTCGGGCGCCACGCTCATCAGCTACCTCACGCCACCCGTGGCGCAGGCCGGCCTGTACAAGGGACTGATTGACCTGAAAGAGGCCATCGAACGCTGGCGCGGCCTGGAGCCCACCGCCCGCGAGCGCATTGAGTGTGTGGCGCTGCTCCAGTCGCAGGCGGCCACCCTCAACCTCGCGGCGGCCGAGCCGCTGTGGAACGCCGCGCCCGACGGTGATGCGGATCACCAAGTGTTCTTGCTGTCTCAACAAGTGCTGGAGCTGGAGTACACCCTGATCCCTTGCGGACTGCACGTGACTGGCAGGGCGCCCAGCGAAGCCGAGTGCGTGGACATGCTGCTGGCGATGACCGAAGCCTGGGAAGGCCAGCGCCCCCCGCGCGAAGCGGTGCGTGCCCTGGTCGATGGGCACAGCGTGGAGCAGTCCATGAAGGCTGGCCACATGCACAGCGACGAAGCCACCCTGACGGCCATGAGCGGCCTGCAGGATGCCAGCCGCATGCTGGCCAAGGACACCGAGGTCGATGCCATCCTGAGCGCCCTTGATGGCCGATACATTCGACCAGCCCCGGGCGGCGACATCCTTCGCACGCCCGAGGTGCTGCCCACCGGACGCAACCTGCACGGCTTCGATCCGTTCCGCATCCCCAGCGCCTTCGCCGTGAAAGACGGCGCCGAGCAAGCCCAGCGCCTGCTGGACCGCCACATGCAGGAGTCCAGCCAGTTGCCCGAATCGGTGGCCATGGTGCTCTGGGGCAGCGACAACCTCAAGAACGAAGGTGCCCCGATTGCCCAGGCCATGGCGCTCATGGGCGCGCTGCCGCGCTTTGACAGCTACGGCCGCATCGCTGGCGCCACGCTCGTTCCCCTGGCCACGCTGGGCCGTCCCCGCATCGACGTGGTGATCACGCTCTCAGGCATCTTCCGCGACCTCATGCCGCTGCAGATCCGCATGCTGGCTGAAGCCGCTTTCATGGCCTCGTCGGCCGACGAGCCGGTGGAGCAGAACTGGATCCGCAAGCACTCGCTGGCCTACCAGCAAGAACACGGCTGCACGCTGGAGACTGCTTCGCTGCGTGTCTATGGCAACGCCGAGGGCGCGTACGGCTCCAACGTGAACAACCTGATTGAGAGCAGCCGCTGGGACCAGGAGGACGAGCTGGCCGAGACCTACAGCCGCCGCAAGGGCTTTGCCTATGGCCGCACCGGCATTGCCGTGCAACAGACCGCCCTGCTGCAAAGCTCGCTGGCCGACGTTCAACTGACCTACCAGAACCTGGACTCGGTGGAGCTCGGCGTGACCACGGTGGACAACTACTTCGACACGCTGGGCGGCATCACACAGGCGGTAAAGCGTGCACGTGGTGGCGTCACGCCCCCCGTCTACATCGGCGACCAGACCAAGGGCGACGGCGCCGTGCGCAGTCTCAAGGAACAGGTGGCCCTGGAGACCCGCACCCGCATGCTCAACCCCAAGTGGTACGAGGGCATGCTGGAAAGCGGCTACGAGGGTGTGCGCCAGATTGAAGTGCACGTGACCAACACCATGGGCTGGTCCGCCACCACTGGCCAGGTGCAGCCCTGGGTCTACAAGGAGCTGAGCGAGACCTTCATGCTCGACCCTGAGATGCGCAACCGCCTGGCCAAGCTCAATCCAACGGCTTCAGCGCGCGTAGCCAACCGCTTGCTGGAAGCGTCTGACCGCCAATACTGGCAACCCGATCCCGATGTTCTCGCGGCGCTGAGAGCAGCCAGCGAAGAACTGGAAGACCGGCTCGAAGGTGTTTTTGAAGGAGCTACCGAATGATGGAAACCAGCGTTCCCCTGACAGACCTGAGGCGTGCCTCCGGCAAGTCCAGCCGCGACGACGGCGAGGGCAGCCTGCAGGTGCAGCTCGATCCATCGGTGAAGATCGGCAACGCCAAGGTCTTTGCCATTTATGGCAAGGGCGGTATTGGCAAGAGCACCACCAGCTCCAACCTGTCGGCCGCGTTTTCCCACCTGGGCAAACGCGTGCTGCAGATCGGATGCGACCCCAAGCACGACAGCACCTTCACGCTGACCAAGAAGATGCTGCCCACGGTCATCGACGTGCTGGAGACGGTGGACTTCCACGCAGAAGAACTGCGCGTGGAGGACTTCGTTTTCCCCGGCTACAACGGGGTGATGTGTGTGGAGGCTGGTGGTCCACCCGCTGGTACCGGCTGCGGTGGTTATGTGGTCGGTCAGACCGTGAAGCTGCTGAAAGAACACCATCTGCTGGAAGACACCGACGTGGTGATCTTCGACGTGCTGGGTGACGTGGTGTGCGGTGGCTTTGCCGCGCCGCTGCAGCATGCAGACCGCGCGCTGATCGTCACCGCCAACGACTTCGATTCCATCTTCGCGATGAACCGCATCGTGCAGGCCATCGGTGCAAAGGCCAAGAACTACAACGTGCGCCTGGGCGGGGTGATCGCCAACCGCAGTTCGGCCACCGACCAGATCGACAAGTACAACAACCAGATCGGCCTGAAGCTGGCGGCGCACTTCCCCGACCTGGACGTGATCCGCCGCAGCCGCCTGAAGAAATCGACCCTGTTCGAGATGGAAAGCTCTCCTGAGCTCGAAGCGGTGAAGAAGGAATACATGCGCCTGGCCGCGTCGCTGTGGCTGGGTGTGGAGCCGCTGGCGGCCGTGCCCATGAAAGACCGCGACATCTTCGATCTGCTCGGGTTTGATTGAAGGGAAAAACGGCCATGAAAACCTCCAACGCCAACTACATCGAGCGCCGCTCGGAGATCGAAAACTACTTCGATCGCACAGCGGCCAAGGCCTGGGAACGCCTGACCTCCACCGCACCGGTGGGCCGTATCCGCGCCTCCGTGCGGGCCGGGCGCGACGAGATGCGCAACACCTTGCTCAGCTGGTTGCCGCAGGACATGCGGGGTCTGCGTCTGCTCGACGCGGGTTGTGGCACCGGCGCGCTGGCTTTGGAGGCCATGCAGCGCGGCGCCGAGGTGGTGGCCATCGATCTGTCTCCCACACTCGTGCAGCTGGGTCGCGAACGCAACGCCACGCTGCCGCCCAACGGCCGTGGTGGCAGCATCGAGTACCTGTCGGGCGACATGCTCGATGACGCACTGGGCCAATTCGACCACGTGGTGGCGATGGACTCGGTGATTCACTACGACACGCCCGACATTTCCAACGCCATCCAGCGCCTGGCGGCCCGCACGCGCGGCAGCGTTCTGTTCACCATCGCGCCCAACGGTCCGCTGCTGAGCGTGGCCCACGCCATGGGCAGGTTTTTCCCGAGCAGTGACCGCTCGCCCGCACTCACGCCAGTGTCTCAAGCCCGCTTGCGTCACGCTTTGACGCAGGGTCTCAGCGGAACCGGCTGGACGGAAGGGCGCATGCGCCGCGTGTCTCGCGGCTTCTACACGTCTCAAGCCTGGGAGTGGACGCGGTGAACATCCAGCGCCTGCTGTCGCCCGCCTGGGCGATGAACATCACCCGGCGCTACGCGCCGTTTGCGGACGCGGCATCGGCAGACTTGCCGCTGGGCCGCTTGCTGCGGCTCTCAATGTTCCAGCTCTCCATCGGCATCACCATCGCCCTGCTGGTGGGCACGCTCAACCGCGTGATGATCGTGGAGCTGGCCGTGCCGGCATGGTGGGTCGCCCTCTCGGTGGCACTGCCGCTGGTATTTGCCCCCTTGCGCGCGCTCATCGGGTACCGCAGTGACACGCATCCCTCGGCCCTGGGCCTCAAGCGCATGCCCTACATGTGGATCGGCACCATTCTGATGTTTGGCGGATTGGCCATCATGCCGTTCGCCCTCTTGCTGCTGACCGTGACGGATGCCAGCGTGTGGGCTGGGCGTATCGGTGCAGCGCTGGCCTTCCTGCTGGTGGGCGCCGGCATGCAGATCACACAGACCGCCGGCATGGCGCTGGCCAGCGACCTGTCGCCCGAAGACAAACGCCCGCGTGTGGTGGCCTTGCTCTACAGCACGCTGCTGGTGGGCATGATCCTGGGCAGCGCCTTGCTGGGTTTCGTGCTGATCGATTTCACGCCCACGCGCCTGGTGCAGGTGGTGCAGGGCGCTGCAGTGCTCGTGGCCGTTCTCAACATCACCTCGCTGTGGAAGCAGGAGCCTCGTCAGGCCCGCCGCGGTGCGCGCGAGGCCCATGGTTTTTCGCGCAGCTGGGCGCGGCTGATGGCGATCCCGAAGATCAAACGTTTCCTGTGGACCGTGGGCCTGGGCACCGTGGCCTTCAACATGCAGGACATCATCCTGGAGCCCTACGGTGGCCAGGTGCTGGGCCTCAATGTGAGCCTCACAAGTTCCCTCACTGCAATGAGCGCCGGTGGTGCCCTGCTGGCTTTCGTGCTCTCGGCGCGTTTCATGGCGCGCGGGCTGGACACCATCCGCCTGGCCGCCATCGGTGCCTTGCTCGGGTTGCCGGCGTTCGCATGCGTGATTTTCTCGGCACCCCTGGACTCGTCCCTGTTGTTCCAGACCGGTGCTGCCCTTATCGGGTTCTCCGGCGGACTGTTCTCAGTGAGCATGCTGCTCACCGCCATGGAGTTGCCCGAGCGTGAACTCACTGGCCTGGTGCTGGGCGCCTGGGGAGCCGTGCAGGCCACTGCGGGTGGTTTGTCCATGGCGTTTGGCGGCGTGCTGCGTGATGTGGTCTCCAGCTTGGCGACCAACGGCTGGCTGGGCGAAGCGCTCAACTCACCGACCACGGGCTACAGCTTCGTGTTCCATCTTGAAATTTATCTGCTCTTCGCGGTGCTCATCGCGCTGGGCCCATTGGTGCGCCGTTCCTCTGCAGCCGAGCGCAACCCCCATCCGATTGGCCTGGCCGAGTTGCCAGGTTGAAGCAGCGTTGAATACGAGTCACCGAACGAGTTACCGAGCCAGCCCTCATTGAAGGAGAACCACCATGGATACAGGCGCAATCACCCAGTACGTCGACGTTGCACAACTCGTGCTTTACGCGTTCTGGATTTTCTTCTTCGGATTGATCTATTACCTCCAGCGAGAGAGCCACCGAGAGGGCTATCCGATGGACCCTGGCCGTGAGAACGGCCCGGTGACCCCGGGCTGGCCCACCGTCACGCCCAAGACCTACGAACTCGAAGACGGTCGCGCTTTCCTGTCGCCCGACGTGAACCGCCCCGACGGAGCCTACTCGGCCACGCCGACGCACCGCTGGGCCGGTTCGCCACTGGATCCGGTGGGCGACCCCATGCTGGCCGGTGTGGGCCCGGGTGCCTGGGCCGTACGGGCCGACATTCCCGACATGACGCACCACGGTGAGGTCAAGATCGTTCCCCTGCGCGCGGCTGCCGACCACGGCGTGGCGCGTCAGGACACAGATCCGCGCGGTTTGCCGGTCTATGGCGCCGACAAGGAAGTGGCGGGCACAGTCGTGGACATGTGGGTCGACAAAGCGGAAATGATGTTCCGCTACATCGAGGTCAATCTCAAGAGCGGTGGCTCGGTGTTGCTGCCGGTGAACTTCTCGCGAATCCGCAAGGACGGTGTGAGCGTGCACGCCATCCTGGCTTCGCAGTTTGCCAATGTTCCAAAGACACGCAATCCCGAGCAGGTCACGCTGCTTGAGGAAGAAAAGATCATGGCCTACTACGGCGGCGGTTTGCTGTACGCCACGCCCGATCGCATGGAGCCGCTGCTGTGAACGCACACCACGAACACGAATTCGAGGCCGCGCCGGGCCTGCCCGAGCCGCTGCCGCAGGGCGAGCGTCTGCTCTGGCAGGGCAGTCCCGACTGGCGCACCCTGGCCATCCATGCTTTCCATGTGCGCAAGCTGGCCATCTACTTTGCATCCATGATGGTGTTGCAGTGGCTCTACCTGTTGGGCGATGAAAAGGGCTCAGTGCTTTCGCCGCTGCTCATCAGCGCTGTGCTGGCCACGGTGGCCTTGGGACTGCTGGCGCTCACCGCGTGGTTTTCTGCCAAGACCACCGTCTACACCCTGACCGACCGCCGCATCCTCATGCGCATCGGCATCGTGCTCACGCTCACGTTCAACCTGCCGCTGCGCAAGCTCGCTGCCGCAGCCATCCGACCACAAGCCGGAGGCCATGGTGACATCGCGCTCACGCTCAGTGGCTCCGACCGCATCGCATGGCTCAACCTGTGGCCACACGCGCGTCCCTGGTTGCTCAAGCAGCCACAGCCAAGCCTGCGTTGCGTGAGCGGCGCCCAGAAGGTCGGCGAGCTGATCCTGCAGGCATGGAGTGCCCAGAACACCGACGCCATGGCCATCGTGGGCACACCGGCGCAAACGCCAGCACCGGTGCGGCAACCTCGCGAACGCGAGATCTCGACGGCAACCGCTTGATCACTGCAGAAGGAACTGTCATGACCACCTCCACCCACCACCACTCACCTTTGGGCGAAGGCACGCCCTGGCCCATCTGGGTGCTCGTTGGCATCGTGCTCACCGTGCTGCTGGGCGTGGTTTTGAAGATACAGATCAGCGGCCCGGCCGCGCCTCAGGAAACCATGGCCGTGCAGTGGAAGCGTGATCTGGCCTTTGTGGGTCAGAGCAACGGCGATATTGCCGTGATGGATGTGAACTCCCGCCAAGAGGTGGCGCGATTCCAGGGCGAGCAGGGCTTCCTGCGCGGCAGCCTGCGCGCACTCAACCGCGAGCGCAAACGCAATGGCCTGAACCCAGACCTGCCGTTTCAGCTCACCGGTTATGTGGACGGACGCGTGACGCTGCTGGACACCGCCACAGGCCAACGCCTCAACCTGGAATCCTTTGGTCCCACCAACTCGGCCGTGTTCTCGCAGCTGCAGTGGGCCAAGCCAGCCACCTGACGAAACCCAGCACACAGAGGAGCCAACCGATGAACACACAGACCGTCAGCGCCGATATTGACCACGTGGCCCGCCTTATGGACACGGTGGAGAGCGCTGAAGACGCCAACGCCAAGGCCGTTAAAAACACGGTGTTGTCGCCGCGCTTCTACACCACCGAC
>JBBQSX010000023.1:0-28519 GCA_038213545.1 Burkholderiales bacterium
GGTCCCCGATCGGGCCGTACACAAGGCAAACCGCCCGGCAGCCGCAGCGAGAGCCCCGGCTTTGGTGACCGGCGCAGCAGTGGCTACGGCATGGGCGGCGCACCGACCGGCCCGGGTGGCAAAGGCCGAGGCGCCAAGCCCGGCACCAGCACGGGTGGTCGCGGACCAGGCGGCGGGGCCTCGCAGCCCGATCCCATGAAGACCTCATTCGGTTACATCGGGCAGGACGCCTTGCAGCGCAGGCGCGAGCAGGAGGCTGGTCGTGGCAGCGCACCCGGAGGCGCGCGCCGCCGCGGTGGCGGCGGTGGTCGCACCGGAGGGCGCTGAACCTGTTCGTGTCCCGCCCCGCCGTCACGGCGGCTTGACACGACCAATGTAGAATCATGGGCTTTGCGGGGTGCCCCAAACCCCGACAGATTTACCCACAAAACTTCAGGATTTCCATGGCTATCGAACGCACCCTCTCCATCATCAAGCCCGACGCCGTCGCCAAAAACGTGATTGGCCAGATCTACGCCCGTTTTGAAGCTGCTGGCCTGAAGGTCGTGGCTGCCCGCATGGCCCACCTGTCGCGCGGCGAAGCCGAAGCGTTCTACGCCGTGCACAAGGCCCGTCCTTTCTTCAAGGACCTGGTCGACTTCATGATCTCCGGTCCCGTGATGATCCAGGCCCTTGAAGGCGAAGGCGCGATTGCCAAGAACCGCGACCTCATGGGCGCCACCGACCCGAAGAAGGCCGACGCCGGCACGATCCGCGCAGACTTCGCCGACAGCATCGACGCCAACGCGGTGCACGGCTCCGACGCACCCGAGACCGCTGCCGCTGAAATCGCGTTCTTCTTCGCCGGCCTCAACGTCTACGCGCGCTGAGCCAGCGCGCTGACCATGCCATGACGGCCAACCTGCTCGACTTCGATCTTGAGGGTTTGGCCGTCTGGTGCGAGCAGCTGGGCGAAAAGCGCTTTCGCGCCGTCCAGCTGTTTCGCTGGATTCATCAAAAAGGAGCGTCGGACTTCACCGAGATGACCGACCTGGCGCGCAGCTTGCGAGAGAAGCTCCCCGGCTCCTGCACCATCACCAGCCTTCCTGTGCTCTCGCGCCAAGACTCGGCGGACGGCACCATCAAGTGGTTGTTCGACGTGGGTGGTGGCAACGCGGTTGAGACCGTGTTCATTCCCGAAGAGGACCGCGGCACCCTCTGCATCTCGTCACAGGCGGGTTGTGCGGTGGGCTGCCGTTTCTGCTCCACCGGCCACCAAGGCTTTTCCCGAAATCTGACCACCGGTGAAATCCTGGCCCAGCTTTGGCAGGCCGAGTTTTTCCTGCGCAAGCACCTCAAACGCAACGAGCGCGTGATCACCAACGTGGTGATGATGGGTATGGGCGAGCCCTTGCAGAACTACAACGCGTTGGTGCCCGCGCTGCGTGTGATGCTGGACGACCATGGCTATGGCCTCTCGCGCCGCCGCGTCACTGTGTCCACTTCGGGCGTGGTACCCATGATGGATCGACTTGCGCAAGACTGCCCGGTGGCGTTGGCCGTGTCACTGCACGCGCCCAGCGATGCGTTGCGCAGTGATCTTGTGCCGCTCAACCTCAAATACCCGATTGCCGAGCTGCTCGACGCATGCCTGAGTTACCTGCCCGCTGCACCGCGCGACTTCATCACCTTCGAGTACTGCATGCTCGACGGCGTGAACGACCAGCCGCACCATGCGCAGGAGTTGCTGGCCGTGATTCGGGGTCACGCGGGTCGCGGTGTGCCTTGCAAGATCAACTTGATTCCATTCAACCCGTTTCCTGGGTCCGGCCTGCTCTGCTCGCCTCGACCAGTGGTGCAGCAATTCGCCCGCATCCTCAGCGAAGGTGGTCTGGTGACAACGGTGCGCAAGACGCGGGGTGACGACATCGACGCGGCCTGTGGTCAACTGGCCGGCGACGTGCTCGACCGCACCAACGCCGTCAGCCGCCTGGCCAAACGCCGCAGCGCCACCGAGCATCCCATCCGCATCGTCCACAAGGAAAGGCAGGCATGACTTCAGGCACTCGGTTCCCAGCTCGGTTTTCAGTCGCCACGGCGGGGCTGCTGGCATTGCTGACATGCTTGCTTTTGCTGTCTGCGGGATGTGCACAAAGAGGTGCTCTGCCCAACAGTGTGTCCTCTGCAGAGCCCATCACCGATTCCGACGAACCCGAAGCGCGCAAGCGCGCCCGTATCCGTGTTGAGCTGGCCGCTGGCTACTTTGGCGAAGGCCAGAACACGGTGGCGCTTGACGAGATCAAGCTGGCCCTGCAAGCCGATCCGACCTACGCGCCCGCCTATGTGTTGCGCGGCCTGGTTTATATGGGCATGAACAACGACCCGTTGGCGGAGGACAGCTTCCAGCGCGCCATGCAGCTCAACCCGCGCGACCCTGATGCCCTGCACAACTACGGCTGGTACGCCTGCCAGCGTGGGCGCTACGCACAGTCCACCGAGCTGTTCCAGCGTGCGCTGGCCAGTCCCGTTTACGGTGGTCAGGCGAGAACGCTGTTGGCCCTGGGCATCTGCCAGATCCGGGCAGGCCAACCCGTGGAGGCCGAGGCGAGTCTGGCGCGCTCCTACGAGCTCGACCCTGCCAACCCGATCGTGGCCTACAACCTCGCCTCCCTGCAGTTCCGCCGAGGTGAAGACAACAAAGCCCAATTCACGATCCGGCGGCTCAACAACACCGATCTGGCCAATGCAGAAACGCTGTGGCTGGGCATCAAGGTGGAGCGCCGGCTGCGCAATCGCGAAGCGATGGCGCAACTCGCGCAACAACTGGGTCGCCGTTACCCGGATTCAGCGCAGTGGGCGCGTTTTCAGCGCGGAGAGTTTGATGAGTGACGCGATGGCAGAAGGCAGTGGCACGTCGGTCGAGCCTGCTTCGCGACCGATCCGGCTGAAAGAGGCCCGCGAGGCTGCAGGTCTGCACATTGCCGCTCTTGCAGCAGCTTTGAAGGTTCCTGTGAAGAAGCTGGAGGCGTTGGAGGCCGGGCGATACAGCGAGCTGCCTGATCTCACTTTCGCACGCGCGCTGGCCTCCAGTGCGTGCCGCCAGCTCAAGGTGGATGCAGCACCCATCCTCCAGCAGATTCCAGTCGGGGCGCAGACCAAGCTCGGTGATCACGGGCACTCCTTGAATGCGCCATTCAATTCTGGCCGCGACGAAGAGCCGTTCAACCCGCTGAGCTGGCTCTCCCGCCCCGCCTTGTTGGCGGCCATTGCGTTGCTGCTGGGTGCGCTGGTCATCGTGTTTCTTCCCAAAGCTGAATCTCCACCCGTGGTGGTCAGCGTGCCGGAGCCTGCTGTGGCCGAGCCGGTGGCTGCGGTGGAGCCCGTTGTCGCCCAGGAACCCACTGGTGCTCCCGCGCAAGCAGGGGTCGTTCCTGTCACTACCGTGCTGGCACCGCCCGAAGTGGAGCCTGCGCCCGCGGTGAGTCTGCAGGCGGATGCTGCGCCTGCCGGGCTGGTATCTGCAGATACGCCAGCCGTTGCGCCAGTTGCCGCCACCCCTGGCCGCCTGTTGAGCATCACCGCCACCGGTGAATCCTGGGTGGAAGTGGTCAACGGCACTGGCAATGTGGTGGCCAAACGTCTGATGCAGGCAGGCGATGTGATCGATTTTTCTGCAGCCCCGCCCTACACCGTGGTGCTGGGCAAGGCCGATGCCGCCGAGGTGAGCGTTCGCGGCAAGCCTTTCGACACGGCGCCTTTCTCGCGCAGCAACGTGGCTCGCTTCGAGGTGAAATGACCATGGACATTGCATTGCAACCCGATACCCCAGTCGCCCTTGGCGGGCAGCCCATTGCCTTGACGGCCGTGCGCGCGCGCCACACCCGGCAGGGCGTTGTGGCCTGGGGCAGCAACCGGGTGACAGTGGGCGGCGATGCGCCTGTGCGCGTGCAGTCCATGACCAACACGGACACCGCCGATGCGGTGGGCACCGCGATCCAGGTGAAAGAGCTTGCACTGGCTGGCTCGGAGCTGGTGCGTATCACTGTCAACAACGACGAGGCCGCCAAGGCCGTGCCCTACATTCGAGAGCAGCTCGACCGCATGGGGGTCGACGTGCCCCTGATCGGCGACTTCCACTACAACGGCCACCGCCTGCTCACCGATCATCCAGCCTGCGCCGAGGCGCTCTCAAAGTACCGCATCAACCCCGGCAACGTGGGCCGTGGTGACAAAGGTGATCGCCAGTTTGCCCAGATGGTGGAGATCGCGGCCCGCCACGACAAGCCCATCCGAATCGGTGTGAACTGGGGCAGCCTGGACCAGGATCTTCTGGCCCGTTTGATGGACGAAAACGCGGGCCGCACCCAACCCTGGGAAGCCCGCCAGGTGATGTACGAAGCGCTGATCACATCCGCGCTCGATTCGGCCAAACGTGCGGAAGAGATCGGCCTCAACGGCAACAACATCGTCCTCTCATGCAAGGTCAGCGCCGTGCAGGACCTGATCGCGGTGTACCAGGCGCTGGCGCAGCGCTGCAACTACGCACTGCACCTCGGCCTGACCGAAGCCGGCATGGGCACCAAGGGCGCTGTGGCCTCCGCAGCGGCGCTGTCGGTGCTGCTGCAGCAGGGCATTGGCGACACCATCCGCATCTCGCTCACGCCGCAGCCGGGCGAGGCCCGCACGCAAGAGGTCGTGATCGCGCTGGAAATCTTGCAGGCGTTGGGCATGCGTGCCTTTGTGCCTTCAGTCACCGCCTGCCCTGGCTGTGGCCGCACCACCAGCACCACCTTCCAGGAGCTGGCCAAGCAGATCGACGACTACCTGCGCAGCTCCATGCCGGTCTGGCGCGTCCGCTATCCAGGTGTGGAAAACCTCAAGGTGGCCGTGATGGGCTGCATCGTCAACGGTCCCGGCGAGAGCAAACACGCCGACATCGGCATCAGCCTGCCCGGCACGGGCGAAGCACCGGCAGCACCCGTCTTCATCGACGGACAAAAAGCACTGACCTTGCGCGGCGATGACATCGTGCGCGAGTTCCAGGTCATCGTGGACAACTACATCGAGAAAAAGTTTGGCGTCACCGCTTGAGGCCGGGCTTGAGCCCGGCTTGCGCTGACCGCACAGGCTTGCAGCACATGGCAGAAAAACTCACCGCCGTCAAAGGCATGAACGACATCGCCCCTCCCGCGTCCGCGCACTGGGAGTGGCTCGAAGACACGCTGCGCACGCTGATGCGCCGCTACGGCTACCGCAACCTGCGCACGCCCATCGTGGAGCCCACAGCACTCTTTGTGCGTGGCCTGGGCGAGGTCACCGATATCGTCGAGAAGGAGATGTACTCCTTTGAAGACCGCCTCAACGGCGAGCAGCTCACGCTGCGCCCGGAGAACACGGCCGGCGTGGTGCGTGCTGCGCTTGAACACTCGCTGCTGTACGACGGCGGCAAGCGCCTGTACTACATGGGCCCGATGTTCCGCCACGAGCGGCCGCAGCGTGGCCGCTATCGGCAGTTCCACCAGTTCGGCGCCGAAGCCCTGGGCTTTGCCGGGCCCGACGTGGACGCCGAACTCATCGTGTTGGCATGCGACCTCTGGGCCGAGCTGGGCTTGACCGGCATTGAGCTCGAGATCAACAGCCTGGGCCAGCCCCTCGAGCGGCTGCAGCACCGCCAGGCGCTCATCGCCTACCTGGCGGCCCATGCCGACCAGCTCGATGAGGAAGCCAAGCGCCGCCTGCACAGCAACCCGCTGCGCATCCTGGACACCAAGAATCCGGCCATGCAGGCACTGGTGAATGCCGCACCGCGCCTGATGGATCACCTGGGCGCCGAATCGCTGGAGCATTTCAACCGTTTGCGCGGGCTGCTTGACGCGCACGGCATTGCCTACCGCATCAACCCACGCCTGGTGCGCGGCATGGACTACTACAACCTCTCGGTTTTTGAGTTCGTCACCACGCAGCTCGGTTCTCAGGGCACGGTGTGTGCTGGCGGTCGCTACGACGGTCTGTTCGAGCAGATTGGCGGCAAGGCTGCGCCGGCCGTGGGCTGGGCACTGGGCATGGAGCGCATCCTTGAGCTTTTGAAAGAGCAGGGCAAACTGCCAGAGCAGCCTGTGCCCGACGCTTATGCCGTGGTCCCCGACGCGGCCCACGTGGTGCAAGTCATGCCGGTTTTGCGAGCGTTGCGAAAGAACGGGGTCAACGTGCAGATGCACGCTGGCGGCATTGACGGCATGGGCAGCATGAAGTCGCAGTTCAAAAAAGCAGATGCCAGTGGCGCTCGCTTCGCCCTGATCTTTGGCGAGCAGGAGCTGCAGCAGGGCAGTGTGGCGGTCAAGCCCCTGCGCGGTCCCCGGCCAGAAGGCATTGCGTCTTCCGGGGAAACCGCGCAGCGCCTGCTGAATATCGCCCAGCTGGCAGACTGGGCTGCCAGTTTGCGCAGCCACTGACCCACCCTGGTTGACCCCTTGTGGCTGAGGCGGGGATGCCGCAGCCACCCGCCTACAATCGAGCGTTGCGCTCCCGGCGCCCGAACCCGAACTGAATTTGCAGCATGGCCAAACACCTCGACCTTGAAGAGCAGGAACAGCTCGACCAGATCAAACATTTCTGGAGCCAGTACGGCAACCTCATCAGCTGGGTGCTGATCGCCATTTTCGGCGCCTTCGCCGCGTGGAACGGCTGGAACTACTGGCAGCGAAATCAGGCCGCCAAGGCCGCGGCCCTGTACGACGAAGTGGACCGCGCCGCGCTCGCCAAGGACACAGACCGCATGCAGCGCGCTCTGGCCGACATGCAGTCCCAGTTCGCCAGCACCACCTTTGCCAGCCAGGCCGCGTTGCAGGCCGGCAAGACGCTGTTCGATGCGGGCAAGCTGCCCGAGGCGCGCGCAGCTCTGGCCTGGGCCGCCGAGAAGTCGTCCGATGACTCGTACAAAGCTGTGGCCCGATTGCGGCTCGCGGCCCTGGATATCGAGGCGCAAGCCTATGACCAGGCACTCAAGACGCTGGAGGTCCCCGTACCCAAGTCTTTCGAGCCCCTTGTGGCCGATCGGCGTGGCGATGTGCTGATGGCACAGGGCAAGGCCGATGAAGCGAAAGCCCAGTACCAGACCGCCTGGAAGGGCTTGAACAACCGCACCGAATACCGCCGTTTGGTGGAGGTGAAACTGGCTTCGCTGGGCGTGGATGTCTCCACCCTGGCCCCCACAACCGAGGTCGCCCGTTGAACCCTGTTTCCCATTCCATGAAGCCGTCTTCGCAAGCCTGGTTGGCTCGCCCCGTCTGCCTGTGCGTGCTCGCGCTGGCGGTACTGTCTGCGTGCTCGTCCGGCACCAAAAAACCCCAGCCCAAAGAGTTGCCTCCGGTGGCCGCGCTCATGGGAACACGCGTGGCCTGGACCGCCCAGGTGGGCGCAGGCACCGAGTCCATTGCTCCTGTGGTGGCGGCTGGGCGCGTGTACGCTGCCAGCACATCCGGCACGGTGGTTGCGATCAACGGCACCACTGGTCAGGACGTGTGGCGCCTGAACCTCGGCACGTCCATCGCTGCGGGCGTGGGCTCCGACGGTCAGACCGCTGCTGTGGTCACGCAGAGTAACCAGTTGGTCGCGCTGGCCGATGGCCGAGAACTCTGGCGCGTGCGCCTGCCCGCCCGCGCCTTCACGGCGCCGCTGGTGGCCGGTGCTCGCGTGTTTGTGCTCACGGCCGATCGCACTGTTACCGCTTTTGACGCGCGAAACGGCGCCCGTTTGTGGGCTCAGACGCGCACCGCCGAGCCGCTCGTGCTCAGCCAGAGCGGTGCCTTGCTCGCGGTTGGCGACGCTTTGGTGGCGGGCCTGTCGGGCCGTTTGGTGGGTCTGAATCCGGCCAACGGTTCGGTGCGCTGGGAAGCCCCCATCGCCACACCGCGCGGCACCAACGAAATCGAGCGACTGGTGGACATCGTTGGTCCCGTGAGCAGGATCGGTGACAGCGTTTGCGCACGGGCCTATTCGGCCGCCGTCGGTTGCGTTGATGCCGCCCGTGGCACTGTGGTGTGGTCGCGCGTTGCCCAGGGCACCACGGGAGTGCACGGCGACGATCGCCTGGTGTTTGGTGGCGACAGCGAAGATCGTTTCCAGGCGTGGCAACGCGCGTCTGGTGAGCCGGCCTGGAGCATCGACCGCCTCAAGTACCGCGGCCTCAGCGCACCCGTTGCATTGGGTCGTGTGGTCGCAGTGGGCGACAGTGCGGGTGTGGTGCATCTCGTTTCGCGCGAAGACGGTAGCGAAATGACCCGTCTGAGCACAGACGGATCGCCTATCGTGTCGGCCCCGGTGCTCGCAGGCGACGCGCTCGTCGTGCAGACGCGCAACGGCGGTATTTACGCCTGGCGCCCCCAGTGATTTCCGAGCTGAAACGCCTCCTGAACGAAAGCGGCCCTCCTTGAAACCCGTCATCGCCCTGGTGGGCCGCCCCAATGTGGGCAAGTCCACCCTGTTCAACCGCCTGACGAGTTCTCGCGATGCCATCGTGGCCGACTTCGCCGGTCTCACCCGCGACCGACATTACGGCAATGGCCGCCTCGGGGCACGCGAATACATCGTCATCGACACCGGCGGCTTCGAGCCTGATGCCACCGAAGGCATCTACAAGGAGATGGCCAAGCAGACACGCCAAGCCGTGGCCGAGTCCGATGTGGTGCTGTTTGTGGTGGACGCGCGCGCCGGTATCAGCGCGCAAGACCACGAGATCGCGGTTTATCTCCGGCGACTTGGTAAGCCTTGCGTGCTGGTGGCCAACAAGGCCGAGGGCATGACCCAGGGTTTGCAATTGGTCGAGTTCTATGAGTTGGGCCTGGGCGAAGTGCTGCCAGTCTCAGGCGCCCACGGGCAGGGCATTCGCTCCATGGTCGAGCTGGCCATGGAGCGCATTCCAGGCCTGCCGTCCGAGGACGAAGAAGAAGAGCTGGTACCAGATGGTGTGATCCGACTGGCGGTGGCGGGCCGCCCCAACGTGGGCAAGTCCACCCTGATCAACGCTTGGCTGGGCGAGGAGCGTCTTGTCGCCTTTGATCTGCCCGGCACCACGCGCGACACCATTTCTGTGCCGTTCGAGCGCAACGGCCAGAAGTTCGAACTGATCGACACAGCCGGTATCCGCCGCAAGGGCCGGGTGTTCGAGGCGATCGAAAAGTTCTCCGTCGTCAAGACCCTGCAGGCGATCGAGAACGCGAACGTGGTGTTGCTGTTGCTCGACGCCACACAAGGCATCACCGATCAGGACGCTCACATCGCTGGCTATATCCTGGAAAGCGGCCGCGCCGTGGTGCTCGCCATCAACAAATGGGATGCCGTGGACGCCTACCAGCGGGAGCAGATCGAGCGTCAGATCGAAACCCGGTTGGCCTTCCTGAAGTTTGCCTCGCTGCATCTGATCTCGGCGCAAAAGCGGCAGGGATTGGCGCCCGTATGGAAGTCAATCATCCAGGCCCAGGCTTCAGCAACTCGCAAGATGTCAACCCCGGTGCTCACCCGGCTGCTGGCCGAAGCCGTGCAGTTTCAGGCTCCCACGCGCGGAGGGATGTTCCGGCCCAAGATGCGTTATGCCCACCAGGGCGGCATGAACCCACCCGTGATCGTGATCCATGGCAATTCGCTGGAACACGTGCCCGATTCCTACAAACGTTTCCTCGAAGGTCGCTTTCGCAAGGCATTCGATCTGGTGGGCACGCCGCTGCGGATCGAATTCAAAACCTCCACCAATCCCTTCAAGGAATAGGAAATACCCGGAGGGCTTGAGCAGTGCAAGCCCTGTGGTATCGTGCTTTCCCATTCATTTTTTCTGAACACGGAGCATATCGTGAGCAATAACAAAGGCCAACTTTTGCAAGATCCCTTTCTGAACCAGCTTCGCCGGGAGCACGTTCCTGTGTCGATCTACCTGGTCAACGGAATCAAGTTGCAAGGGCAGATCGAATCGTTCGACCAGTACGTGGTTCTTCTTCGGAACACCGTTACCCAGATGGTCTACAAGCACGCAATTTCCACCATCGTTCCAGGTCGGCCTGTGCAGTTCTCTGCCGCTCCCGCGGACGAGCCAGCCACTCCTTGAACGCCTGTTCCCTGGATGCCGGTACGGTGCCAAGGTGCCGCCAAGGCAGGATCGCCCGGCGTGCCGCCGCTGAAGCGATTTGAAATCTTCCGACCACTCTCCCACACCCACGCCCTCGGTCATTCTTGTAGGGGTGGACTTCGGGACGCCCCATTTCGATGGTCCGCTGGAGGAGCTCGGCTTGCTGGCCCAGACCGCAGGGTACGTTGTGGCCGATCGAGTTACCTGCAAGAGGCGCGCGCCTGATCCGGCCTTGTTCGTCGGTTCCGGCAAGGCCGACGAAATCAAACTGCTGGCCCAGTCAACAGGGGCTTCCGAGGTGCTTTTCGACCAGTCGCTCAGTCCGGCTCAGCAACGCAATCTTGAGCGCCATATGGGCATGCCGGTCAACGACCGCACGCTCTTGATACTGGAAATCTTTGCCCAGCGTGCCCGCAGCCACGAGGGTAAGTTGCAGGTTGAACTCGCCCGCCTGCAATACCTGTCCACCCGGCTCGTGCGGCGCTGGTCGCACCTGGAGCGTCAGAGCGGCGGCATCGGCATGCGTGGTGGCCCTGGCGAGACACAGATCGAGTTGGACCGTCGCATGATCGGCGAGGCGATCAAGCGGACCAAAGAGCGCCTGGAGAAGGTCAAGAAGCAGCGCGCCACGCAGCGCCGCCAGCGCGAGCGTCGTGAAACGTTCTCCATCTCGTTGGTGGGCTACACCAACGCCGGCAAGTCGTCCTTGTTCAACGGCTTGGTCAAGGCGCGGGCCTACGCGGCTGATCAGCTGTTCGCCACGCTGGACACGACCACCCGCCAGCTCTATCTGGGCGAGGCTGGTCGATCGGTGTCTCTTTCTGACACGGTGGGCTTCATTCGCGATCTGCCACACGGTCTGGTCGATGCCTTTGCTGCCACTTTGCAAGAAGCCGCCGATGCCGATCTGCTGTTGCACATCGTGGATGCCTCAAACCCCTCGCACCCCGAGCAGATGGCGTCGGTGATGGGTGTGCTCAAGGACATCGGGGCCGAGCATGTGCCGCAAATCCTGGTGTTTAACAAGCTTGACGCAATGGACGAGGCCCATATTCCGATGGTTCTCGCCGATCAGATGGAACTGGATGGACAAACGGTGTCTCGAATTTACGTGAGCGCCAAAACGGGCGAAGGTTTGCCTTCCCTCAGGGCGGTGCTGGCGGCACAGGTGCTGTCCGCGGCCACCGGGCAAGGCCCTGAGAGCCCGGGGGCGTTCCCAGAGAATGAAAGTTCGCCGCTCTGATTGGGCACAATGTGATGGTTTTGAAATCGACAAAGAGTTGGCAACACATGGATGTGAATCTGCAAAACCCCGCCCGCCCTGACAAACAAGGCTCACGCGCCGCCCCACGACGGGCCTGGCGCAAGGTGCTGGGCATGTTCAATCTCAACGATCCACGCTGGGGCCGGGGCGATGACGCTCCCCGCAACGAAGGGTCCAAAGATGGCCAGGAACCCGAGCGCAACGAGGACAACCGCACGCCGCAGCGTCCTCGGGGTCAAGGCCCCAATCAGGGTCCCCCGGATCTGGACGAACTGTGGCGGGACTTCAACCGCAAGCTTGGTGGTCTGCTGGGCAAGAAGGGCGGCGGCCAGGGAGGTGGCAACGGTTCGGGTGGCGGCGGCATGCCCAGTTTCAATCCCAGCCCCAAGACCACCGGCATCGGCGCCGGTCTCATCTTGGGTGTTGCGGCACTTGTTTGGCTCGGCACGGGCTTCTTCATCGTGCAGGAGGGTCAACAGGCCGTCATCACGCAGTTTGGTAAGTACAACAGCACCGTGGGTGCAGGTTTCAACTGGCGTCTGCCCTACCCCGTGCAGCGCCATGAGACCGTGTTTGTGACGCAGATCCGATCGGTCGACGTGGGGCGTGACAACATCGTGCCTGCGACCGGTCTGCGCGAGTCGGCCATGCTCACCGAAGACGAGAACATCGTTGAAATCAAGTTCGCGGTGCAGTACCGCCTGAACGATGCACGGGCCTTTTTGTTCGAGAGCCGCGACCCCGATGCTTCGGTGGTCAAGGTGGCCGAGACTGCGGTGCGCGAAGTGGTCGGAAAGATGAAGATGGACGCTGCGTTGGCCGAAGAGCGCGACCAGATCGCGCCGCGCGTGCGCACGCTCATGCAAACCATTCTTGACCGCTACAAAGTGGGTATTGAGGTGGTGGGCATCAACCTGCAACAGGGCGGTGTGCGTCCACCTGAGCAAGTCCAGGCATCTTTTGACGACGTGCTCAAGGCTGGACAGGAGCGAGAGCGTGCCAAGAACGAAGCCGAGGCCTATGCCAATGACGTGGTGCCGCGCGCCCGTGGTGCCGCCTCCCGACTGACCGAAGAAGCCGAAGGTTATCGCGCCCGTATCGTGGCGCAGGCCGAGGGCGATTCACAGCGCTTCCGCTCGGTCCTTACCGAGTACCAGAAAGCGCCTCAGGTCACCCGCGAGCGCATGTACACAGACGCCATGCAAGAAATCTACAGCAACGTGACCAAGGTGCTGGTGGACTCCAAGGCCGGCAACAACCTGCTGTACCTGCCGCTGGACAAGATCATGCAGATGACGGCCCAGACACCAGCGACCAGCCCTGCAGCCACGACCCCAGCGACCAACGCGGGCACGGTTCCCACCCCGGCCAGTCGCAGCCTCGACAACGCAGCCCGATCGCGCGATCGCGAGAGCCGTTGAACGCCGCAAACGAGACCAAAGAGCAACGCACATGAACAAATTGGGTTTCATCCTCACCAGCCTCGTCGTGGCGCTGGCCATCGCCAGCTCCATGCTGTTCGTGGTTGACCAGCGCCAGTTCGGCGTGGTTTTTCAGTTGGGCCAGATCAAGCAGGTCGTGACCGAGCCTGGCTTGAACTTCAAGTTGCCGCCGCCGTTCCAAAACGTGTCTTACATCGACAAGCGCCTGCTGACGCTGGAGAGCACCGACACCGAGCCGACGCTGACCGCCGAAAAGCAGCGCGTGGTGATTGACTGGTACGTGCGCTGGCGCATCGCCGAGCCGCAGGAATACATCCGCAACGTCGGCATCACGGAGCGAGCGGGCGCCTTGCAGCTCAACCGCGTGGTGCGCAACTCCTTCCAGCAGGAAGTGAACAAACGCACCGTGAACGAGTTGCTGTCGACCCGCCGCGAGCAGTTGATGGCCGATGTGAAGCGCGAAGTGCTCGCCGCCGTGCGCAGCGCGGACAAGCCTTGGGGTATGGACGTGGTGGACGTCCGCATCACCCGAGTGGACTACGCGGAGAGCATCACCGCTTCGGTCTACCAGCGGATGGAAGCCGAACACAAACGCGTGGCCAACGAATTGCGCTCCACCGGTTTTGCCGAAGGTGAAAAAATCCGCGCTGATGCCGACCGTCAGCGAGAAGTGATCGTGTCCGAGGCCTACCGCGACGCGCAGCTCATCAAAGGTGAGGGTGATGCCAAGGCTGCTGCGTCGTTCTCCGACGCCTTTGGCCGTGACCCTGCTTTCGCCCAGTTCTACCGCAGCCTCGAAGCCTACAAGTCGAGCTTTGCAAGCAAGTCCGATGTGGTGGTGGTTGATCCTTCGTCCGACTTCTTCAAGTCGCTGCGAAGCAGCAATCTCGCGCCTAACCGGTGAGCTGTACGAAGCACAGCGCTTGCTGTCTTCGCAAGCGCTGACCGCGCGGAGGCGTTGTTGTGGACGCGATCTGGACAGCACTGGCCCTCGTGCTGGTGTTCGAAGGTATGTTGCCCTTGGCAGCGCCGCGGCTGTGGCGCCGTGTCTTCTCTGAAATGCTTGGCCTGCGCGACGGACAGCTTCGGTTCTTCGGTCTGGTCTGCGTCCTTGTCGGACTGCTGATGGTCTGGCTGTTCGGCTGAACTTCACAGGCCCGGCGGGTGTTCTGCCCACCCGCTTCAGCCTCCTTGCGCGATGGCCCTGCGGATACCCTTCCGCACCCCGGTAAAATCGCGGTTTTAACAGCTCCTGAAAATGCCCATGTCTGCCTGGGTCCTCCCGGATCACATAGCCGATGTCTTGCCTTCCGAGGCCCGCCACATCGAAGAATTGCGCAGGAGCTTGCTTGACACAGCCCGTGGCTACGGCTACGAGCTGGTGATGCCGCCCTTGCTGGAGCACCTTGAATCGCTGCTCACCGGCACCGGTGAAGCACTCGACCTGCAAACCTTCAAACTCGTCGACCAGTTGTCTGGTCGCACGCTCGGCCTGCGCGCCGACAGCACGCCCCAGGTGGCGCGTATCGATGCGCACCTGCTCAACCGCCAGGGCGTAGCGCGCCTGAGCTATTGCGGCCCGGTGGTGCACACGCGCATCGACCGCCCGCTGGCCAGCCGTGAGCCGCTGCAGTTCGGCGCTGAGATCTACGGCCATGCCGGTCTGGAGGCCGACCTCGAGGTGATCGAGCTCGCGCAGGCTTGTCTTCGCGTCGCGGGTGTGAAGGGTTTGCAGCTCGACATGGCCGACGTGCGAGTCATCGACGCCGTGCTCGCGCCGGTGACGCTGAGCGCGCCGCAGGAGGCCCGTATCCACGCTGCGCTCAATGCGAAGGATGTGGCAGAGCTTCAGGTGCTGGCGCGCGAATTGCCTGCGAATGTGCGCCGCGATCTCTGCGCGCTCCCGCGCCTGTTTGGCGATGTGACTGTGCTCGATGAAGCCCGGCAGACGCTGCAGGCATCGCCCGCTTTGCACACAGCGCTGGACAACCTGCGCTGGCTTGCGTCTCAAGCCCAGGACATGACGGTGTCCATCGATCTGGCCGACCTTCGAGGCTATGCCTATTACACCGGCATGCGCTTCGCCTTGTTTGCGCAGGCGGGGCAGGGCAGTTCGGGGCAGTCACTTGAACTGGCCCGGGGCGGCCGCTACGACGAAGTGGGCGCTGTGTTCGGCAGAAACCGTCCAGCGGTGGGTTTCAGCCTGGACCTGAAGGAACTCGTGGCCGCCGTGGCGCCACGATCGCTGGTGGCCGCGATCCGCGCGCCCTGGGGCCTGGACACCAGCTTGCGCAACGCCGTGGCCAACCTGCGATCGCAGGGCCATACGGTCGTGTGCGTGTTGCCTGGCCATGAACACGAAGTGGACGAGTTCCATTGCGACCGCGAACTGGTGCCCGATTCGGTGCAGGTCGGCGCATGGACAGTGAAGAACATTCAAACGGAAATCAGCCAATGACGAACAGCAGCAACGCCGTGACACCCGGTCGCAACGTGGTGGTGGTGGGGACCCAGTGGGGCGACGAGGGCAAAGGCAAGCTGGTCGACTGGCTGACTGAAACTGCCACCGGCGTGGTGCGTTTCCAGGGCGGTCACAACGCCGGCCACACGCTGGTCATCAACGGTGTGAAGACTGCGCTGCACCTCATCCCCAGCGGCATCATGCGGGCCGGCGTCAAGTGCTACATCGGCAATGGCGTGGTGCTCTCGGTGGGCAAGCTGTTTGAAGAGATCGTCGGGCTGGAAAAGGCGGGTGTGGAAGTGCGTTCGCGCCTGCGCGTGAGCGAAGGTTGTCCGCTGATCCTGCCGTTTCACGCCGCCATCGACATCGCCCGCGAAGCTGCCAAGGTCAAGGCTGGTACCGAGAAGATCGGCACCACCGGTCGCGGCATCGGCCCTGCTTATGAAGACAAGATCGCGCGCCGCGCACTGCGCGTGCAGGACCTTCGGTACCCCGAGCGTTTCGCCGCCAAGCTGCGCGAGTTGCTCGACTTGCACAACCACCTGCTCACCAGTTACCTGCATTCAGCCGACATGGTCTGGGACGAGAAGATCGCCGCCTACATGAAGGATGGCGCGATCCAGTTCGAGCCGGTGTATGCCGAAGCCATGCAACAGGCCGAGCTGCTCAAGCCCATGATCGCCGACGTGTCGCGCGAGCTCAACGACGCCCACAAGGCCGGCGCCAACCTGCTGTTTGAAGGCGCTCAGGGCACCTTGCTCGACATCGACCACGGCACCTATCCCTTCGTCACGTCGAGCAACTGCGTGGCGGGGAACGCCGCTGCCGGCGCCGGCGTGGGACCTGGCC
Organism: Burkholderiales bacterium; assembly: GCA_038213545.1. Taxonomy (GTDB): domain Bacteria; phylum Pseudomonadota; class Gammaproteobacteria; order Burkholderiales; family Burkholderiaceae_C; genus Hydrogenophaga. Next base: position 16,113 of record JBBQSX010000023.1, read on the forward strand.
TGCTGCACTATGTGCTGGGCATCACCAAGGCCTATTGCACCCGCGTCGGCGGCGGCCCGTTTCCGACCGAGCTGGAGTGGGAAAAGGAAGGCACACCGGGCTGGCACATGGCCACTGTGGGCGCCGAAAAGGGCGTGACCACCGGGCGCAGCCGCCGCTGCGGCTGGTTTGATGCCGCACTCCTCAAGCGCTCGGCGCAGGTCAACGGCCTCACAGGACTGTGCATCACCAAACTCGATGTGCTCGATGGCTTGACCGAACTCAAGCTCTGCACCGGCTACGAACTTGACGGTGAAACCATCGACATCCTGCCCCTGGGTGCCGAAGACATCGCACGCTGCACGCCGATCTACGAAACCCTGCCCGGCTGGAGCGATTCGTCGGTGGGGGTGACGCAGTACGACAAGCTGCCTGAGAACGCGCGCCGGTACCTGCAACGCATCCAGGAAACCACCGGCGTGCCGATTCATGTGGTGTCGACCAGCCCCGACCGCGATCACACCATCCTGCTGCACCACCCGTACCACGGCTGAGCAGCGTTTGCACAGCCGGACAGGCAGCGCCTCGTGCAGAATCCCGATCGATACCCTCAGGAGTCCGAATGCTCACCGAAGACGGCAAACACCTCTACGTCTCCTACGACGAGTACCACAACCTGATCGAGAAGCTCGCGCTCAGGGTTCACCAGTCTGGCTGGGAATTCGACACCATCCTTTGCCTGGCGCGCGGCGGCATGCGCCCTGGCGACATCCTCTCGCGCATCTTCGACAAGCCGCTGGCCATCATGTCGACCAGCTCTTACCGCGCTGCGGCCGGCACCCAGCAGGGCAACCTCGATATTGCGCGGTACATCACCACGCCCAAAGGCGAGATCGCTGGCAAGGTGCTGCTGGTGGACGATCTGGCCGACTCCGGCCACACGCTCAAGGCGGTGATCGACATGCTCAAGAACAACTACGCACCCATCACCGAGATGCGCAGCGCGGTGATCTGGACCAAACAGCTCTCCGCCTTCACGCCGGACTACTCGGTGGAGTTCCTGCCCACCAATCCCTGGATCCACCAGCCCTTTGAAGGCTATGACAGCATGCGGCCGGCGCAACTGCTGGAGAAATGGAAGCTGTGAAAGACCTGTCCACCCGCCTGATCCACCACCCGTACAAGCCGCCTGAAGGCTTCGAGGCGGTGGCGCCGGGTGTGCACAAGGCGTCCACCGTCTTTTTCCCCAACGTCCAGGCACTGCGCACCTACGACTGGAAAGACAAGAGCGGCTACACCTACGGCCTGCACGGCACACCGACCACCTTCACGCTCGAGGAGCGTATTGCCACCATCGAAGGTGGCGAGCACTGTGTGCTGGTGCCCAGTGGTTTGTCGGCGGTAGCGCTTGTCGACATGGCCTTTCTGCGCAGCGGCGACGAGGTGCTGATCCCCGACAACGCTTATGGTCCCGGCAAGTCGTTTGCTGCGGTTGAACTGGCAGCCTGGGGCATCACCCACCGTTTCTTCGACGCCATGGACCCCGACGACCTGGCGCGACAACTCTCTCCCGCTACGCGCCTGGTCTGGCTGGAGGCGCCGGGCTCCATCACCCTGGAGTTCCCAGACCTCCCCGCACTGGTGGCCTGTGTGCAGCAGGCGAACCAGGCCCGAGGCGGTCAGCGCCCCATCGTCACCGTGCTCGACAACACCTGGGGTGCGGGTATCGCGTTCAACGCATTCGATCTGGGTGTGGACATCTCCATGCAGGCGCTCACCAAGTACCCCAGCGGTGGTGCCGACGTTTTGATGGGCTCGGTGGTCACCCGCGATGAGTCCTTGCACCGCCAGGTGCTGCTCACCCACATGCGCCTGGGTCTGGGCGTGGCCGCGAATGACGCCGAACTGGTGCTGCGCAATCTGCCGACCATGGCCCTGCGCTATGAAGCGCAAGACACAGCCACCCGCGAGCTGGCGCAGTGGATGCAGGCCCAGCCCGGCGTGGTGCAGGTGCTGCACCCGGCCTTGCCCGACTCACCTGGCCACGCCACCTGGAAGCGCGACGCCACCGCGGCGGCCTGCCTGTTCAGCGCCGTGTTCGACGCGTCCATTTCGCAGTCCCGCGTCGACGCGTTTTGCGACAGCCTCAAACTTTTCCGCCTGGGCTGGAGCTGGGCCGGCCCCGTCAGCCTATGCGCCCCGTACGACATGGCCGCCATTCGCACCAGGGCATGGCCGCACGCCGGTGGTCTGGTACGCTTTGCGGTCGGTCTGGAATCCGTGCACGATCTGCGTGCCGACCTTGCACAGGCTCTGAGCGCTTTGCAAGCCTGACCCCTTCGTTTCAACAGACCTGAAAGACTGATTTGGCTACTCCCAACTACGGATACGAAAAACGCCAGCGCGAGCTTGCCAAGAAGAAGAAGAAAGAGGAAAAGCTCAAGGCCAAAGCGGAAGGCCGCCGCCACGACGACACCGATGCACCGCAAGAGCCGGGCACCGATGCACCGGACGGCGCAGCGGGCGGCGACGGCGCTGGCGCTGGCGACTGACCCTCAGGATCTGCCCAATGCCCTGGGCCCGGCGCTCAGGCCTTGTTTTCGCTGGCGATCAACGATCGCGCAGCCTCGTTCAGCGAATCGGCTGAACGGTCCCGCAGCTCACAGGGCAGGGCCTGCGGAAATTGTTTGAAGTTGCGCCCGATCGACTGGGCGTACATCGGGTCGTAATGGCGGGTCAGCAACTCCAGCACCACCGCCGGTGTCTCTCCACCCTTCACCTTCTCTGTCCACCCCGAGACGACTTCTTTGCCGCGAAGCTCGGCCAATGCTTCAAGCCGCGAACAGAACGATGTCGGGTCTTTCACGAAGAAGTCGTAGTCTTCCAACAGCAGGGCCACACGTTCTTCGTCCGACAGACGGAGGTCGATACAGGGGCTGGCCCGCATCGCGTCGATGAGCGCATCGGGCACGCGCACATTGCCGACCTTCTTGCTCTCGCTTTCCACATACACGACGTGCGTTGGGTCAAAGCCGCGCAGGGCAGACCACACCATCGAATCAAAACGTTTCTGGCTCGGCTGCGGCTGGCCGGGTATGTGGCCCAGCACCGAGCTGCGGTGGCTGGCCAGCGCTTCCAGGTCGAGCACCTGTGCGCCCTGCGCGGCCAAGGCCTGCAGCAGGCGCGTCTTGCCGCTGCCGGTAGGCCCGCAGACAACCCGGTAGTGCAGGCGCTCGGCCAGTGCCGGCAGTGACTCCACCAGCGCCGCGCGCCAGGCCTTGTAGCCGCCTTCAATCAGGGTCACATGAAACCCGATGGCCCCCAGGATGGTGGCCAGCGCGCCGCTGCGGTTGCCGCCGCGCCAGCAGTACACCAGCGGTTTCCAGGTGCGCGGCTTGTCGATCACCTCGCGCTCGATGTGGGCTGCGATGTTGCGCGCCGACAGGGCCGCGCCGCGCTTCTTCGCCTCGAACGGATTGACCTGCTTGTACATCGTGCCGATGGTGATGCGCTCTTCGTTGTCGAGCGTGGGCCAGTTCACTGCGCCAGGCACATGGTCGAGCGCGTGCTCGTCTTCCGTGCGGGCGTCGATGATCAGGTCAAATTCGGCAAGGCGGCTCAGCGCCTCGGTGGCATTCAGGGTGTGGACGGGCATGTCCGATTATCGGCGGGCAACCAGCTTGCGAAGTTCGGGCCACACGTTGTCGCGCATGGTGGGCTGGGCCGACTCGTTGGGGTGGATGCGGTCGTTCTGGAACAAGGCGGTCGGGTCCTTGGTGTCGGCCACGTCCTTCAAAAAGAACGGCACCAGCGCCGCCTTCTCGGCCTTGGCCACGGTGGTGAACACCTCGCGGAATTCCTGCCCGTACTTCGCACCGTAGTTCGGCGGCATCTCCATGCCGAGCAAAAGCACCTGCGCCCCAGCCTCGCGTGAAAGCCGTGCCATGGTGGCGAGGTTGTCACGCGTCATGTTCAGCGGCAGGCCGCGCAGGGCGTCGTTGCCGCCGAGCTCAATCACCACCCACTTGGGCTGGTGTTGTTTGAGCAGCGCAGCGATGCGCGATCGCCCGCCCGAGGTCGTGTCGCCGCTGATGCTGGCGTTGACCACGCGCGCCTTCACCTTCTCCTTGGCCATCGTTTCGCTCAAGAGGGCCACCCAGCCCGTGCCGCGTTTGAGCCCGTATTCGGCACTGAGCGAGTCACCCACCACCAGCACCACGGGCAGGTTGCTGCTGGCAGCTTGCGCGGAGGACTGCGCGAGTGCGGCACCCAAAGACCCTGCAGCGGCGAGCGCGCACGCGCTGCAGACCAGCGCGTTAAAGTGACGGCGTTTCAACTTGAGAAGTCCTTCCATGTCCGATGTGATGATTGCGGTCCAGCATGTGTTCAAGTCGGTCACCGACTCCACCGGGTCGCTGACCATTTTGCGCGACATCGATTTCACCCTGAACAAAGGGGAAACCGCCGCCATCGTGGGTGCGTCCGGGTCGGGCAAGAGCACGCTGCTGTCCATCGTGGCCGGGTTGGACACGCCCACCAGCGGCACAGTTCACATCGATGGCGTCGATTTGTTCGCCATGGACGAAGACCAGCGCGCCGCGCTGCGTTCGCAAAAGGTCGGTTTTGTGTTCCAGAGCTTCCAGCTGCTGGGCAACCTCACCGCGCTGGAAAACGTGATGCTGCCGCTGGAGCTGGCCGGGCGGCGTGACGCGCGAGCCACCGCCACCCACATGCTGCAACGCGTGGGCCTGGGCGAGCGACTGTCCAGTTACCCCAAAGTGCTCTCGGGCGGTGAGCAGCAACGCGTGGCGCTGGCGCGCGCCTTCGTGGTGCAGCCTGCTGTGCTGCTGGCTGACGAGCCCACCGGCAGCCTGGATTTCGCCACTGGCGGCAAGATCATGGAACTCATGTTCGACCTCAACCGTGAGCAGGGCACCACGCTCGTGCTGGTCACGCACGACCGATCCATTGCGCAGCGCTGCGAGCGCCGCATCACCATCGAGGCCGGGCAGGTGGTGCCCGAAGTGAAAGAGACCGCGGCCATCGCCTGAGGCCGCCCGCGCCCGAAGGGGATAATCCGGGCATGTCTTCCCCCAAAGTGCTTTTCGGCTTTCACGCCGTGGGCGTGCGCCTGAAAACCGCGCCGCAATCCATCATCGAGATCTACTACGAGCCCACGCGCCGCGACGCGCGCATGCGCCAGTTTCTCGACAAGGCCCGCGAGGCCAACGCCCGCCTGATCGAGGCCGACGGCCTGCGCATCGCCAAGCTCGCGGGCAGCCATGGCCACCAAGGTGTTGCTGCGCGCGTCGAAGAGATCAAACAGGTGCATTCGCTCGACGAACTGCTGGAGCAGCTCGAGGCCACCGGCGTGCCGCCCCTGCTGCTGGTGCTCGACGGCATCACCGACCCGCACAACCTCGGCGCCTGCCTGCGGGTGGCCGACGGCGCCGGCGCACACGCCGTGATCGCGCCCAAGGACCACGCTGCCGGCATCAACGCCACCGTGGCCAAGGTGGCCAGCGGCGCGGCCGAGACGATGCCGTACTTCATGGTGACCAACCTGGCGCGCACGCTGGGCGAACTCAAGGAACGCAACATCTGGATCATCGGCACCGCCGACGACGCACCCAAGACGCTCTACCAGGTGGACTTCAAGGGCCCGGTGGCGCTGGTGCTGGGGGCCGAAGGCACGGGCATGCGCCAGCTCACCCGCAAGACCTGTGACGAGCTGGTCAGCATTCCCATGGCTGGCGCGGTGGAGAGCTTGAACGTGTCGGTGGCCAGTGGTGTGTGCCTGTACGAGGCGCTGCGCCAGCGCAGTTGAACATGCACGACACGGTGCGCAGCTGGATTGCCGAAGCGCACCACATCGCCGTGCTCACCGGCGCGGGTATGAGCGCCGAATCTGGAGTGCCCACGTTTCGCGACGCGCAGACCGGGCTGTGGTCCCAGTTCAATCCGCAAGACCTGGCGACCGAGGACGCTTTTCGCGCCCATCCGCAGCGCGTGTGGGACTGGTATGTCCATCGGCGGGAGATGATCGCCGCTGTCCAACCCAATGCAGGACACCGGGCGCTCGCCAATTTCGCCAAGCGACATCCCAGCCGCTTGACCGTCATCACACAGAACGTGGACGGCCTGCACCAGCGCGCAGGTAACGCCGATGCCCTGGCCCTGCACGGCAATATTTCCGAAGACCAATGGCTGGACGCGCCGCGTGGCTGCTGCAGCGCTGAAGCCATCGTGGCGGATCGTCCGCCACGCTGTGCGGCCTGCGGCAACCTGCGCCGACCTGCGGTGGTGTGGTTTGGTGAAAGTCTGCCGACCGCTGCATTCCAGGCCGCCGAATACGCCGCCCGCCACTGTGCCCTGATGCTGGTCATCGGCACCTCAGGCGAGATCTATCCCGCGGCGGGTCTGGCTTTCACGGCGCACCAGAGCGGTGGCCGCGTGGTCGTCATCAACCCCGAACCCACACCGCTCGATGTGGTGGCCGACCTGTGTCTGCAGACGCCGGCGGCAGTGTGTCTGCCAGCTTTGCTGGCGTAGTTTCGCCCGCGTGTGCGGTCAGACGAGCCCCACCGCCCCCAGCACCGCCCCCGCACCGATCATCCACAGCAGATGAATCTTCGTACGCCACACCAGCAGCGTCGCCACACCCGTCAGCAACCACAGCGGCCAGTCCCGCTCAGGCTGGTCATGCGAGCCGGTGAGCAGCCAGCCGGTGGCGATCAGCAGGGCAATCACGATGGGGGCCATGCCGGTCTTGAAAGCGCGCACGGCGCGCAGTTCGCGGTTTTTATGGGCCCAGCGGGTGGCGGTGTAGGTGAGCACGGACGAGGGCAGCATGATGGCCACCATGGTGACCAGCACGCCCAACAGCGCGAGCGACCATGCTGTCCAACCTGCGCCGGGTCCGCCGCCGGCGTTAAAGCCCACGTTCCAGCCGAGCAGGGCCACAAACAGCACGTTGGGGCCCGGTGCGGCTTGCGAGAGCGCAATGCTTGAGGTGAACTGCGGGTCGCTGAGCCAGCCGTTCTGGGTGACCAGATAGCGGTGCATGTCGGGCGCGGTGGTGATGGCGCCGCCCACGCCGAGCAGCGACAGCGAGGCGAAGTGGGTAAACAGGTTGAGCCAGTTCGCCAAGTCGGGCGTCATGGCGGTCATGAGCGTGGTGCCTCGTTGCGCTTGAGCACGCGGTAAGCCCAAACCCAGGCCGCGCCGCCAATGCCCAGCAGAACCCAGAGCAGGGGCCAGCGCAGCAGGCCGATGGCAATGAAGGTGAGCACGGCCAGGCCGATGCAGACCGCCATGCCCATCGCGTTTTTGTCGAGCGCGGCAATGAGCTTGATGCCGGTGGCGGTGATCAGGCCGGCGGCCACGGCGCCCATGCCGCGCAGGGCGTTTTGCGCAACCGCGCTGTCGGCCACGCTGCCATACGCCACAGCCAGCAGCAGCACGATCACCAGTGGCGCGGCCAGCATACCGGCCAACGCGGCGAGTGCGCCCGGCAAGCCGAAGTAGCGTCCGCCGATCATCATGGAGAGGTTGATGACGTTGGGGCCCGGCATGATCTGAGCCACAGCCCAGTCTTCGACAAACTGCTCGCGCGTCATCCATCTCTTCTTCTCGACCAGCTCGCGCTGCACCACGGCCAGCACGCCGCCAAAGCCCTGCAGGGCGAGCCAGGTGAAGGAGAGGAAGAGGTCGGTTTTGGAGTTGGGTTGTGCGGGGGTGTCTTCAGCCACGCTGCAGCATGTCGCGAACCGCGTCCGCCAGCAAGGGTTTGGTGACGAATCCCTGGATGACAGGTATTTCTTCCACCCGATCGCGGTCTTTTTGCGAGCCCGACGACGTGAGCATCACCAGCACGACCGTGGGTTTGCCAGCCAGAAGGGGCGTGGCCTCGAGTGCAAATTCAAAACCATCCATCAGCGGCATGTTGATGTCGAGGTAGATGCAGGTGGGTGTGGTCAGCGGATCGGTCTTGAGGTACGCCAAGGCATCCAAACCGCTTTCAAAGATCACGATATCGCCCTTGAAACCGGCGCGCCGGATCATGATCTCGTGAAAGACGTTGTCGGCCTCGTTGTCGTCGATCAGGATGAAGCGTTCGGGTGCAGTCATGGTCATTCCAGGTGGGGAACTGCAGGTGCCGGGGGCAGATGGAGTGTGAAACGGCTGCCTTCATCAAGGGTGGACTGCACAGAAATGCTGCCACCGTGCAGCTGCGCAATCCGGCGGCAGACGGACAGACCCAGGCCCGTGCCTTCGTAATGTTTGCGCGTGTGCAGGCGCTTGAACATGTCGAAGATGTCGTGCTGGTGGTCTTCGGCAATGCCGATGCCGTTGTCGCTCACGTGAATATGGTGACCTTTATCAAGCTCTTCAACCGTGACGCGCACCACGGGCGGGACACCCCGGCGCGAGAACTTGAGGCCGTTGGAAGCCAGATTCTTCAGCACGATGCGCAGCAGGGATTCGTCGGCCATGACTGGAGGGTGCGCTGCGAAATCAAGGCGTCCACCCATGCGCTGCAGCAGCGGGGCGAGGTCGTCCTGAATCTGGGGCATCAAACGGCCGACGTCCACCGGGCGCAACTGCACAGCATGGTTGCCCAGCCGCACGAAACTCAGCAGGTCGTCCAGCAGGTAGCTCATGCGTTGGCCGCCCGATTGCACGAAAGAAAGGTAGCGCTGGGCTGAGGGCGAGAGCTCCTCCTGGTGGTCGGTGACCAGCAAGGAGGTGAAGTTGTTGACGGTGTTGATCGGTTCGCGCAGGTCGTGGGAAATGATGTGGATGAAGCGTTCCTGCTCCAGCGTTCTTTGCTCCAGCAGTGCCACGGTCTGCTTGAGCTGCGCCTCGCGGGCACGCGTTTCATGCACGTCTTGCGCGCGCATCACGGCGCCTGCAATCTCGCCCCGCGCGTTGCGCACCGGCAGCAGCGCGACTTCAACAAAACGGGCCCCGCGCATGGGGAAATCGGTCTTGCGCGTGTACGACACCGCTTCGCCCGCCAAGGCGCGGTCGAGCTGGGGCTGGATGATGTCGCGGAACGCAGCTTCACCCACGCGGGAGGCGATAGGGCGTCCGATGATGTCTTCCCGCGTGCCGCCCCAGTAAGCGAGGTACGTGTCGTTGACGTGCTGGATGAGGTAGTCGGGGTCGATGTAGACCTGCAGGTCCAGCCCGGCAATGGCCATGGCGGTGAGTTCCTGGTGCTGGAGATGCCAGGCCTCCTGGCTGCGCGTGGCTTCTTCAACACGCACCGACTCGTGTTCCAGCAGGTTGATGACCAGACTGGCGAGCCGTTGCAAGGCGTCGATCTGACCGGGATCCAGCTTGCGCGCTTGGGTATCGAGCACACACACGGTGCCCAGCGCAAGACCGTCGTGGGTGACGATGGGTGCGCCCGCATAGAACCGCGCGTCCGGAGCGCCTGTCACCAACGGGTTGTCGCTGAAACGTGGGTCCTGCAGCAGGTCATCGACCACCATGACGCGGTCCTGGTCAAGGATCGCATGAGAGCAAAGGGCCACTTCCCGGGACGTCTCATGCACTTCAATGCCAATACGCGATTTGAACCACTGCCGGTCCTGATCGACCAGGCTGATGAGTGCCATGGGCGTGCCGCAGATCATCTGCGCCAGCGCGGAGATGTCGTCAAAGGCCTTTTCCGGCAACGTGTCGAGGATGCCCAGGCCCTGGAGTCTGGCCAGTCGTTGTGCCTCGTTGGGGGGGGTGGGGGGGATCTGCATGGTGCTTGCTCAACCGGTCGGCTTGTTGTAACACAGCCCCCCCTTTTGCATAGACTTTGCCGAGCGATATACCCCACCCCGTCCACTTCGACACATCCCCCGCCGGCTGCTGTGACGCCCCTCACGACCACACAACCGACGTGCCTGGTCTGGTGCAGCGCTTAAACCGACATGCCGCCCGACACTTCGATCACCGCGCCGTTGATGTAGCTGGCCTCGTCGCTTGCCAGAAAGGCGTACACGTTCGCGATCTCTTCGGGTTGGCCCAGGCGGCGCAACGGCACGCGGTGTTCCATTTCGGTGATGACCTTCTCGGGGATCGTGGAGAGGATGGGCGTGGCAATGAAGCCGGGTGCCACGGCGTTGACGCGGATGCCCTTCGGTCCCAGCTCGCGGCTCCAGGTTTTTGTGAAGCCGATCACGCCGAACTTGCTCGCGGCGTAGTTGGTCTGGCCGAAGTTGCCATAGATGCCCACCACCGACGAGGCGTTGAGGATCACGCCGCTGCCTTGCGCGGTCATGTGATCGGCCACTGCCTGGGCGCAGTGGAAGACGCCGCGCAGGTTCACGTCGATCACGCGGTCGAACTGCTCCAGCGTCATCTTCTGAAGCCGCGCGTCCTGGGTGATGCCGGCGTTGTTCACCAGAACGTCGATGCGACCGAAGCGTTCCATCACCCGAGCCACCACGGCGTCGATCATGTCGCGCTGCGTCACGTCCATCACGAAGCCCATCGCCTGGGCGCCCAGCGCTTCGCACTGCTGCACGGCGGCGTCCACGGCGGCCTGCTTCACATCGCAGGCAATGACCACAGCGCCCTCTTGTGCGAACTTCAGGGCCGTGGCCAAGCCAATGCCTTGCGCTGCGCCCGTGATCAGGCTGATCTTGCCATCGAGACGCTTCATGTTCAGTAAACAGGTTGGTGGTGGCGGATGGCGCGTTTCACGTCTTCGCTGAGTGCGAACCCGGGACCGAACTTCTGAGACAGCTGGTCGCAACGCGCTTCAAATGCGTCGATGCCCATGCCATGGATGAACTGCAAAGCGCCACCGGTCCATGCCGGGAAGCCGATACCGAAAATGGAGCCGATGTTGCCGTCGTGCACGCTGGTGAGAACGCCCTCGGCCAGGCAACGTGCCGTCTCCACCGCCTGGCGGTAGAGCAGGCGGTCTTTCACGTCCTGCAGGTCCCAGGACAGGGCCGGCTTTTCAAACAGCGGTTTGAGTTCGGTCCACAGGGTCTTCTTTTGCCCAGCCGGGTAGTCGTAGAAGCCGCCGCCGGCCGCCCGACCGGCGCGCTTGAGCTCCTTCACCATGCGCTCCACCAGCAGCTCGCCTGGCGTGGCCTCATAAGTCTTGCCCTCGGCATGAAAATCGGCGCGGGTCTGGTCGAGCACGTGAACCGACAGAGACAGCGCAGTTTCGTCCAGCACCGCCAACGGGCCCACCGGCATGCCGGCCTGCATGGAGGCGTTTTCAATCACCGGCGCAGGAATGCCTTCGCCCAGCATGGCCGCGCCCTCCATCACAAAAGTGCCGAAGGTGCGGCTGGTGTAGAAGCCGCGCGAGTCGTTCACCACGATCGGCAGCTTGCCGAGTGCCTGCACGTAGTCGTAGGCGCGTGCCACGGTCTCGTCGTCGGTCTGCTTGCCGCGAATGATCTCCACCAGCTTCATCTTGTCCACCGGGCTGAAAAAGTGGATGCCGACGAATTTGGCTGGGTGGGCGCTGGCCTGTGCGAGGCCCGAGATGGGCAGGGTGGAGGTGTTGCTGGCGAAAAAACCGCCCTCGGCCAGCATGGGTTCGGCCTCGCGCGTGACGGCCGCCTTGAGCTCGCGGTTTTCGAACACCGCTTCGATGATGAGGTCGCAGCCCTGCAGTTCGGCCGGGTGCGCAGTGGGGGTGATGCGCTCCAGCAGGGCCTGCTGGTCGTGCGGGCTCATGCGGCCCTTGTCCACGCGCGGCTGGGTGAGCTTGACGCTGTAGGCCTTGCCGCGCTGCGCATTCTCCAGGCTCACGTCTTCCAGCACGGTCTCAATGCCCCGGCTGGCCTGGGCGTAGGCGATGCCGGCGCCCATCATGCCGGCGCCCAGGATGCCGACTTTCCTGGGTTTGTACTTTTCCGTTTGCCCTGAGCCCGTCGAAGGGCCTGGACGCGACTGCCCGCTCTTGATCGCGTTCATGTTGAAGAAGAACGTGTTGATCATGTTGCGCGCCACGGGGCTCACGATGAGCTTGGCGAGGTAGCGGCTCTCGATGCGCGTGGCCGTGTCGTAGTCCACCATCGCGCCCTCGGCCATGGCCGCCAGCGCGGCTTCGGGCGCCGGGTACAGGCCGCGCGTTTTCTGCTTGAGCATGGCCGGCGCCACAGTCAACATGCCGGCGATCTTGGGGTTGGCGGGTGTGCCGCCCGGGATCTTGTAGTCCTTGGCGTCCCAGGGGTGTTGGGCCTTGGGGTTGGCAGCGATCCAGAGCAGGGCAGCGGTGCGCAACGAGGCTGCCACGTCATCGCCGTTGGCGGGCACCAGCTCGTGCACAAGACTCAGCTCCAGTGCCTCGCGCGGGTTGAACAGCTTGCTCTCCAGAATGAAAGGCTGCGCGCCCATCAGGCCCAGCAGCCGTGTCATCTTGGTGATGCCGGTGGCGCCGGGGATCAGGCCCAGCGTGA
>JBBQSX010000024.1:0-27797 GCA_038213545.1 Burkholderiales bacterium
ATCAGCCCGAGCATGGCCAGCGTGCCGATGGGTTTGAGGATCACGGCGGTCACATGCCCGTCGGTTGCCGCACCCTCTGACTGTTCACCGATGGAGCGCAGGCCGAGCTGTTCCAGCTGAAGGCGGTTGTTGCCCACGAACAGGGTGAGCGTGCGCAATTCACGCTGCTGCCCCTCCCATTCGATCGACAGTTTGAGCCGGCGCTGGGAGCGCAGCAGCGTGGCCACGCCCGCGCCGAACGCCACCAGTCGGCTGCGGCCAAAGCGGGCCTTCCAGGTTTCGCGGTCCTGCAGCAGGTCGGGGTACAGACCCAGGCTCGCGTTGACGAGAAACACCTGATCGTTGATGGCCGAGATCTGTACCGGCTCCGGCCGCGCGTCGAGCAACCAGCGCAGCGCTTCAAGGGTGTCGGTGGGTGCGCCGTGCTCGCGTGCGAAGTAGTTGAAGGTGCCCCTGGGAATCACGCCCATGGTGCAGCCAGCCGCATGGGCCGCCTGCGCCACCGTGTTGATGGTGCCGTCGCCGCCCACCGCCACCACCGCCGAGCGGTCGGTCCGCGCTCGGCTTGCGGCCTCGCGGGCCACGCGTGCGAGCTCGCCCGGCGCGGCAAACGACACGGTGCCTGCGCGCCCGGCTTCGCGCAGTCCCGCTTCAATCATCTCGCGCGTGGCGTCGGTGTCGCCGTGGCCGGCCTGACCATTGAACACGAACTGCAGCGCCGCTGCGGGATTGAACAAGGGACGCTGCATCAAAAACCGACGGCCTGGCCGTCGCGGCGCGAATCGCTCGCGGCCACATAACCGGCTTCCATGTCGTCGGACAAGCGCCAGATGAACTGGCCACTGCCGAAGTCCATGTAGGCGTCGGGGGTCGGCTCGAAGCGGTGCCCCAGGTCTTTGAGACCCTGCAGCAGCGCGGGCGCCATGGTGGACTCGAAGTCCACGTTCACGCCGCTGCCCACTTTCCAGCGCGTCGCGTCGCACGCGGCCTGAGGCTGCTGGCCGTGCACGAGCATGCGAACCAGCGTCTGCACATGGGCTTGCGGCTGCATGTTGCCGCCCATCACGCCAAAGCTCATCTGCGGAAGGCCGTCTTTCGTGACGAAGCCGGGAATGATGGTGTGGAAAGGCCGCTTGCCACCGGCCACCTGGTTGGGGTGGCCCTCGGCCAGCGTGAACCCATGGCCGCGGTTCTGCAGGCTCACGCCCACCGAAGGCACCACCACGCCGCTGCCGAAGCCCATGTAGTTGGACTGGATCAGGCTGATCATCTGGCCGCGCTCGTCGGCCGCGGTGAGGTACACCGTGCCACCGCGCGGCGGCGTGCCGTGCGCGAAGTCACCCGCCTTCCCCGGCTGGATGAGTTTGGCGCGCTCGGCGAGGTACGCATCGCTCAGCAGGTCGGCGGCGCTCACCTGGTTCATGTGTCGCGCATCGGCCACCCAGCGGTAGGTGTCGGCAAAGGCCAGCTTGATGGCTTCGATCTGCAGGTGCTGCGACTCGATGCTGTCCACCGGCAGGCGACCGATGTCGAGGTGTTCGAGCATGCCGAGCGCCATGAGCGCGGCGATGCCCTGGCCGTTCGGTGGGATCTCGTGCACGGTGTGGCCGGCAAAGTTCTTCTGGATCGGCAGCACCCACTCGGGACGGTAGGCGTCGAGGTCGGCGAGGGTCATGGTGCCGCCGTTCGCAGCGGCATGGGCCACCAGCGCTTCGGCGATCTCGCCGCGGTAGTAGGCCTCGCCGCGGGTATCGGCGATCTTGCGCAGCGTGGCGCCGGCGGCCTTGAAGGTGAAACGTTCACCCGGCGTCGGAGCGCGCCCGTGCGGCATGAAGGCCTCGGCAAAACCCGGCTGGCTCTTGAGAAAGGGCACCTGGCGCGCCCACTTGTCGGCGGTGATGCAGCCCACGCCGTGGCCGCGCTCGGCCAGTTCGATCGCGGGCTCCAGCAGGTCGGCAAACGGCAGCTTGCCGAAGCGATCCGACAAGGCCACCCAGCCCGCCACGGCGCCGGGCGTGGTCACCGAGTCCCAGCCGCGCTGGGGCATCTCGCCGCCATGGCGGCGTGCGAAGTAGTCGTTGTTCCAGGTGGCCGGTGCCACGCCCGAGGAATTGAGACCGTGCAGTTTCTGGCCGTCCCACAGGATGGCGAAGTTGTCGCTGCCCAGGCCGTTGGAGATGGGTTCGACGATGGTGAGTGCGGCTGCAGCGGCGATCACCGCGTCCACCGCATTGCCGCCCTTGTGCAGCATGCGCAGACCGGCCGATGAAGCCAGCGGGTGCGAGGTGGACACGACGTTGCGCGCCATCACGGGGCTGCGCACGGTGGGGTAGGGGTTGGTCCAGTTGAATGTCATGTGGGGTCCGGTTTTCGTGGAGGGAGGTTCCAGGCGGGGCAGTTTGCAGGATATGCGAAGGGCCTGCATGTCATGAGAACGACACCGATGGCCTGAACAATGCAACGATGCAAAACGCGACGCTCCAACCCACCGAAAACGCCTGGGGATACAGGCAACTCGACGTCCGGCTGTTTCGCTGGATGCGGGCCGGACGCGGAGCGCGACCCACGCTGCTGCCGGTGGCCCGCGTCATCGCCCTGCGAAGCTGGGTACCGATGTTGCTCATGTTGGTGGTCATGGCTGGGGCCCAGCCCTCGGGGGGCTGGGTGCTGGTGCAGGTACTTGGCATGGCCACGATCGCCCAGGTTTTCAGCAAGAAGTGTGCGATGTTCTGGGCTGCGCCACGTCCATTCGCGCTGGGCCTGAGCGACAACCACCTCCAGCACGGCCCCCGCGCCGGCCTCCCCAGCACGCATGCGGCGGTGACGGGTGCGGTGGCTGGATTCATGGCTGTGGCCATGCCTGACCACCCCTTGCTGGCGGTGCTGGTTGCGATTGCCCTGCTCACCGCCTGGGCCCGCGTTTACGCCGGTGCCCACTTCCCCAGCGATGTGCTGCTCGGACTGTGCCTGGGGTGTGCTGTGGGCTGGGCGGGCGCACGGCTGTTCGGCCTGGGCTGATCCGACCGCAGCGCTCAGCTGAGGATCTCGACCCCGAAGCCGCGGTAGCCGGTGAAGCTGCAGCGGTAGTCGAACATGGGCGTGCCGCTGACGCGGTAACTGCGGCGCACACCCTTGGGAGACACGTGGTGCAGCAGCACGTCCAGAAACGGTGTGCGCGCCGCGATGCGCGCCTGCAATTCGGCCCGCTGGACCAGGTCCCAGCCGTCGTCCACTTCGGGCGCAGCCGGTCCGTCCACCAGCGGGTCCACGCGCAAACCCAGCATTTCAAGCACCGGGCCCGAGACGCGGGTGAAACGGCCATCCTTGTCCTGCTCCCAGTACCAGTCCGTGGCCAGCTCGGTGAGGGCGCGGTAGCGCGCCTCGCTCTCGCGCAACTCGGCTGTGCGCTTCTGCACTTCGAGCTCCAGCGCGTGGTTCAGGTTGGCCAGGCGCTGGTGCAGCAGGCGCACTTCGAGCAGGTTGTGGATGCGCGTGCGGACTTCGAGCATGTCGAAGGGTTTGCTCACAAAGTCCTTGGCACCCGACTGCAGCGCGCGCAGCTTGTGACCAGGTTGAGCGGTGATCACCAGCACCGGGATGTAGTCGTCAATCGCGTTGGCCTTGAGCCCCTCCATGACCTGGAAGCCATCCATCCCAGGCATCTGCAGGTCGAGCAGGATCAGATCGAACGGCGTGCGGCGGTGCATGCCGGTGACGGTGTGCGGATCCATGGTGGAGTGCACGTTGGTGTACCCGGCGCTCTGCAGCATCTCTTCCAGCAGGATCACATTGGTCTGCTGGTCGTCGACGATGAGGATGCGGGCACTCAGGATGTCGTGAGAGGTGATGGTCATGTGATGTCTGCCGGGCTGTCGCCGAATTGCCGTTGTCGGGAAACCAGCAACGCCGCGTCGATCGCGTCCATGAGCTGGCCGACCTTGATGGGCTTGGTGATGTAGTTGAAGAAGCCCGCTTCCAGACCACGCTGGATGTCGCGCGGTACGGCGTTGGCGCTGAGCGCAATGATGGGGATGTGCGAGGTGGTTGGATCCGCCCGCAGCACTTTCATGGCATCCAGCCCGCTCATGCCGGGCAGGTTGATGTCCATCAGAATGACTTCGGGAAGGTAAACCCGCGCGAATTCGATACCCAGGCTGGCGTCGGCTGCACCCAGCAGGCGCAAGTGGGTGCGCCGGGCGATGATCTGCTCAACCAGCTCCAGGTTGGCCGGGTTGTCTTCGACGTACAGCACGGTCTGCATGGCAGCTCCGTCCGCTGCCTCGGTGCGCGGCACCTCGGCGCTGATCTCCAGCGACAGGCCCGGCGCTGTGGCCAGGGCCATCTCGACCCAGAACTCGCTTCCCACGCCCTGGGTGCTGTCCACACCGATCTCGCCACCCATGAGTTCCACCAGACGCTGAGTGACCACCAGGCCGATGCCTGTGCCCTCTTCCTTCCCACCTTCCTGGCCCAGGCGGTTGAAGGGCTGGAAAAGTTGGCTCACCTGCTCGGGGGAAAGACCGACGCCGGTGTCCCGCACGCTGATGCGCAAAGTACCAGGCGAAAGCTCAGCGCATTCCACCGACACATGGCCGGAAGGCTGGTTGTATTTGATGGCGTTGAACAGCAAATTGATCAGCACCTGCTTGAGGCGCGTTCGGTCGGCCTTCACATAACTCTGCGCCGGCAGGCGCGGGAAGGCCATGCCGATGCTGCGCTGGCGCGCCTGCGACTCCACCAGCGAGCGGCATTCCATCAGCACCTCCTGCAGCGAGACCGGCTCCACCGACAGCGAGAGCCTGCCCGACTCGATGAGCGCCAGGTCGAGAATCTCGTTGATCAGTTCCAGCAGGTACCACCCGGCCTTGAGGATCTGGTCGATGCTGCGCTTCTGGGTCGGCGTGGGTGCAGGCACGCCCGACTCCACCAGCTGCGCAAAACCCAGGATCGCATTGAGCGGTGTGCGCAGCTCGTGGCTCATGCTGGACAGAAATTCCGACTTGGCGAGGTTGGCTTTTTCGGCCGAGGCCACCGCTTCATTGAGTTGCTGCTCCACCAGCTTGCGCGCGGAGTTGTCGGTGCCGATCAACAGGTAGCCGATAAGGCCTTCGGCTTCATCACGCAACGCGGTGATGGAGACGATGGCCGGGAATCGACTGCCGTCCTTGCGGATGTAGGTGAGCTCGTAGATGTCTTCAATACCTCGCGAGGCCTTGAAGGCCAGGGCCTCGAAACCAGGCGCGATTGGCGTGGCCAGCTCGGTGGTGAGGGCCACCGCGCGGGCCGTCACCTCCATGGGGTCGTGCAGGTCGCTCGGGCTCACCTGGTTGATGACCTCGTCGGCAAGGTAGCCCAGCATGTGCTCGGCGCCCACGTTGAAAATCTGGATCACGCCCTTTTCGTCGGTGGCGATGATCGAAAAATTGGCGCTGTTGAGAATGGCGCTCTGCAACGCCCCGGCCTTGAGCAAAGCACTGCGTCGACCAGCTTCGGAGAGTTCACGGGTCGTGGCGGCGGGAATGGGGTCGGAGAGTCGTTGCTCTGGCATCTGTTTTTCATGCAATTGAAGCGCAGCCCGAAGCGGACGGCCACCGTGGAACCTACGCAAGCCGACAGGCCCCGTCCGTTCGGTAACGCACACAAGGGTGCGAGGCCACCACCGTGAAGGGCTTTGCATGGACACACGATGGCGCGCCGCTTAGGCTGCGCACATGACACACGCCTCACACACCTCTCCGATCCGCTCCTTCGCGCGGCTGTCCGCCATCCTGGCCAGCGTGTTCATGCTGGGCGCCTGCGCGGAGTCGGCCAGGCTTTCGGTGGCGCAAGGCACCGGTCCCAGCCCCACCCTGCCCGAGCCTGTCAAGACTTTGATCCCCACCGTCAACATCGCACCTGCCAAGGGTTGGCCAGCCGGTGCTGCACCCCTTCCCGCTGCGGGTCTGCGCGTGGATGCGTTCGCCAGCGGTCTGGACCACCCGCGCTGGCTGCTGGTGCTGCCCAACGGTGACGTGCTCGTGGCCGAAAGCAACGCGCCACCCAAGCCCGCCGGCAGCACCGGTGTGAAGGACTGGATTGCCGGCCAGATCATGAAGCGCGCTGGCGCCACCGTGCCCAGCGCCAACCGCATCACGCTGCTGCGCGACGCCAACGGCGACGGCGTGGCCGAGACCCGCTCGGTGCTGCTGCGCGACCTGCGCTCACCCTTCGGCATGGCGCTGATTGGCAACCGCCTGTATGTGGCCAACGCCGATGCGGTGGTGAGCTATCCCTACCAGACCGGCGACACCACCATCACCGCGCCCGCCACCGAGCTGTTGAAGCTCCCCGCGGGCGTGAACCACCACTGGACCAAGAACCTGCTGGCCAGCCCCGACGGCAACACGCTCTTTGTCGCCGTGGGCTCCAACAGCAACGTGGGTGAACGCGGCATGGAGGCCGAGACAGGCCGGGCCGCGATCTGGGCGGTGGACGTGAAGACCGGCACGAACCGTATCTATGGCTCCGGTCTGCGCAATCCCGTGGGCATGGCCTGGGACGCCGCCGGCCAGACGCTGTGGACGGTGGTGAACGAGCGTGACGAACTCGGCAGCGACCTCGTGCCCGACTACCTCACCTCGGTGAAGGACGGCGGCTTTTACGGCTGGCCCTGGAGCTACTACGGCCAGACGGTGGACGTGCGCGTGAAGCCACCGCGCCCCGACCTGGTGGCCACGGCCATCAAGCCCGATTACGCGCTGGGACCGCACACCGCCTCGCTGGGCCTGGCTTCGTCCGCCAACAACGCGCTGGGCGCACCGTTCGCCGGCGGCATGTTCATTGGCCAGCACGGCTCGTGGAACCGCCGGCCGCACAGCGGCTACAAGGTGATCTTTGTGCCCTTCGCAGGCCAGCGGCCCTCCGGCCCGCCGATCGATGTGCTCACCGGTTTTCTGAGCGAACAAGGCGAGGCCCAGGGTCGGCCGGTGGGTGTGGCGGTGGACACGCGCGGTGCCCTGCTGGTGGCCGACGACGTGGGCAACGTGATCTGGCGCGTGAGCCCAAAACCCTGAACCACCCTGACCCACCCTGAGCTCCCTGAAAGACAACATGAACAAGTACCTCGCCGCTTACGGTGGCACCGCTGTGGTCATGGTCGCGCTGGACCTGATCTGGCTCGGTGTGATTGCCAAACCGCTGTACCAGCAAGGCCTGGGTCACCTCATGGCGGCCTCGCCCAACGTGCCGGTGGCCGTGGTGTTCTACCTGCTGTTCGCGGTGGGCCTGGTGATCTTCGCCGTGGCGCCGCACACCGCCCCGCACAGCTGGGCCACCACACTGACCATGGCCGCGCTGTTCGGCTTCTTCACCTACGCCACCTACGACCTGACCAACTGGGCCACGCTGAAGGACTGGCCGTGGAAGCTCTCGCTGATCGACATGGCGTGGGGAACGCTGGTGAGCACCGCGTCGGCTGCGGGCGGCAAGGCCGCGCTGGACTGGGCGACACGCAACTGAGCTCCCCGCAGGGCCGGCTGCGGTTACGATCGGCCGTCGGGAACACAGCCTCCCTATTCTTGACGAACAGATGGTGTCCCATCCAAGTGCTGGCAACGCTCTGGAGCTTTCCATGGACACCACCATCCCCACCCACATTCCCGTTGGCATTTCCTCCTGCGAGCTCGCCACCGCACAGTGGTGCGCGCCCGATGCGGTGGCTTCCCGGGCCCACGGTGGACCGCTGCGCGAGGTGGTTGTGTACTGCGTGCACGGCCACGAGGTCAGCCAGCAGGCGGCCGCCACGCTGCGGCAGGCCAGCTGGAACGCCCGTTTTCTGGAGGGTGGATTCGAAGGCGGTGAGCTTTGCAGTTTCGATGCGCCGCTGAGCGCCTTTCACCTGCAGGACGACCCGGCGCTGGCTGCACTGGCGCGCATCGTGCGGGCAGCCGACACCGACCGGCTGGAGCTGGCCCCGCAAGCGCCGGGCCTGCTGGCGTTCTCCCTGGGCCTCTCGGCCCTGCACGCCACAAACGACCTGGCGATGCTGGAGGCGGCCATGCCGGTGTACGACGCGCTCTTCGCCTGGTGCCGCCAGACGGTCGCCGGACAGACCGAACACCACAGCTGGAAACCCGAGGCCATGAAAGCGACCCAGCCATGAGCGAGCGTCCCGCCCCCGTGGCGTTTGCCGAAGCCTTCTGGTTCTGGCTCAAGCTCGGCTGCATCAGCTTTGGCGGACCGGCCGGGCAGATGGCGATCATGCACACCGAGCTGGTGGAGCGACGTCGCTGGATCAGCGAGATGCGCTTTCTGCACGCGCTGAATTACTGCATGGTGTTGCCCGGCCCCGAAGCGCAGCAACTGGCCACCTACATTGGCTGGCTCATGCACGGCACGCGCGGCGCTCTGGTGGCCGGCATGTTGTTCGTGCTGCCCTCGTTGCTGCTGCTGGTGCTGCTGTCCTGGATTTACATCGCGTTCGGCAGCCTGCCGGTGGTGGCTGCGGTGTTCTACGGCATCAAGCCGGCGGTCACAGCGCTGGTGCTGCACGCGGCGCACCGCATCGGCAGCCGCGCGCTCAAGAACCGCTGGCTCTGGGGCATCGCGGCGGCGGCCTTCGTGGCGATCTTTGCGCTGGACGCACCCTTCCCCGCCATCGTGCTGGTGGCGGCCCTCGTGGGCCACTGGGGCGGGCGGCGCTTCCCCCACGTCTTCGTGACAGGTTCGGGCCACACCGGCAGCACGCAGGCCCACGCACCCGCCTTGATCGACGACGACACACCGACACCGACCCACGCGCTGTTCACGCGCCGCCGGCTCGCGCAGGTGCTGGCCGTCGGCATCGGCCTGTGGTTGCTGGCCATGGGGATGTTGCTGTGGCTGTACGGCGTGCAGGGCACGCTCACGCAGATGGGCTGGTTCTTCACCAAGGCTGCGCTCATGACCTTTGGTGGCGCCTACGCTGTGCTGCCCTATGTCTTCCAGGGGGCGGTCGAGGACTTTGGCTGGCTCAGCGCCCAGCAGATGATCGACGGCCTGGCGCTGGGTGAAACCACACCGGGTCCGCTGATCATGGTGGTGGCTTTCGTGGGCTTCATGGGCGGCTGGCTGCACCCCATGCTCGGGGCCGATGCGCTGTTCTGGTCGGGCGCGCTGGCGGCCTCGGTGGTGACCTTCTTCACCTTCCTGCCGTCTTTCGTGTTCATCCTCGTGGGCGGGCCGTTCATTGAAACCACCCACGGACAGCTGAAGTTCACGGCACCGCTGACCGCCATCACCGCCTCGGTGGTGGGCGTGATTCTCAACCTGGCCTTGTTTTTCGCGTACCACGTGTGGTGGCCGCAGGGCTTCACCGGTCCCTTTGACGCACCGTCGGCTGTGCTCACCGTGCTTGCTGCGGTGGCCCTGTTCCGCTTCAAGCTGGGGGTGGTGCCCGTGATCGGGGTGTGTGGCCTGCTCGGGGTGGCCTGGCGGATGCTCGGCGGCTGAGGGTGGGCTAGTGCCCGCCGGCCACAAAACGGTCGGCGCGCGCCGCCTGCAACACGGCGGGCAGGCTGTGGTGCATGGCCGAGACCGGGCGGGCGCCGCCCAGCCAGTCGTTGGGCGTGACGAACCACAGCGCAAGTTCAACGTCATCAAACACCGGGCGAAGTTCGTCCAGCAGCGGTGCCATGGCGTCCACCACCGCAGCGGTGGGCAGGTCGAACTGGAACAAGGGAAACATGGGCCCCCAGGGACTGTCGAGCGAGACCACCGCGCGGGTCACGATCCAGCGGGCCACCAGCGACACGGGCAAGGATTCGGGCAACCAGCCAGCCACCTCGCAGCGGTGCCGGATCAGCTCGGCGAGGTCGTCACCGCTGACCAGTCCACCGGTACCGGAAAACGCGGCGGCGGTGGAGAGCCAGTGCAGCGGTACCACCGCGTTGGTGCGCTGGGTGAAGATGGTGCGCGCAGCGGTCGGCACACCACGCGGGGCAGCCACATCGGGCAGTTGGGACAGGAATGGGGATGGGGCACGAAGCATGGGGCATCTCCAGGGTGGGCCCCAGACGCGCAAGCGCCTGGCAAAGATGCGAGCCTCGGGCATTTCGCCGGGTGGGTCTGTACGGTGACCAACCGATGCGGTGCGGGAACACCACACTCACGAACCGCAGGCCAGGGTCAGCTGGCCGATTCGTCGTCGGGTTGCTGTTCGCCGGCGTCCGTTGCCCTGGCTGCCGGCTGGGCCTCGGGAAAACACATGCGCTGGCCGTCCCAGCGCTGACCGCACCAGCACTGGCCGTCCTCGTTGATGATGCAGGTGCCGGTTCCGCAGCAGCGAGGGTCTTCCATGGTGGGTCCTGAAGGCGAAGGATGAAGGAGCGCCGAGCTTATCGCGCCCGCGCAGCCCCTGCAGGGCCCGGGCGGGTTGGCCCCGCAAGCTGCTCGATCTGCGCTTCGAGCTCGGGACGCAAGCCCATCAGGAACCCTGCCTCGGTCACCACGAACAGCGGGCCGATGATCAGGCCGGAGATGTC
The DNA here is from genome assembly GCA_038213545.1 of Burkholderiales bacterium. Taxonomy (GTDB): domain Bacteria; phylum Pseudomonadota; class Gammaproteobacteria; order Burkholderiales; family Burkholderiaceae_C; genus Hydrogenophaga. Next base: position 10,500 of record JBBQSX010000024.1, read on the forward strand.
GTCCACGAAGGCCGGTTTTCGGCCCTCAAAGATGTGCCCCACGAACTGGATGATCCAGCCGACCACGAAAAGACCCACGCCCACCGCAGCCCATGCACCAGTCGACAGCCCCGCCGTGGCCTGGGCCAGCCACAGGCAGCCCAGCAGCAGCCCGCCCATCACGGCGCCCAGGCGTAGTTCAAGACGCAGGTAGTACAGCGTGGCGGCGATCATGGCCAGCGTGGCGGCCGAGAGCGGCCAGCCAGCCACATCGAAGGTGGGCCGCGCCAGCAACACCACCACCGACAGCACGATCATGGGAATGCCCACGAAATGGGTGGCGATGTTGCGGCGGTCGCGGTGGTAGGCGGCGTACTGGCCAAGGTGGTCGGTGAGGGTTTTCATGGCGGTTTTCCCCGGGCATCCGGCCCAAGCGTCATTGTGTCCAGCGCGCGCATGGTTGACCATGGGGAATGCGATGAGCTGCGACTGGTCGGCGACACCGGGCGTGCCATCATGTCGACCCGTGTTGCCCATCCTGTATTCCTTTCGTCGCTGCCCCTACGCCATCCGCGCGCGCCTGGCGTTGTGCCAGGCAGGTGTGTCGGTGGAGTTGCGCGAAGTGGCGCTGTCGAACAAGCCGGCGGCCATGCTCGCGGCCTCGCCGGCCGGCACGGTGCCGGTGCTGCAGCTGCCCTCGGGCGAGGTGATCGCGCAAAGCCGGGACATCATGCATTGGGCCCTGGCGCAGCAGGATGCCGAGGGCTGGCTGGCGCGTGGCGACACGCCCCATCAGCGCGCGCTCACCGACACCTGCGACGGCGCCTTCAAACACGCGCTCGACCGATACAAGTACGCCGAGCGCCACCCCGAGCGCAATGCGGCAGCGTGGCGAGACGACGCGGTGGCCTCCCTCATCGCCCCGCTGGAGGCGCACCTGTGCGCAGCCCCGCAGCTCGGCGGCGAACGGCCCGGCGTCGCGGACGCAGCCATCTTCCCGTTCGTGCGCCAGTTTGCCGCGGTGGACGCCGCGTGGTGGTCGGCCTCACCCTGGGTGGCCACGCGGCGCTGGCACGACAGCTGGGCTGCGAGCGCGCTGATGGCAGCCTGCATGCACAAGCTCGCGCTGTGGCAGCCCGGCGCACCACCCACGCTGTTTCCACCCGCTGCGCAGGCCGCCCCTTGAACGGACTGAAACCACCTCCGCCGGACGGCCTGCAGGTCGCCGTGCGCGTGCTCTGCGCCTTCACCGCCCAGGCCGGTGATCTGGACCTGCGCTTCACGCCCTCGCCCACGGCGCAGGATGGCGTGGCCGGCCACGAGGCGGTGACCGCGCGCCGCGCTGCGCCCTACCGGCGTGAGGTGCCTTTGCGCTCGCACTGTGGCGATCTGCTGGTGCAGGGCCGCGCCGATGGCTTCGATCCCATCGCCGTTCGGATCGAGGAGATCAAGACGCACCGGGGTGATGTGGCGCTGGTGCGCGACAACCACCGCGCGTTGCACTGGGCGCAGGCGCGGGTGTATGCGTGGATGCTGTGCGAGCAGCTGGGGCTGGAGCGCATCGAGGTCGCGCTGGTGTACTTCAACATCGACACCCAGGCCGAAACCGTGCTGACCACCTGGCACACGGCCGACGAGGTGCGCCTGCATTTCCACGACCTGTGCGCGCGCTACATCCACTGGGCGCGCGGCGAGCAGGCCCACCGGGTGGCACGCAATGCGCAGTTGGAGACGCTGGCCTTTCCCTTCGACGGATTTCGCGCAGGACAGCACGAGCTGGCCGGCGCCACCTGGCGCACGCACAGCCACGGGCGCCACCTGTTGGTGAAGGCGCCCACCGGCATCGGCAAGACCATGGCCACGCTGTTCGGCGCGCTGCGCGCCATGTCCGCGCAGGGCACCGACAAACTGCTCTACCTCACCGCCAAGACACCTGGCCGTCGGCTTGCGCTGGATGCGCTGGCCCGTCTGCAGCCAACAGGCGCGCCCGGCCAGATGCGGGTGCTGGAACGCGTGGCGCGCGAGAAGGCTTGCGAGCATCCCGACAAGGCCTGCCACGGCGACTCGTGCCCGTTGGCCAGTGGCTTTTACGACCGCCTGCCCCGGGCGCGCGAAGACGCCGCGCAGACCGCATGGCTCGACCAGGCCAGCCTGCGCACGGTGGCGCTCCAACACGGCGTGTGCCCCTACTACCTGGGCCAGGACATGCTGCGCTGGAGCGACGTGGTGGTGGGCGACTTCAACCACTTCTTCGACCTCAGCGCGCACGCCTGGGCACTCACCGTGGGCGAGCCCTGGCGCGTGGGTTTGCTCATTGACGAAGCGCACAACCTGATCGAGCGCGCGCGTCTGATGTACAGCGCCGAACTCGATCCCCTGAACCTGGCGGCGCTGCGCAAGGCGCCACCCCAAGGCCTCAAGGCCTCGCTCGATCGCATGCACCGCTTCTGGGGAACGCTGGGCCGTGGGCAGGCGACTGAGCAGGTGCTGCTCAACGATCTGCCCGAGGGCCTCGTGGGCGCGCTGCAGCAGCACGCCGCCGACCTGTCGGAGCACCTCGCGCTGGACGCCACCGCGCCCGACCTGCGGGTGCAGGCCTGGCTGTTCGAGGTGCTCCACTTCGTTCGCGTGGCCGAGGTGTTTGGCGACCACTCGCTGGTGGAGATCACGCGCACCGAGGCGGATGGGCGCACCCGGGCACCCCGGCCGCGTCTGGCCATCCGCAACCTGGTGCCCGCGCCGCACCTGGAGCCACGCTGGCAGGCGGCGCACAGCGCCACGCTGTTCTCGGCCACGCTCAGCCCCATGGACCATGCGATCAACCTGCTCGGCCTGCCCGCCGACGTGGCACGGCTGGAGGTTCCGTCACCGTTCGACCCGGCGCAACTGCAGGTGCGCATCACACCTCACATTTCCACCCGTTACCAGGACCGCACCGAGTCGCTGGACGCGGTGGTGGCCGTGATGGCCGGGCAGTTCCACGCCAAGCCGGGCAACTACCTGGCCTTTTTCAGCAGCTTTGACTACCTGCAGCAGGTGCTTGCGCGTTTTGCCATGGCCCACCCTGACATTGCGGCGTGGTCGCAATCGCGCGGCATGGCCGAGCTGGACCGCAGTGCGTTTGTGGCCCGTTTCACCGAAGACAGCCAGGGCATCGGCTTCGCGGTGCTCGGCGGTGCGTTTGGTGAGGGCATCGACCTGCCGGGGCAGCGCCTGATCGGCGCCTTCATCGCCACGCTGGGCCTGCCGCAGGTCAATCCGCTCAACGAGCAACTGCGTGCGCGGCTGCAGTTGAAACACGGCCGTGGTTACGACCACGCCTACCTGTTTCCAGGCCTGCAAAAGGTGGTGCAGGCCGCCGGGCGCGTGATCCGCGGGCCCGAAGACCAGGGCGTGGTGGTCCTGATGGACGACCGGTTTGCCCGCCCCGAGGTGCGCGGTCTGCTGCCCGCCTGGTGGCGGATCGAACGCGGCTGAAGGCTCGGGTCAGCCGCGCGTGAACAGGTGCACGCCACCGCTGTTCTGGAGGCGCTCGTCCAGCAGCCAGGCGCGCAGGCTCCCGGCGCCGTCCTCCAGCCGTGCACCCACCGCCAGCTGGCGACCGTCGCCCGAGAGCGCCAGCGCGGAGCCGAACTGGTCACCCGTGCGGGTGCGGCTGGATTTCACGTAGTCGCTCTGGGTCCAGTGCGGGCCCTGACGGCTGTAGATGTACACGGCGCCGGCAGCCTGCGCGGTGCTGTCGGCCTGCTCGCCACCCAGACCGCGGGCTGCGCTGGACTCGTTCACCGCCGACACGGCCAGCACGCGGCCGTCGGCCGACAGGCTGAGGCGCTCGCCGAAGGCATCGCATGAGCGGCTGTTGGACGCGCGCAGGCGTGCGGCTTGACGCCACTGGCCGGCCTCGTTCACGAACACATAGGCGCTGCCGGCCGAGCGCTGGCGGGCCTCGGTGCCCTCGGGAGCGGTGGCTCCCACCGCGAGCGTGTTGCCGTCGGCTGACAGGGACAACTGCGAGCCCAGCGGGTTCTGGGGCGTGGCGTTGACCGCCGCCACCACCGCCTGCTCTCGCCAGAGGGCACCTTCGCGACGGAACATGTGCACGGCACCCAGGCCCGACGCACGCGCGCCGGCGGCCAGCGTCTGGCCATCGGTGGAGAGCGCCACGCTTTGGCCGAAGTGCGCGCCTTCCACTGCGTGCTCTGCCGTCAGCACCGCCTGCTCAGTCCAGCCCTTGGCCGTGCGTGCGAACACATACACCGCGCCGCTGTCGGTGCGGGCGCCCTGCGCATCGACCGCGTCGTGCCGGTGTGCTCCCACGGCCAGGGTGTCGCCACGGCCCGCGAACGACAGGCTCATGCCGAACCAGTCGAAGCTGGCCGCGTTGGACGCCAGCAAGCGCGCGGGTTGGCTCCAGCCGCTGTCGCTGCGCTCGAACACGTACACGACCCCGTGGTCTCCCGCCAGGGATTCACCGGCACGGGGGACGGTGTGCGACTCAAACGGCGCCCCCACAGCGAGGCGGCTTCCGTCGTCGGACAGGGTGAGGCTGTGACCGAAGCCGCTGCCGCTGCTGCGCACCGGCGCCAGCAGACGCGCCTGCTCGCGCCACCCCCGGGGTGTGCGGGTGTACACATACACCGAGCCTGCGGCAGGCACAGGATCGGATGCGCTGGTTGCGCTCTTGAGCTCGGCGCCCACGGCAAGGGTGTTACCATCACGGGAAAGGGCCACGGCCGCTCCGAACACGTCACCGGCGGCGGCATCCGAGGCCTGGAGATGTGTCGACGTGTCCTGGGTGCGCACAGCGGCCAGCGGGTTGGGCAATCCGAGGTCTTCAAAAGACACATGGGCAAACAACCCGTGGCTCGACGGTGAAACCTTGTCACCTGCGCAGGCAGACAACCATGCTGTGACGGCCAGCAACGGGACGGTGAGGGCAAGGCGGAAAACGGAGTTCATGGTGCGGGTCCTGTGGAATCGTTGATCTGCAACGATCCGGCAGGACACTGGGCGGCTGACCCACACTGCCGATCGTTCGGTGGGGCAGATGGTCTTCATTTCGGACCAGCAAAAACATACTTCAAAGGCGCTACAAGAGCACCTTTTCATGAACCTTCATGAATTAGATCGCGCGCAGTGCGTACCCCGGGTGTGACAAATGTCCAGCGGCGGCCCGGCCGGTGGTCATGCCTCAGCCTGGTGAGTCGGTGTTGAACAAGCGGCTGGCCAGGATGTCGGCCGGCATGAGGGTGGTGAGGTCGTCGCGGGTGAGTTCGCGGTCACGGTCCACAAACAGGCGGCTGGCCTGGCGCAGCCGCGCCCGGTCCAGCGCGTTGCGCACGCTGCGCGCGTTGGCGAAGTGGGGCAGCGGTATGCGCCGCTGCAGGTAGCGTTCAAACGCTTCGCGCGCGCCGTCACCGAAGCGGTAGTTCATGGCGTCGAGCATGCGGTCGGCGATGTCGAGCAGTTCACCCTGACCGTAGTCGGGAAAGTCGAGGTGGTGCGCAATGCGCGACGACAAGCCCGGGTTGGACTTGAAGAAAGTGTCCATGCGGTCCTTGTAGCCCGCCAGGATCACCACCAGATCGTCGCGCTGGTTCTCCATCACCTGCAGCAGGATCTCGATCGCTTCCTGCCCATAGTCGCGCTCGTTCTCGGGGCGGTAGAGGTAATAGGCCTCGTCGATGAAGAGCACACCCCCCATGGCCTTCTTCAGCACCTCCTTGGTCTTGGGCGCGGTGTGGCCGATGTACTGGCCCACCAGGTCGTCCCGCGTGACGCTGACCACATGGCCTTTGCGCACATAACCCAGGCGGTGCAGGATCTCGGCCATGCGCATGGCCACCGTGGTCTTGCCGGTGCCCGGGTTGCCGGTGAAGCTCATGTGCAACGACGGGGTCTGCGCCTGCAGCCCGAGGGTCAGGCGCAACTTGTCGACCACCAGCAAGGCCGCGATGTCGCGGATGCGGGTCTTCACCGGCACCAGGCCGATGAGGTCCCGGTCCAGCTCGTCCATGACCGCCTCGACCTGGCTCTGCGCCAGGACACCGGCCACGGTTCGGGGGGGCGTTGCAGCCTCCGCCGGTTTGGACAGGTCGTTCACGGCGTCGGCCCGCGTCAATATCGCTCGCCTTCGGGCTTGTCGGTGGCGTACGAACTGATGCGGTAGCGCACCTGCCGCCCTTCCACCTCGGTGCGCGCAAGGCCAAAGCCCGGCTCCCGGGTCGGGCGGTTGACGATGAACGACATGCGCGGCGACTCCACGCCCTGCGTCGAGTCAAAAGCGGTGACGCGAACGTAGTGCTGCGGATAAGCCTTGCGGCAGTTGTTGATCTCCATCAGGATGCCGCCCGGGTCTTTCAGGTCGAACATCGGGTTGCCAAACATTTCCCAGTACGTGTTGCGCGGGTGCGGGTCGTCGGTGTACTCGACACCGACGGCGTAGTTGTTCTTCAGCGCGTACTCGATCTGGCTGCGGATCTGAGCGTCGGTGAGGTCGGGCAGGAAGGAAAACTGGCCCTGTGTCAGGCGGTTGCCGTGGTTGGTCATCATGGTGTGTGTCCTTCAAGCTGATGCGGTGGCCGTGGGCACGAAGTCCGCGGTGTCGGTCGATTCGTAGTTGAAGCTGATGTCACCCCAGGTGTCGATCGCCGCCTTCAAGGGTGAGCACCACTTCGCGGCGTCCTGCAGGATCTGCGGGCCTTCGTTCCAGATGTCTCGACCTTCATTGCGCGCCAGCACCATCGCTTCCAGCGCCACGCGGTTGGCTGTGGCACCGGCCTGGATGCCCATCGGGTGGCCGATGGTGCCGCCACCGAACTGCAGCACCACATCGTCGCCGAGGTAGGTCAGCAGCTGGTGCATCTGACCGGCGTGAATACCGCCCGAGGCCACCGGCATCACCTTGTTCAGCGACGCCCAGTCCTGCTCGAAGAACAGGCCCTTCTCCAGCTGCATCGGCGTGTGGGTGTAGAGCAGCGTGTCGTAGAAGCCGCGGATCATCATCGGGTCGCCTTCGAGCTTTCCCACCACGGTGCCGGCGTGGATGTGGTCCACCCCCGCCATGCGCATCCATTTGCAGATCACGCGGAAGTTCATGCCGTGGTTCTTCTGGCGCGAGTAGGTCGAGTTACCAGCGCGGTGCAGGTGCAGGATCATGTCGTTCTTGCGCGCCCACAGCGCCATGCTCTGGATGGCGGTGTAGCCAATCACCAGGTCGATCATGATGATCACGCTGCCCAGGCTCTTGGCAAACTCGGCGCGCGCGTACATCTCTTCCATCGTGCCGGCGGTGACGTTCAGGTAGTGGCCCTTCACCTCGCCGCTGGCCGCGCTCGCCTTGTTCACGGCTTCCATGCAATACAGGAACCGGTCGCGCCAGTGCATGAAAGGTTGCGAGTTGATGTTCTCGTCGTCCTTCATGAAATCCAACCCGCCTTTGAGCCCTTCGTAGACCACACGACCGTAGTTGCGGCCTGAGAGGCCCAGCTTGGGCTTGGTGGTGGCGCCCAGCAGAGGCCGACCGAACTTGTCCAGCCGCTCTCGCTCGACGACCACCCCCGTGGCCGGGCCCTGGAAGGTCTTGAGATAGGCCACCGGTATGCGCATGTCTTCCAGGCGCAAGGCCTTCACCGCCTTGAAGCCGAAGACGTTGCCGATGATGGATGCGGTGAGGTTGGCGATCGAGCCACCTTCGAACAAGTCGAGGTCGTAACCGATGTAGACAAAGTACTGTTGCTCGGTCTTGGTGCCCGGACCTGTGTTGGGCACTTTGTCGACGCGGTAGGCCTTGGCGCGGTAGAGCTCGCAAGCCGTCAGGCGGTCGGTCCAGACCACGGTCCAGGTGGCGGTGGACGACTCACCAGCCACCGCCGCGGCGCATTCTTCGGCATCCACGCCATCTTGCGGCGTCATGCGGAACATGGCGATGACGTCGGTGTCCTTGGGCACGTAGTCGGGCTGCCAGTAACCCATCTGCTTGTACTTCAGCACACCCGCGCTGTAGCGCTTTTTGGCATCCGTGATGATGCTGTCGTCGTCGTTGTCGGTCACGTTGTCTCCTCGGATCGGGGTTGTGAAACGCTGGGCATGACCGGACTGTAGAAACGATGTCACATAAGGTAAATTAAAACTTAGTCACCCCTCGATTACAAAAGTCTGAATCGCAAAGGTGTGACCGGGCCAACCTGACAGGTTGAACACCCGAGAACACAAAGGATGTGGATGACGTGCACCTGGTTGCTCCGAGTCGCCAGCGCGTCTGGCGAATGTGTGGTCAAAGACCGAAGCACTTCAACTCCCGCCGCCGCGCCCCCGACCCTGTCCGCTGCTTCCGCTTCCACTTCCGCTGCTTCCGCTTCCGCTGCTTCCGCCACCGCTGCTTCCGCTGCCACTGCTTCCGCTTCCACTGCTGTCGCCGCCGCTCTCTCCGTCACCCCCTCTGTTGCGGCCGCGACGACCACCGCTGTCGTCTCCGGTTTCGCCGCCGCTGCGGGCGCCGCGTCCGCCCTCGCGCCCCATCGACAGTTCGGTGGCCAACACCCGGTTCTGCCCGTCGAGGCGGCCCCGCACCTGCACGGGTTGACCCACGCTCAAGGACTCCAGGGCACCGCCGCGAACCACCAGGCCAGCACCAAGATGCACGACCTCGTACCCCAGTTGCAGCTCCCGGCCACTGAGCCCGTGCACATAGCCCTGCAGAACAACCGTGCGGGCCTCGCCCAATGCGCGACGCGTGGGCTGCGGCACCATCCGTTGCGGCTGCAGGCGTTGGCCGTCCCAGGTGCCTTGCACCAACCACTCCTGACCGGCAGCCGGCAAGGCCTGCCCAGGCGGCCACGGAACCGGCGTACCACCCAGCCGCAACCCACCAACACCATCGGGCTCGATCAGACCCAATGCCTGCGCCACGCGAGGCGCTCCCACCGGAAGCGGCTGCACCCGCGAAGCGCGCACCTCTCCGTTGGCGAGCCGGTGACCGCTCACGCGCACCCAGTCGCCAGACTTCAATGCGGCCAGATCGGCCTCGGCCAGCACCCGCACGCGCTGGCCGAGCACACGCAATGCCTGGCGATCGGTATCGATCGCCTCGACCGGACCCACCACCGCGTCGAGCATTTCGATGCGCTGCGCCCGGACCTCGGTGCCGGCTCCTTGAGCACGGACCGCCACCAACTGGCCCACGGCCAGTTCGTACAGCGATGCGCCTTGCCCATCGCGTTGCACGGGCGTGTCGGACTCGACTTCCACCTCAACCCCGTTGACGCACACGCTGGCGAAACCCGTGACCACGCCCACGATGCCGGTGCCGCCCATGCCGGTGCCTTCTTGCGCCACCTGTCCTGTGCCACCGATACCGCCTGGGTCTCTTGAGGCAACGGCGCCAGTGCCTCCTATTCCGGGTATCTGGACGGCAGGGTTGACCGGGGAAGCTGCGCTGCAGGCGGCTGCAGGGCGCGCTTCTTGTGGGAGAGGCGCTGGCGCTCGGGCCGAACAAGCAGCCAGCAGCAACATCAGCAGCGCCGAGCTGCACCGCTGCAAGGGATTCATTGAGGTTCTCCTGGAGGTTCGCTCTCTTGCGGCGCGGTGAACACGTACACGCCCAACGTGAAGCGCTCGCGCGGCGCATCGGCGGGTCGATCGCGATCGCGCTGTTCGGCGGCCTGCACGGCCTCATTCAACGCCAGCAAGGTCTGCATGCCGTGCTCGGCGGCCAGGACCTTCAAGGCCAGCACCGAGGCAGGGCTCAACCCGTCTGCATGAACACTGCGGTCAAAAAAAGGATCTCCACCCAACAGGTTGTGGCCGGCGGCGGCGGCGTGGTCGTGCAGGTTCAGGGCGAAATAAAAGAGCTTGTCGTCCTCGCCCCGAGCAGGCACGAATGCCTGGACGTTGACGCACACACGGTCGCGCTCGTCCAGGGTCACCAGACCGCGATGGAGCCAATCATCAAGCAGCACACGCGGCCGGATGTCGCTGCTGATGCCGGCAACCAGCGCCTCAAAAGACCGCTCACCTCCCTCGCTGGCCAAGCGGGGCAGCGGTCGCGGCGCCCCGCGGCTGCCGCGCCAGGCCGGGTCGCCCAACCACCGGGAAAAGACCTGCGAGGCCAGCGTGACCGTGGCAGCCGGCGGAGATTCACGGCGTTGCGGGTTGGCACGCAGCCGGCTCACGTCCTTGCGGTGCACGCCACTGACCAGGCTCACGCGGCTGTCGGTCGGCGGCTTGTCGTCGAGGCGGAAATCGCGCTCAACCACCTCGACGAAAAGTCCTTTGAGCAGGTCACTCAAGTGAGGGTAGGTGATGCCGCGCGTCACCATGAGGTGTACCAGCGGGCGCAACACGCGGCGCAATGCAGTCACCAGTGCTGGCGATGGAGCCGTGGTGGCACCGGGGTCGGAACGGAAGTCAGGGCGGGACGGCATGGTGATACCAATGGTAACCAACTACGTGGGAAAAAATCACACAAATCGGTTGACGTGGGATTATTTCCCACGAATACTCAATACGTGGGAAATAATCCCACGAGCTTCAAATCACGTTCACAGTTCACCCAGGAGCCTCTCATGCGAAACCAACACACCAGCACACTCGCAGCACTCATCGCCGCCCTTGCCCTTGCGCTCGGATCCGGTACAGCACTGGCCAAGAACGGCGGATCCAGCTCGGGCGGGGGATCGGGCGGCGGCCATGGCGGCAGCGCGTCCTCCTCGAGCAGCTCGTCTTCATCCAGCGGTCACGACAGCGGTCGCGGCAGAGGACGCGGCAGCGACGATGGCGCCAGCACCAGCAGCCACGCCTCGGGCAGCTACTCGCGCGCCGATGACAGCCCGGGAGACGCACGCCGCGGGCGGGGTGCAGACGACGGCGCAGGAGATGCACGCCGCGGGCGGGGCGCCGACGACGCGCCCGGCGATGCTCGCCGGGGCCGTGGCACCGACGACGGACCGAACCACCGCTGATCGAGAGCGCAGGCGGCTTCAGCCGTCGGCGTCGTTGGTGACCTCTGACTCGGGCAGGCGCGAAATCAGCACCTGGTCGATGCGCCGGCCATCGAGCACCAGCACCTCAAAACGCCAGCCCGCACACTCCACGCTGTCGGCTTGGGCGAGCAGGTCGCCCGCCACCGTCTGCATGAGGCCGGCCACGGTGTTGTAGCGGCCCTTGTCCTCGTCAGGCAGATCGTCGATGTCCAGCCGCGACTTGAGTTCGGTCACCGGCATCGCACCGTCGATCAGCCACGCGCCGTCGTCGCGTTGCGTGGCCCAGGCGTCCACCGCAGCGTGCGGCGAGAGCTCGCCGGTGATGGCCTCCAGCATGTCCAGCGGCGTGAGCAGGCCTTGCACCACGCCATATTCGTCCACCACGAACACCATGCGTGTGGCACGTTCGCGGAACTGCTCCAGCAGCTCCATGCCGGTCAGCGTTTCAGGCACAAACACCGCAGGCTGCACATGGCGCATCAGTGTCTCGTTGTTGCCTTCGGCCTGCAAGGCAAGCATGCGTGGCAGGTGGATCACACCCACCACGTCGTCGAGCCCGCCGCGGCACACCGGGTACCAGGAATGGCCGGTGGTCCACGCATGCTGCACCGCCACGTCGATGCTGGCCTGCGCGTCCAGCCATTCGATCTCGGAACGCGGCACCATGATGGAAGTGAGCTGGCGGTCGTCGAGCAGGAACACGTTGCGCACCATCTGGTGCTCGTGTTCCTCGATGATGCCGGCGTCCACGCCCTCTTCCAGGCTGGCGTTGATCTCTTCTTCGGTCACGTGCTGAACCGCGTTGGTGTCGATTCGCAGCAGCTTGAGCATGCCTTGCGTGGTTTGCGTGAGCAGCCACACGAACGGCTTGGCAGCCGTTGCCACGAAGGTCATGGGTCGGGACACCCAACGAGCAACAGCCTCGGGGTAGAGCTGCCCGATGCGCTTGGGCACCAACTCGCCAAACACGATGGTGATGAACGTGATCACCACCACCACGAGTGCGGTTGAGAGGATGTTGGCCGTGGCCTCGGTCAGGCCTTTGGACTCCATCCACACACCGAGGTCACCGCTGAATGCAGCCTCGCCCACAATGCCGTTGAGCATGCCGATGGAAGTGATGCCGACCTGCACCGACGAGAGGAACTGCGTGGGGTTCTCCAGCAGCTTCAGCGCGGTGATCGAGCCCTTGTCACCCGCCTCGGCCATGGCGGCCAGGCGGGCCTTGCGGCTGGAGGCCAGCGCAAGCTCGGACATGGCGAATGCGCCGTTGAGCAGCGTGAGGAAAACAATGAGGAGGGTGTCCATAATCGGCCGATGGCACTTTACATGATTGGGGATGTGCAGGGGTGTGACGAACCTTTGGGCCGCCTGCTCGACGAGCTGGACTTTTCACCAAGCCGCGACACGCTGTACCTGCTCGGTGATCTGGTGAACCGAGGACCTGCATCTTTGCAAGTTCTGCGCCGGCTCATGGCGCTCGCCGGTTCCGCACACTGCCTGCTGGGCAACCACGACCTGCATCTGCTGGCCGCTGCGCACGGTGTGCGCAAGCTGCACCGCAGCGATACCGTGCAGGACATTCTTGCTGCGCCCGACAGCGAAGCGCTGCTCGACTGGACTCGACAGCGCCCCTTGGCACTGTTTGACCATGGCTGGCTCATGGTGCACGCCGGGGTGTTGCCGCAGTGGGATGTGCCCGACACCATGAAACGCGCACAAGAGCTGCAAAGCGCGCTTCGCAGCCCCGACTGGATTGGTTTCCTGCAACAGATGTACGGCAACGAACCAGCCTTTTGGAGCGATGCGCTGCGGGGCGCCGACCGTCTGCGGGTCGTGGTGAATGCCTTCACGCGGCTGCGCTTCTGTACGGCGCAGGGCGTGATGGACTTCGAGTCGAAAGAAAGCGCCGACGGCGCACCAGAGGGCTTCATGCCGTGGTTCGATGTGCCGGGACGGCGCACAGCGGAAACGCCGGTGGCGTTTGGACACTGGTCGACCTTGGGCGATGCGAGCCGCGATGGTGTACTGCCACTGGACACGGGTTGTGTGTGGGGGGGCTGCCTGACAGCGGCGAGGATCTTGGGCGAACCCGGCGAAGTAGAGCGCATCTCCGTGCGCTGCACGCAGGCCCAGAAGCCCGGCAAGGCGCCCTGAGCGCGCTGCCGAAGCCCCCGCTCAGTCTTCCTGCACCGGTGCAGGGACAGGCTCGACCACCACCGGTGCGGGTGCGCTCTTGAACAGCGCCGGCACCTTTTTGCGGGACTTGATGTTGGGCGACACGGTGCGCGCTGTGGTGCGTGCCGAAGCCTCCCAGGACGGTGGCGTGTCGCCACTGGCACTGGGCTCGTAGGGCTTGTCAAACAACGGATCGGCGGGCGCGCGCGGCGCACGCACCGGGCGACTGGCGGGCCCCGGGCGGCCATCGCCCCGTGATTCACCGCGCACTTCACGGTCGCGCGGCGGGCGACTTTCCCGGGATTCACGTGGCTCACGGCGCTCTTCGCCGCCTTCAGGCGTTTGCCACGCGCGCTGACCGTCGTTGAACCGCCCAGCGGGGCGTTTGTCGGCCTCAAGCTCCAGCGCTTCAAGCTCCAGCTTTTTGCCCAGCAGCTTTTCCAGATCGCCCATCAGGCGCGCGTCGCGCGCGCTCACGAAGGACACCGCCAGACCAGAAGCGCCGGCACGGCCCGTGCGGCCGATGCGGTGCACGTAGTCTTCGGCGTTGAACGGAATGTCGAAGTTGAACACCGCCGGCACGTCCTTGATGTCCAGCCCGCGCGCGGCCACGTCGGTGCAGACCAGCAGGTCGACCGCGCCGCTCTTGAAAGCTTCCAGCGCCTTCAGGCGCTCGTCCTGGCTCTTGTCGCCGTGCAGGGCAGTGGTGTTGAGGCCCTCGCGCTCCAGCGAACGCGCCAACCTCGCGCAGCCCAGCTTGCTGTTGACAAACACAAAGGCCTGCTTGAGGCCGCGCTCGGCGAGGATCTTCTTGAGCACGCCGCGCTTGTCGTCGTCGTCCACACTGTAGAAGTGCTGCTCCACGGTGGAAGCTGTTGCGTTGGAACGCGCCACTTCGATCGTCACCGGGTCTTGCAGGTAACTGCTGGCCAGGCGTTTGATCTCGGTGGAGAAGGTGGCCGAAAACAGCAGCGTGGTGCGTTGTTTGGGCAGGTAGGAAAGGATGCGCTGCAGGTCGGGCAGGAAACCGATGTCGAGCATGCGGTCGGCTTCGTCGAGCACCACATATTCCACCTGGTTGAGCACGCAGTTCTTGGCTTCGATGTGATCGAGCAGGCGGCCTGGCGTGGCCACCAGAACCTCGACACCCTTCTTGAGCTCGGCCGTCTGCGGTTTCATGTCCATGCCGCCGAACACGACCATGCTGCGCAGCTGGGTGTACTTGGCGTAGAGCTTGACCTGCTCGGCCACTTGGTCGGCCAGTTCGCGCGTGGGCAGCAGCACCAGGGCGCGCACAGGATGGCGCGCGGGCGAGGTGGACGCGTTTTCGTGTTTCATCATGCGCTGCAGCAGCGGCAGCGTGAAGGCGGCTGTTTTGCCGGTGCCGGTCTGGGCGGCGCCCATCACGTCGCGGCCTTGCAGCACCACGGGAATCGCCTGCGCCTGGATCGGCGTCATGGTCTCGTAGCCCATTTCGGCCACGGCACGCTCGATGGCGGGAGAGAGGGAGAGTTCGGAGAAAGATTGGGTCATTGGCGGTAGTTGATGGGCCCCCAGCCCTGGCCGAGCCAGGCCCCCCGTGGGGGTGCATCCGTTCTTGGGGCGGCCCAGCGAACGGCTGGTTAGCCCTGCATTGTCTCACTTTGACCGTTTTTCGCCCAACTCCGCCCGCGCACCAATCAAAGACTGGTTGACTTGAAGGTGTCACAAGCCTGGACACTGCCGGTCTTCAGGCCGCTGTTGAACCAGCGCTGGCGCTGCTCGCTGGTGCCGTGGGTGAAGCTGTCCGGCACCACCTGACCCTGGCTCTTGCGCTGCAGAGCGTCGTCTCCGATGGCGGCGGCCGCGTTCATGGCCTCCTCCACGTCGCCCGGCTCCAGAATGGCACCGGTCTTCTGGTTGTGGTGGGCCCAGATGCCGGCAAAACAGTCGGCCTGCAGCTCGACCCGCACCGACATGGCGTTGAACTCGCGCTGGCTGACCTTGCCGCGCATCTCGTCCATCTTGCCGGTGATGCCCAGCAGGTTCTGCACGTGGTGGCCCACCTCGTGCGCAATCACATAGGCCTGCGCAAAGTCGCCCGGCGCACCGAGCTGGTTGCGCAGCGTGTCATAGAAGGCCAGGTCAATGTAGACCTTCTGATCGCCCGGGCAATAAAAAGGCCCCATGGCCGACTGGCCGGTACCGCAGGCCGTCGGCGTGGCGCCGCGAAACAGCACGAGGCGCGGCTTCCGGTAGGTCGATCCAGACTGCTGGAACATGGGGCCCCACACGTCTTCGGTGCCCCCGAGCACCGAGGCCACGAAGCGGCCCATGTCGTCGGTGGGCGCCTTGGCCGGGCCCTGGGTGGTTTCCACCTGCGCCGCTGGCGAAAGATCACCGCCGCTGAGTGCGCCCAGGATGGTCATGGGGTTGATGCCGAAGATCCAGCCGGCCACCAGTGCCACCGCAATGGTGCCAAGACCGATGTTGCGCCCGCCCCCACCCCGACCGCCACCGAAACCGCCGCCCGGTTGCGAGCGTCTGTCTTCAACCTGGTCGGACTCGCGGTTGTTTTCCCATTTCATGCTGCGTCTCCTGGGCAGCGGGAGTCGCTGCGCGGCCCATTATCCGGGCCCTTGCAACTCACGCGACGGCCGTCTGGCAGGGGCTGGTCTGGCGACCTTCAAAGTTGGTCCAGCAGCGGCGGTTGAAGTCGTAGAGCTTGCAGCGGCGCGCGGTGTCGAAATACCAGCGCCAGGAGAAACGCTGCACCGTGATGTGCCCAGGCAAGGTGGCTTCCAGCAGCTGCTGGGCGCCTTCGAGTTTGTAGAGCGGAATGCTCATGTCCACGTGGTGCGCGGTGTGTTCCATGATGTGGTGCAGCAGCGCGCCGATGCGCAGGGGAAAGGTGAGGTGCACGGTCGTCGACACGAAGGGCGCGGCGCGCGCCCAAGCGGCTTTGTCGTCGTGCCACTGCACGGCGGTGTGGGTGTGGTGCACGTAGACCACGAAGCCGATCATGGCGTTCCAGAAAAGAAAGGGCACGCCGAAGCCCAGACCGACCAGCAGGGCGGCGGACTGGTCGGTTGTCAGGGCAGAGGCCACCAGCGCACCGATCCACACAGCGGCGGTGGCCACCACGACCATGCCGTCCCAGACGAATTCAGCGCGCCGCGTGCCCATATAGGTCTTGCGCGGGAAGAACATGCGCTTCCACCACATCTCCACCAGGTAGTAAGCCGCCGGGCCCCAGCCGCTGCGATAGAGGCGCTCTAGGGCGCGCTGTCCGGGGTTGAGCGCGTCGAATTCGGCACGGGTCAGCGGCGCCCAGACGAAGTCGACGCCCTTGAGGTTGGTGTAGCCGTGGTGCACAACGTTGTGTCCCACTTCCCACAGGCTGTAGGGCGTGAGCGAGGGCAGCATGGCGATGCGGCCCAGCACGCGGTTGAGTCCGCGGTGCGGCGTGTAGCTCTGGTGGCAGGCGTCATGGCCAATGATGAAGAGGCGCCCGATCATGAAGCCCGCCGCCAGGCCAGAAAGCAGCTTGGCCCACCAAGCCGACAGCAGCACAGTGAACACCATCAGCGCGGCAAAGATCGCCCAGTCCAGCGCCAGCAGGGCGATGGCGCGCGCGGTGCGGCGTTCGACGATGGGAGCCAGCCAGCCGCGGATCACCTTGCGGTGCGGAAGGGGTTGATTCGCGGGAATCGGGTCGGGTGAACCGAGAAAGACAGGATTGCTGGACATGGCGACCGATGCTATCGGCGCATGTCCCACACGGCCTTGATGCAGGTCAAGCCTTGGGCAACGTCACCCCGGTCTGCCCCTGGTACTTGCCTCCGCGGTCTTTGTAGCTGACCTCGCAGACATCGTCCTTGTCGCTCTCGAAGAACAGCACCTGCGCGCAGCCCTCGCCCGCGTAGATCTTGGCCGGCAGCGGCGTGGTGTTGCTGAACTCCAGCGTCACATAACCCTCCCACTCGGGCTCGAAGGGCGTGACGTTGACGATGATCCCGCAGCGCGCGTAGGTGCTCTTGCCCAGGCAAATGGTCAGCACGTTGCGCGGGATGCGGAAATATTACATCGTCCGGGCCAGCGCGAAGATGTTGGGCGGGATCACGCAAATGTCGGTCTCGATGTCGACAAAGCTCTGTGCGACGAAGTTCTTCGGAGCGAC